>PLMF01000265.1 GCA_003142355.1 Bryobacterales bacterium
GGATCGGTGAACACTTCCTGGTAGCCGGTGAGCGCGGTGTTGAAGACCACTTCTCCGGACCGCTCGGCGGGCGCACCAAAACTCCTGCCTTCGAAGACCGTGCCGTCTTCCAAGGCGAGAATTGCAGAGTTCAAGTTAGGCGGTTCCTCCCTGGGAGTGGATAAGCTTCATTCTAACAGGAGGAACGCTTTTCTTCACTTGCGCGCCGGGACAATCCACAGGAAGAGTTTGTGGCTCAGGTACGATTCCTCATCCGGATTGCCGACGATGAACTCTTTCTCCGGCTTCCAATCGCCCATGTCGAAGGTGTTGGAAACAATGCGGGTGCCTGGCTTCAAATCTGCAAGCAGCTTGGGACGCAGTTTCAGGTTGACGCTCGAGAGCAGGAACAGGGTCACCACAGTGGCCTCGTGGATGTCGGCCTGGAACAGGTCGTTGTCTTCGAACCGGACCAGCTTGGCGACGTCCGGGCCCGCCTTCTTGAGGTTCTCATTCGCCTCGGCGAGGCGCACGGGGTTGATGTCGATACCGACGGCGTGCGCCCCATAAGTCTTGGCGGCGGCAATGACGATTCGGCCGTCACCGCAGCCGAGGTCGTACACCACGTCGGTCGTCTTCACGTCGGCGAGCTTCAGCATCGCCGCCACCGCTGCTTCGGTGGTGGGCACGAAAGGCACATCCGGCTCACGCCGCGGCTGGGCGCTCTGGGCAGCGGCGACCCCAGCAAAAAGCATGGCGCCGACAAGAGAGGAGCACGGGATCGTTTTTCGAAGGAGCATCAAATCACCTCTGTTCTCAGAGATTACCGCAAAAAAGGGGTCAGACGCATTTTCCTCCGTGGAAAATGCGTCTGACCCCTTTTCCCCTAACGAGCGTAGCGGCGGGCCATCTCTTCTAGCGGGATGGGCGCGTAGTCGCTGGCGTGGCCGGCTTGGCCAAATTGCGTCATGCGCTCGGCCACCACCTTCTTCATGGCCTCGCGCGCGGGCTTCAGGTAATCGCGCGGATCGAACTTCTCCGGCGTTTCCCAGAGGACCTTGCGGATGGCGCCGGTGATGGCCAGGCGGTTGTCGGTATCGACGTTGACCTTGCGCACGCCGTTCTTGATGCCGAGCTGGATCTCCTCGACCGGCACGCCCCACGTGGGTTTCAGCTTGCCGCCGTATTGGTTGATGATGTCCTGCAATGCCTTGGGCACGCTGGAAGAGCCGTGCATCACCAGGTGAACGTTGGGCAGCTTGTTGTGGATCTCGATCAGCCGCCCCATCTTGAGCGTCTCGCCGGTGGGCTTGCTGCTGAACTTGTAAGCGCCGTGGCTGGTGCCGATGGCGATGGCCAGGGCGTCCAGTCCGGTGAGCTTGACGAATTCCACCGCCTGGTCGGGATCGGTGAGGTGGCTGAGGCCGTCGAGGCCCGCGCCGTGGCCGTCTTCAATACCGCCGAGGCAGCCGATCTCGCCTTCCACGGTGACGCCCTTGGCGTGCGCCATCTCCACCACCTTGCGCGTCGCATCCACGTTGTATTCGAAAGTGGACGGGGTCTTGCCGTCGGGATTCAGGGAGCCATCCATCATCACGCTGGTGAAGCCCATGTCGATGGCGCTCTTGCAGGTCTCGACGCTGTTGCCGTGGTCGAGGTGCAGGACCGTGGGAATTTCGGGATAGAGTTCCGTGGCCGCCATCATCAGGTGATAAAGGAAACGGTCCTGCGAGTACTGGCGCGCGCCGCGGCTGGCCTGAACGATGACCGGCGACTTGGTTTCGCGGGCCGCCTCCATGATCGACTGGATCTGTTCCATGTTGTTGACGTTGAACGCGCCAACCCCGTAGCCGCCCTTGGCCGCTTCATCAAGTAGCTGCCGCATCGACACTAATGGCATATGATTTCTCCTTTGGATTGCTAATTTTCACGCTAGCATGATTGCGCGAAGGGGGGCAAGACGCGTAAGTTGGAGTCGATGGTACTTCATCCGCTTGCAGGCAAACCTCCCGAGCGATCGATGCTCGTCAATGTCCCCCGGCTGGTGACAGCCTACTACACGGAGCATCCGGATGTTTCCGTGGCCTCCCAAAAGGTGAGTTTCGGCACCTCGGGGCACCGCGGATCGTCGTTTCAATGCTCATTCAATCAAGACCATATCCTGGCCATCACCCAGGCGATCTGCCAGTACCGGCAGGAGGGCGGCGTGGACGGGCCGCTGTTTCTGGCGAAGGATACGCACGCGCTTTCCGAGCCGGCCTTCGCCACCGCGCTCGAGGTGCTGGCCGGCAATGATGTGGACGTGATGGCCGATCGGGCCTGGGGTTTCACACCGACCCCGGCGCTCTCGCATGCCATCCTTACGCACAATCGGGGCCGTCAGACGGGACTGGCCGATGGCATCGTCATCACGCCCTCGCACAATCCGCCGGAGGATGGCGGTATCAAGTACAACCCGCCGCACGGCGGGCCGGCCGATACCGACGCTACCCGATGGATCCAGGACCGCGCCAACCAGATCCTCGCCGGCGGCTTGAGCGAGGTGCGCCGCTGCGGCTACACGCGGGCGCTGGCGGCTTCCACCACCCACCGTCACGACTACATTTCCGAATACGTGAACGACCTCGCATCGGTGGTGGACATGGAGGCGGTGGGCGCCGCGGGCCTCTCGCTCTGCGCCGATGCGCTGGGCGGCGCGGGTATCGCCTACTGGGGCCGCATCGCCGAGCAATATGGATTTCCCCTTACCGTGGAGCACGACCACGTGGACCCCACCTTCAGTTTCATGACCGTCGATTGGGACGGCAAGATCCGGATGGATTGCTCCTCGCCCTACGCCATGGCGGGATTGGTCGCCCAGAAGGACAAATTCGACGTAGCGTTCGCTTGCGACACCGACCACGACCGTCACGGGGTGGTGACGCGGAGCGCGGGCCTGCTCAATCCCAACCACTATCTTTGCGTGGCCATTTCGTACCTTTTCTCGAACCGGCCGGACTGGCGCGCGCAAGCCGGGGTCGGCAAGACGATGGTCTCGAGCAGCCTGATCGACCGCGTGGCTGAACACCTGGGGCGCCCGCTGTTGGAGGTGCCCGTGGGGTTCAAGTGGTTTGTGGACGGTCTGCTGGCGGGCTCGCTGGGATTCGGCGGCGAGGAAAGCGCGGGCGCGTCGTTCCTGCGCCGCGATGGCACGGCCTGGACCACCGATAAGGATGGCATCATCATGGGCCTGCTGGCGGCCGAGATGGTGGCGCGCACCGGTAAGGACCCCGGCGAAATCTACCGCGCCCTCACCGACCAGTTCGGCGCGCCGGTCTACGAGCGCATCGACGCGTCCGCCACCCCGGAGCAGAAGGCCATATTGGCGCGCCTCTCGCCCGCACAGGCGAGCGCGCGCGAGCTGGCCGGAGATCCCATCGAGGCCATGCTCACGGCCGCACCCGGCAACGGCGCTCCGCTCGGAGGGTTAAAGGTGGTCACCAGACGCGGATGGTTTGCGGCGCGGCNNGGAACCGAGGACGTCTACAAGCTGTACGCGGAGAGCTTCGCGGGCCAGGACCATTTGCGGAAGATCCAGCAGGAGGCGCAGGAACTGATCTCGCGGACGTTCGCGGCGGCGGGCTAGGGCGCGGATCTCTACGCGGCAGCGTGTGGTCCAGGTTGGCCACAACACCGTCGAAATGTGTCGTGTCAAACCGACGCGGCGACCGAAGTGGCTTCAATCTCCATACACTCCTCCAAGTGGATCGTTGGGGCACCCAGTTTCAGGTACCTATCCTCGTGGCAGGTTAGGATTATGATTTGGTGTCGCTTTGCTGCCAGTGACAACGCCAGCAGAGTATCGTTGAACCGCGCGTTATCCGAATAGACGAGGGCATCGTCAAGGATGATCGGTGCCGCTACGCCCTCCGACGCAAGGAGATCTGCAAAGGCAATCCGGGTCAATACTGAGACCTGTTCGCGGGCGCCGACACTCAATGAGTTAAACGGTTCCGTGGTCTCGCCCCGTTCCAGGCCTTCTATCGACAGATCGGCACTGAACTTGATTCTCGCTCCCGGTAATACGCGTCGCAGGTACGGCTGAACTCTCTCCACCACCGGCCGCAGAAACTGTGTGTTTGCATCCCGTTCTGTTTCCACAATCGTCTGATAGAGCAAGCGCAACGCCTGCGCATCGCGATCAAGAGCCAAGTATCGGAGCTCGGCGTCGTTGAGATCCGCCTCGAGGGCTGCGCATTGCTCACCGGGGCCTGACTTCCCAAGGGCCTCTAGCGACCCCCTGGTCCGTTCAACGGACCGCTCCAGTCGCTGAATATCCGATTCCAAGTTCGCGAGCGCTGTTCGGCTCATCTGCACACGTTCCGAGGCTGCATCGGGATCAGCCTCAAGGTATCGGTCGTTTGCCTGGCTGAAAGCCTTCTGCGCCTCGGCCTCCGCCCTTCGCGCTTGCTCCAGCTCCGATTGCAGAGCTACGTCGCCAGCTATTTGGCGTTCGGCCCTCAGGGCATCGCTGTTCCGATCCAGGGTCCCCGAGGCGTTGCGACGCTCACCTACCGTCGCCGTCAAGAAGTCGCGGGCCTCATCGCGGCGTATACGCGTCTGTTCAAGATCGTGTTCCGCGTCGTGCACCTTGCCATTTATTCGCTGAACCTCGGCTACCGCTTCACGGCGCCGGATGTCGGCGTCTTTCAGGTCCGGCAAAGTAGCGAGGTCTAAGCCCTCCGCCAGTCCTGTCACACGGGCTTCCAGCGAGCGAACCGCCTCTTCCAGTTCCGCGATGCCTTCGGGCGCAAGTGAAGACAACATCTCGCGATGGCTCTTTAACGAGCGGGATGCTTCTTGCTTGAGGCGGAAGCGTTCATCGGCATCGGCGACGGATGACACCCCAGAAGCAGACAGCCCATCAGAGAGGTCGGATTTCGCGCGTTCTGAGTCGTGCCTGCGATCAGCGAGCGTGTCGCCTCCCGGCACGATCTTTATTGAGCCCCGGTTCGCAATCTCGACAACCGCAACATCCGTCAGCACGACCGGGTTTTCTGGCGGAAGGGGCCCGCTGTTAAAGCGAACTCCCTCGGTATCCGAAAACTGAAACTCCAACTTGGTTGCCGCAGATTCAAGACGAGCCTCGGCCTTGGAGACTTCAACCTCCAAGGAGCGTAGTTTCTTCAAATCAGCCTCGGAAATCCGGATAGCCGACCGAGATGTCTCCGCCGCCCTAACCTCGTCCGCAACGGCCTGCGCCCTGCGTAAACGGTCCAGTTCGCGGTCGCGCTGCTGCTTCACTCCCAGGAATTCGTAGACTCGGCTGGCGGCGCCGTGGCTGGAGTTCGCGGCTGTTAGTGCCTTCCGTAGGTCCACAAGTTCTTCGGACGCCTTCGTGAACCGCTCTTCCAAAGGTCGAAGCTCCTCTTCCGCTCTCACCTGTTTCTGTCGAAGATCCTCCAGCGCCTTTTCGAGGCGATTCAACTCCTCCAGGCGGTCCTGCCGCCGCTGCATCGCTTCATCCGCGTGCTTCAGAACAACTCGTGCGAGCTTCAGTTGTTCCTCCGTCGTTTGCTTCTTTTGGAGGAGACCTTCGGCGCGTTTCACCGCTTCTTCCGCGCCAGCTAGTTCGCGCTCAAGGGACGCCCGGACTTCCGGACTACGGAGCTCGCCAAGCCTGGCAAGGTTAGATTCCAATAACTCGATGGAAGCGTTGAAACCGTCCAGTTCGATTCGCTTGTCAGCCAGTTGGCTCCGGCCCTTGTCGAGTCTTTTCTCCGCCGCGGAGAGGGCGCCGGTGGGTTTCCCGGTCTTGTCCGTGAAGTACTCGCGGTAAGCAAGGGTAACGCGGCTGCGCAACTTGGCTGCACCCTCTCCAACCAAAATGTCGCCAACTTCCTTGCGAAGACTCGATTGAACCGTCGCACGCACGTCGGGATTGATATCCATGCCCTGAAAGGTAGTACCCTGCTCGACCCAGAATAAAGGCCACATCCCAAGCTCCTGGAATTTGGCTGCGCCCCTTACCGATCCTCGAAATCGAAGCAGTTCCTCAAGCTTAAGGTCGGCGTCGTGATTCATGAACCGCTTCCCATCCGGACAAAACAGTTCCGCCTTGCCAGAGGTGCCGCCAAACGTCTTGCGCAACCGATACGTCCGGCCGTCAAGCTCAAACGCCAGGTCCACTTCGGGGCGTACGGAGCAACCATAGGGCTGGATGCCGTCCAGAAGCTTGCCGGTGATGTTATGCCTCTGGAAAAGCGCCGTTTGGAGCGCGGACAACACGGTGGACTTGCCCGCCTCGTTTAGGCCGGCAATCACGTTGGCTCCATCGACCAGGCCCCTGATGGATGCGCTCCGCAATTTGCGGAAGTCCCGAATCTGTATTTCACGCAGTCTCATTCAAAGCCTCCCTCCCAGAACGTGCTCAATGTAAAGACGTTGAAGGGCCGTTGCAGCGTGCCTATGGTCTGGGTTTGACGCATCGGCGTGGACTGCACGCAGGCGCTGCACTACAGTTCCAATGAATCCCTGCCGCCCGATTTCGTCCAAGTCCGCGTCGCTCGGTGCGGCAATCAATTCATCCAGATTGGCGCGGAGTACCTGAACCTCAGCTTCCAGTTCAGAAATGTGATCGGCAACTCTGGCTCGCTCGGAGAGGCTCACCGCGCCCCTGAGGGTCAATTGCACGACGGCCGCCGCACGGGGCTCTTCGATGATACTCACGACGCTGTCGAGATCCTGCCGAGCATCCGGGGATTGCAGCGTAGCTTCCAAGTCGTACCAACGATAGTGGCCCGTGAAGACACGGGTCACCTTCGGAGCTTGGCCGACACTGGGCAGATCCACAATCAAGACATGCCCAGCCTCGGACTGCAGGAAGCTGTCGGCTTCAGGTGTGCCCGAGTACCAGGTGCGGTCGGCAATCTCGGCGGCGCCGTGCCAGTCGCCCAGGGCCAAGTAATCCAGCCGAGCGTCAATCGCCCGCGTGTCCGAAATCATGTTGTATTGCTCGGAGGCTTCGGGGAGGCGATTCCGCACGGAACCGTGCGCCAAGCCAACGCGTATGGCGCCCTCTGGTGTCTCGATAGTCGCAAACAGCTCTGTTGGGTCTTCGTACTGATGCCGGCGAGTCAGAGGCGCCGGGATGACAGCCAACCGCCCATCACACAGAATGACCGGATCACCGGTTCTGAGTACGTGGACGTGTGGCGGACAGCCGAACCGCAACATGCGCTCCCAAACGCTCTCAACGGTGAACGGATCGTGGTTGCCCGGGAGCAATAGCCACGGGATCTCAACTGCCCTAAGTATGTGCAGTAGTTCCCGAACCGGGAGGTCGCTAATGTCGTTGCGATCGAATATGTCGCCAGCCACCAGAATCGCGCCGACTTTCTCCGACACGGCCAAGTCGCCGATTCGCCGTACCACACTGAGGCGTTCTTGCCGTAAGTACGCCAGCTTGTCAGGCGGTGCGCCCAGGCTCTCGAACTGCTTGGCGATTTGCCAGTCGGCGGTATGCAGAATTCGCACTCCCATCATCATTCCTTTCCTGGTAAATCCGCTCCCGGATCAGAAACTTCCTATGCAGCAGGGTTGGCATCAAAGGTCAACAGACCTTAGTATCGCTTGTTTCGGAACCAGTTGTATGCTCACCGCCGCACCCGGCAGTGGCGCTCCCCTCGGAGGTATCAAGATAGTCGCCCAACGCGGATGGTTTGCGGCGCGGCCTTCGGGAACCGAGGACGTCTACAAGCTGTACGCGGAGAGCTTCGCGGGCCAGGACCATTTGCGGAAGATCCAGCAGGAGGCGCAGGAACTGATCTCGCGGACGTTCGCGCGGGAGTGCTAGCCCGCATCTTTCCACTTCCACCACTTCAGCAACTCGGGATCGGGCTTCGACTCCGATGCGAAATAAACAGCGCATCGGAATACATAGAGAACGCACCGATCCACCCGCCCGCCCACTTCCCGGCACAGTTCGGCGTAAAGAGACTCGGCGTTGCGACCTCTGAGTTCCGCCACTTCCCGGACCCCAAGACGACAAAGATCGGCGGCTATCGACGGCCCAACTCCCGGGATCCGAGACAGCTCGGCGATGACGGATGCGGGCGGCTTTCTCATTTGTCCGACCACACCGCCAGCTCATTTCCGCTCGGATCGGTGAAGTGGAACCGCCGCCCGCCCGGAAACGGAAAGATCTCCTTGACGATAGTGCCACCCTCCGCCCGCACTTTCGCTTCCATCCCGGCGAGATCCACCGCATAAATCACCACCAGTGGTCCGCCGCCGGTTGCGTCGTCCGCTTTCCAGAACCCTCCCGAGAGCCGGCCATCTTCAAAACTCGTATAGTCCGGGCCGTAGTCGGTGAATTTCCATCCGAACACACGGACATAGAAGGCCTTCGTCCGGGCTATTTCCACAGCCGGAAATTCGATGTAATCGATTCGTCGATCGTTCGCGTTTGTCTCCACGTGTTCAGTATGCCTCATGCCTCCTGACAGCGTTATGTCAGGATGGTTTCGGCGCTATGCTGGCAACATGCGGCGTGCCGATCGGCTGTTCCAAATCGTGCAACACTTGCGCGGGCGACGCCTCACCACCGCTGCCCGGCTCGCCGGTTGGCTCGAAGTCTCCGAACGAACCATTTATCGGGACATACGCGATCTCTCGATTTCCGGTGTGCCCATCGAGGGAGAGGCCGGCATGGGATATCGGCTGGGCGCCGGCTTCGATCTTCCGCCCATCATGTTCACGGTGAATGAAGTCGAAGCTCTCGTCGCCGGAGCGCGCATGGTTGAAGCTTGGGGAGGGCCCACCCTCGCGAGCCATGTGCGCTCGGCGATCTCCAAAATCACGCTGGCACTGCCCAGCGCCCGGCGGGAAGAGGTCAACCGGACACGGCTGTTCGCCCCCGAGTTTCACGTTCAACAGGACGCGTTCGCCGGCCTGGAAACGTTGCGCCAGGCAATCTTACAGCGCCGGAAACTCCGCATCGAATACATCGACTGGGAACAACGCGTGTCGAGCCGGATTCTGCGCCCCCTGACACTGTATTTCTGGGGTGCGACGTGGTCCGTGGCCGCATGGTGCGAGCTGCGGGGTGGCTTCCGCAACTTCAGACTGGACCGTATTCGCGGCCTCGATGTGCTGGCCAAGACATTCGACGAATCCCCGGGCCGGTCGTTCGAGGACTTCGTGAGCAGTGCCACAAGCTGAAGCTCGCGCATTGGTGCTAGCCTGAATTTCGAGGTGACGATTTCGCTTCGCTCGATCGAGGACCGCGAGAAACAGTCCGCCGCGCTCACCTCGCTCCTCGCCGCCGTCGGGCTGACGGCCTTCAAGATCGTAGTCGGCGTGCTGACGGGCAGCCTCGGAATTCTGGCCGAAGCCGCCCACTCCGGGCTGGACCTGGTGGCCGCCCTGATGACCTTTCTGGCGGTGCGGGTCTCCGGCCGCCCAGCCGACCGCGATCACCTGTACGGCCACGGAAAGGTCGAGAACCTCTCGGCATTGTTCGAGACCGTGCTGCTGGTGGCCACTTGCGCCTGGATCGCGCGGGAGGCGGTCCACCGGCTGCTCCATCATAGAGGGGATGTCGAGGTCACGTTTTGGTCGTTTGCGGTGATGCTGACCTCAATCGCCATCGACGCTTCGCGATCGCGCGTCCTGTCGCGTACCGCCAGGAAGTACAACAGCCAGGCGCTCGAAGCCGATGCCTTGCACTTCCAGACGGACATCTGGAGCTCGGCCGTGGTGATTCTCGGGCTGATCGCGGTGAAGGCTGGCGTTTGGTTCCCGCGGCTTGCGTTCTTGAGCGCGGGCGACGCCGTGGCCGCGCTGGGCGTCTCGGTTGTGGTGGCGTGGGTAAGCTGGCGGCTGGGGCGGCGGACCGTCGATGCTCTCATCGACAGCGCGCCCGCGGGCATCGAGCAGCGCATCGCCTCCGCCGTGAAAGCCGTGCCCGGCGTGCTGGACTGCCACAACATCCGCTTCCGCTACTCCGGCCCCAGGCTGTTTATCGACCTGCACGTCCTGGTGGACGGCAACCAGACGCTGAAACAAGCCCACCAGCTCACCGAGACCATCGAAACCGCCATCGAGCAGATCGCCCCGCACGCCGACGTGACCGTGCACCCCGAGCCGGGCTAGGTTGCGCGCGCCCTCCGGCTGTTGTCTACTTCAATTGTGGGCTTGAAGATTCTGGCTGTCTTTTTTTGCGCCGGCGCGTGCCTGGCGCAGCAATACGAAATGGGTGGCGCCTTCGGGTACGGCGTGTATCGCGACGGCAGCGTGATTTCGGCGGGTGGAACGGCTACCGCCGGTATCCGCAACCGCTTCGCCACGGGCGTGGTGTTTTGCGAAAACCTCTTCGAGCACGTCTCGGGAGAGATGCGCTATCTCTACCACGATGGCGACCCCTTTCTTTCCACGGGCACTGCCAGAGGCAACATCCAGGGCCAGTCGCACGCCTTTAACTACGACGTGCTGTTCCAGGCGCGCGGCCGGAAGGCGCGCATCCGCCCCTACGTGGCGGTGGGAGTGGGTGCCAAATACTACGTGACTACCGGTCCGGCGCCGGTGCCGCAGCCCATGCCCAAGATCGCCGGCCTGGTCGGCGAGAACCAATGGAGGGCGCTCGTCACCGGCGGCGCAGGCGTGAAATTCCGCTTGACCGATCACATTTTGGTGCGCGCCGATTTTCGCGATTACGTCACGGCGTTTCCGACGCGTTTGATCGTGCCGGCGGCCAACGGCACCGACAAAGGAATCTTCCACCAGTTCACGCCTCTGTTTGGAGTGAGCTACGTGTTCTGATGGCGGGGAGCGCTACCGGCGACAACTCGACCGGTTGGCGACGGACGTATCCACCATCCTCACCGGGCGCCGCATTGACGACCTGACTCCGAAGCCGTAGGGGCCGGGCATGCCCGGCACCTACATGTACATGCCGCCGTTGACCGCCAGCACGTGGCCGGTGATGTAACTGGCGTCGTCGCTCACCAGGAACTTGACAGCCGCCGCGACGTCCGCTATCGTTCCGGCCCGGCCCAGCGGAATCGACGCCAGGTATTTCTGCTTCACCGCCTCCGGCAGAACCTTGGTCATGTCGGTCTCAATATAGCCGGGCGCAACCGCGTTCACCGTGATGCCGCGGCTGCCCATTTCCTGCGCCAGCGCCTTGGTCAGACCGATCAGGGCCGCCTTGGAGGCGACGTAATTCGCCTGCCCCGGGCTGCCGGCCTGGCCCACCACCGATGCCATGTTGACGATGCGCCCCCAGCGGTTTTTCATCATGCCGGGGAGCGCTTGCTGACAGGCGAAGAAGGCGCCGGTGAGATTGATCTTGAGCACCAGGTCCCAGTCGGCGGGCTTCATGCGCATGGCCAGGCCGTCGCGCGTGATGCCGGCGTTATTGATCAGAACGTCGACGCGTTCCTTGGCGGCGAGCACCTGGCCGAAGCCTTCCTTGACTGATTCTTGCGAGCTGATGTCCAGGTTCAGAGTCATGGCCTCTCCGCCAGCGGCGCGAATCTCACCGGCCACCAACTCGTTGTTTTCGACTTCGGGCGAAGCGACGACTATATAAAAGCCCTCACGGCAGAGCGACAGGGCGATGGCCCGGCCGATTCCGCGGCTCGAGCCGGTGACAAATGCAACTCGGTTGGACATTTCTTCTTCAATGATAACTTATGGCCGGACGGGGGCCGCCCGCTGCACCGCGGCTACCAGGCCAGGATATGGGTCAATGGCCTTCCCCTTCCACCACTGCTTTTCGCGCTCCAACTCGAAAATCGCAAAATGCAGGTGCGGCGTGCGCGGATCCGCGTTTCCCGTCGATCCCACAAAACCGATGACATCCCCACGCTCGACCCGCATTCCCTCACGCAACCCTTTTACGTACCCCTCCAGGTGCGCGTAGTAGTAGCAATACACTTCCATTTCGTCGAACTGGTATATCGTGTTGCCGCCCGGTTTGCTGGAAAACAGTTTGCGGACGGTTCCGGATACCACTGCGCGCACCGGTGTCCCCCTTGGCGCCAGAATGTCGATCGCCTCGTGCGGATGTCCGTTGTGAACTTCTTCGAACATATCCCGCAGATTCGCGAGGGCCAGTCCGTCGATGGGCGGAGTCATCTCGAGAATGGAAGAGGTCGCGCCCACAGCGAGAAACACTGAGAGGAGCCCGGCAATCGGAACCCAGGGCCTCAAAGCTATTCCTCCAGGACGACCGGTGTGCCCCGCCGAACCATGTGCGACAGATTCTCCACATCCCAGTTCGTCATCCGGATGCACCCGGCCGATTCGCCGTGCCTGACGTGCCCCGGATCCGGCGTCCCATGGATTCCATAATGTTCTTTCGAGATCCCGATCCACGCTGCGCCGGCGGGGCTGTTCGGACCCGGCGGGAGCGTTGCTTTCGCTTGTTTCGGGTTCGAGTTCCAGAAGTGCTCCGGGTCATAGTTGTACCACGGATAGTGCAGAACGCTGGTGATGGTCCAATGACCAATTGGCAGCGAATCGTGCGAGTCGCCAATCGTGGCCGGATANNCGCACATTCGGCACGGCGATCCGCCCCCCGGCCGTGTCCAGTTTCTGGTCGGGATTCAACTCGGCCAGCAGCTTCGGCGAGCTATGGAACCTTTCGCCCAGTCCTTCCTCCGCGGTTTCGAAGCCAAGCCACTTCATCTTCGCCTTTTCCTGGACGTCGGCCGGTAGCGGCAGGAACGGGCCTTTCTCATCCGCTTGGGTAATCGTATAGGTCGCGAGAAGAGGGCCGGCGTCGCTGCCGAGCAGCCGCCACGTCTCCGCATCGATTGTGCCGGTCGGCTTCAGGCCGTGGTTTTCCTGATATCCCTTGACCGCAATCCCCAGATCGTCGCCGTAGACACCGTCAATCTCGCCCGGCGAGAACCGGGCACGGTCCAGAAGAATCTGCGCCCGCACCACCCTTGGCCCGGTTGCTCCCGGCCCCACCGCGCCGGTCTTCGTTGAGTCCTCTATTTCGTTGGCGGCGAGACTCCGGGCGACCGGCGCACCAGCGCGGCTTTTCGCAGGTCCGGCTGCGCCCGCGGCGGCCAGCGCCAGAATCGAGGCACTCACCGCTAGCAGATAAGGTAGGCGCATACCGAAGAGTGGGCACTTTGCGGGCCGTTCTCGGGCCACTGCTTTCACCCAAGTGCCTGCTTGTGTGCAGCACTTCTTGCCTTCCGGACGGCAGGACTTGCACGTGACAACTTGCGGAATCCCCGGTTTTTGCCCTGTATTCGCAGGCACCCATCAATTGGTCCCCAATGTGCACAGTCTGGTGGCAGGGGCCATGGACCATCTGGTGGCGCAGGCGTGAAAAAGGAACTGCTATGTCGTTCGGAATATACATTGTCGGCTTCTTGATACTGATCGGCGGGCTAATCTATGGAGCCGTGATACTGCATGTCGCCGCGCATTGGATCGCAGTGGGTGCAATTGTACTGTTGGGCCTTGCGATTCTGAAGGGCGTCCAGGCCACGCGGGGAAAAGATCCGTCGTAATGAGAGTCGGGTGCCGGGGCCGCGAACTCAAAAAAAACCCGGCGGGAGGTTTTGGTCCCGCCGGGCCGCGTCGTTCAGGTTTGACCCTGTATTGGTAACTTCCTGGTCCCCTTCTCGACGGGGTCAGGGTCTCCACTACTATATCACTGAATCGCGGCTTTGTTGATGTAGTCCAGCCGCGCAAAATGGTTTTCGAGGTAGGCGTTGCCCTGCGCTTCGATTTGCGACGGATCGGGGCCCTGTCCGCGGGGCGCCATTTCGCCGTAACTGCTATAGAATCTCTCCACCGTCTCCATGCCGGAAATTACCTTGCCGATGGGCGCGAAGCCCTGTTTGTCCAGGGTCTTGTTGTCCTTCAGGTTGATGAACAACTGGGTGGAGCGGCTGTTCGGCCCCAAGTGGGCGTACGTCAGCGTGCCCTTGACGTTGCTCTGCTTGACGGGGTCGTCGGGCAGGTTGGCGTTGGCCCATAGCCGGTTGAGTTGCGGATCGCCGCTGATGCCGAACTGCGCCACGAAATTGCGCACCACGCGGAAAAAGCGGTTGCCGTCGTAGAAGCCGGTCTTCACCAGCGAATAGAAATGGTCCGCGCCGCGCGGCGCCCAGGCGCGGCGCACTTCAATCGCCACCGGCCCTTTGGAAGTGTCCAGGTTCACCTGGAACACCTCCGGAACCCGCTCGTCTTTCGCCGCGGCGGGAGCCTCCGCCTTTTGCCTCTCGTTGGGCGGCGAACACGCCACCAACATCAGGCACAGAGCCGCGCCGAGTGACACCAGGGCTGCCTGAGCCCGCCCATAATTCCGCACGTGGGCGGCCATCATACAATCTTCGGCGTCGATTTCGGGGACAAAGACCGCGTGCATCTTGCCATTCTACCGGGGTGGGGCATGCTTTAGCTTGCCCATACCACCAGGACCTGCGTGCCTGACCGGGCCGGGCATCCGGCTACGCACGGACAAGTTGCCCGGCCCCTACCGCGCCAGCAATTCCGCCCCTTGGGGCGCGTGCTGCTTGTGCTTGCACTCGGGGTTGGGACACTGCCACATGGGGCCGGCCTTGAGCCACTTCTCCACCATGTAGGGGCTGCCGCACTGGGGGCACTTTTCCGCCACCGGCTTGGCCCACGCCACGAACTTGCACTCCGGATACCGGTTGCAGCCGTAGAAAGTCTTGCCCTTCCGCGAACGGCGCTCGGTGATCTCGCCTTCGGAGCATTCCGGACACTTCACCCCGATGGTTTTCTGCTTGACGTACTTGCAGGTGGGGTAATTGCTGCACGCCGTGAACTCGCCAAAGCGGCCGGTCTTCAGCGCCAGGTTGCTGCCGCACTGCGGGCACTTCTCGTCGAGCGGCTGGTCGGGCTTTTTCTGCTGGCCGCCGATGGGCTTCGTGGTCTTGCAGTCGGGGTATCCCGAGCACGCGTAGAACGTGCCGAACCGGCCCTTCTTCAGCACCATCGGGCGGCCGCAGTTTTCGCAGTACTCCTCGTCGGCCTGCTCCGTTAGGTCGGCCTTGTCGACATCCGGCAGGTCCACCGTGAGCTCGCGCGTGTAAGTGCACTCGGGGTAGCCGGTGCAGGCGATGAAGCTGCCGTGCTTGCCCCACTTGATCACCAGGGGCTTGCCGCACTTCTCGCACGTCAAGTCGGTGGGCTTCTCCATCCGCTTGATGTCGGTCATGTGCTCTTCGGCGTGCTTCAGGTCGCGGTCGAAGCGCTCGTAAAACTCCGCCATGGCGGCGCGCCAGTCGAGCTTGCCTTCCTCGATTTCGTCGAGCTCCTCTTCCATGCGCGCTGTGTAAGTCACGTCGAAGATGTCGTCGAAGCTCTCGAGCAGCAGGTCGGTCACCACCATGCCCAGCTCGCTGGGCACGAAGCGGCCACCCTCCTTGGAGACGTACTCGCGCTCCTGAATGGTGGAGAGGATGGAAGCGTAGGTGGAGGGCCGGCCCACCCCGTCGGCCTCCAGCCGCTTTACCAGCGTGGCTTCGTTGTAGCGCGGGGGCGGCTCGGTGAAGTGCTGCTCGGGCTTGATGGCGCGGAAGCGCAGGTGCTCTCCCTCGGCAACTGCCGGCAGCCGATGCCGCAGTTCCTCGTCTTCCTCATCGGCCTGGTCCTTGCCTTCCTGGTAGGCCTTCAGAAAACCTTCGAACTTGAGCACCGATCCGGTGGCGCGGAACAGGTAGTCCGCGCCGTTGTTTCCCTTGGCCGCTACGTCGATTGTGGTCTGGTCGAACAGCGCCGGCATCATCTGGCAGGCCACGAAGCGGTTCCAGATGAGCCGGTAGAGCTTCATTTCGTCCTCGGCCAGATACTTCTCGACGATTTCCGGCGCGAACGCCATGGAAGTGGGGCGGATGGCCTCGTGCGCGTCCTGAGCGGCCTTCTTCGATTTGTAGATGTTGGGCGAATCCGGCACGAACTCCCGGCCGAAGCGTTCCGCGATGTAGTGCCGCGCGTCGCTCACGGCGTCGTCGGAGACGCGCGTGGAATCGGTGCGCATGTAGGTGATGAGGCCCACCGCGCCTTCCTTGCCGATCACCACACCTTCGTACAGCCGCTGCGCCAGAATCATGGTGCGTTTCACGCTGAAGCGCAGCTTGCGCGAGGATTCCTGCTGCAACGTGGATGTGATGAACGGCGCCACCGGGTTGCGCTTTTTCTCGCGCGTGCCCACGGACTTGACAATGTAGTCGGCGCCCTCGAGATGCGCCACGATGCCGTCGGCGGCCTCTTTCGCGCCGATCTCCTGCGTCTCGTCGTTCTGCCGGATGAGGCGCGCGGTGAGCAGCGGCGGCTTCTTCCCCGCCAGGTCCACATCGATGGTCCAGTATTCCTTCTTCAGGAACGCGCGGATTTCGCGCTCCCGCTCGACCACCAGCCGCAGCGCCACCGTCTGCACGCGGCCGGCCGAAAGGCCGCGCCGGACTTTGTCCCATAGCAACGGCGAAATCTTGTATCCCACCAGCCGGTCGAGCACGCGCCGGGCCTGCTGCGCATCCACCAGGTCGAGATTCACCTGCCCCGGCTTTTCGAAGGCCTTTTGCACGGCCTTCTTGGTGATCTCGTTGAACATCACCCGGTAAAACCGCAGGCCGTTCTTCTTGTCCCCCAGTTCCTCCTGAAGGTGATAGCAGATGGCCTCGCCCTCGCGGTCCGGGTCGGCCGCCAGGTACACTTCTTGCACCTTCCGGGCGGTCTGTTTCAAATCGGCAATGAGCTTCTTCTTCCCTTCGATGACCTCATACCGCGGCTCGAAACCGTGGTCGACGTCCACCGCCAGGTCTCTTTTGGGAAGATCCTTGATGTGGCCGAGCGAAGCTTTGACTACGTACTCTTTACCGAGGTACTTGTTGATGGTTTTCGCCTTTGCAGGCGACTCCACGATTACGAGAGCCTTTGGCATAAACGATTGCGGAATTCCCAGAGGACCTACCACACTTTAACAAAGTTCTTGCCCGGAAGTTGCTTCACCAGGCCCAGCATCTCCAGTTCGAACAACGCGGCGATCAGCTCGGAAGGCGAGGTATCTCCCACCTTTTCCAGCAGATCGTCGAGATGCATGGGGGCGTCCACCGAGAGCGTTTCCAGAGCGCGCCGGGCGGCCTCGCCCAGCTCCGGGGGAGCCCCATTCAATAAGGACGCCTGCGTCGCCTGGGGCGTTGCACCGCCTTCCACCAGTATCCGTTCCCGCCCCCTATCGATTAGATGCCGGCGGGATTCNNCTCAGCTTCGAAGTGATGTTGCCGGGCACGGCGAAAACCTCGCGGCCCTGATCCATCGCCAGTTTGGCGGTGATGGCCGAGCCGCTATACTGCGCGCCTTCCACCACCAGCACCCCGACGCTGATGCCGCTGATGATGCGGTTGCGGATGGGGAAATTCTGCGGAAAGGCCACGGTCCCCATGGGGAATTCCGAAACGATGAGACCCTTCACCGCCAACTCCGCCGCGAGCTTGCGGTTTTCCGATGGATACACCACATCGGCGCCGCAGCCGAGCACGGCGATGGTGTCGCCGCCCACCGCCAGCGCACCTTTGTGCGCCGCGGAATCGATGCCGCGCGCCATACCGCTGGCGATGGTCAGGCCCGCGTGCGCCAGGTCGGAGGAGAGCCGCTCGGTGACGGCCAGGCCGTAGGGCGTGGGGCGGCGCGTCCCCACCACTCCCAGGGCGATCGACTGCAACAGCTCCACGCGCCCGCGCGCGAACAACAGAATGGGCGGATCGAAGATCTCGCGCAGCCGCTGCGGATAGCGCGCGTCTCCCATGGTCACCAGCACGGTTCCGGTCTCCGCCATCTTCTCCTGCTGGGCCACCGCGTCTTCGAACGTGCATCCGCTGGCGATCGACTGCGCCACCGCGCCGCTCACCCCGGCCGCCTCCAGTTCCGTGCGCGAGGCGCGGAAGATGGCCTGCGGAGTCCGGAAGCGGTCCAGCAGTTTTCCCGACGTTCTGGCGCCCAGGCCGGAGATCAGTTTCAGCGCCAGCCAATGAAGTTCCTCTTCGCGGCTCAGGACAGGTGAAAACATAAGGTTGGGCTGCTTGCCGCTATCGACTCTACCAGCCGCGCGCGCGCGGCGCAACCCGGTTACACTGGGGGGAACGCGCGCATGAAGCAAGAACCATCGTTTTTCGAAGGCCAGGAGCCGGTCCTGATCTACATCGCGAAAAAGCTGCGCGACGCGCTGCGCCTGGAATCCGTTTTCACGTCAGCCGGCGTGGATTACGGCGTGGAGGCCGACGAATATCGCGGCGGCGTGCTCTTTCGCGGGGTGCGGGCGGGGGCGTTTTTCTATGTGCTGCCGAACGCGGTGGCCGCGGCGCGGGAGGTCATGCTCCGCAACGGTTACAAGCCCCACCTGGGCCCGCCGGAGTAAACCGCACAGGCATCGGCAAATCCTTAGCCATTCCACGCCGGGAGTTCGGCGGTGGCCGGTTCGCGGTACGAGCTATCTCTTTGCGGTTTAGCCTCTTCACCGTTGACCTGGCCTCTGAAGGCTCTTCAGATAACCTTTCGGCTCCGCAGCACGAATAACTGCCGCAACGCCCTCCAGCCACTTCTGGTGGATCTGATCTGAGATGCAGATAATTCGGTTTGGCGACGGGATGAAGGCCACCTCTCTCATGCTGCTTGGCATGTGCTTTCCGAGAATCATCGTGAAGGCGATTCCCGGAATCAGGAATGTGTAGGATCTAATGCCATCAAGCCGATCCGGCATTGGTAAGGTCGCGACGAGCCTTGCCAGTGCAGGCGTCGGAAGGATAACTCTCAGAGCAGCATCCTTCGGGAACGGCGTCAGTCCTAATAGATACCGCCGAAGCAAGTCTTCATATGGTCCGAGTTCAATTCGAGGGCTCCTCTTGTTGCGCCAATCCGTTGCGCCCGCCCGCCAGAAGATGCTCGCGGCAAAAAACCCGAGTTGCTCCGGCTCAATTCCGGGCACCGCACAACTCCCGTACAACGTAACAATCGGAGAGACTGCTACGGGCGGTTGTGTGATGACGTTGTCGTACAGAGGGAATTTGCCATCGGCTTGATAGCAGTTCGCAATCACCCACCTCTCGCCGCCGTCATTCAGCCGACGTTCGCATTCCGAGCATAGGAAGTGCTGGCGCACCTCATCAGAAGACGCAATTGCCACACCTGGCCTTATCGCAACAGGATTTGGATTCTTCCCCGAAGGCAAGCGCATGGATCTATAGAGCGCTGCCGGCAGCAAATGGCTGTCGTGCAGGTTTGAGGTGGTTCTGCACATCCCGCATGTTCCAGACCTCATCAACCGTCTATTATCGCTCCGGGAAGCGCAATCCCCCACCCATGGTGTCGGCGGTCTTAATGGCGGGCGCGTCGCCGAATTCCGCTGGCCTATGTAGCTGTCGCCGGTCACCGCCCATTGCTGACATGTGGCAGGTCAAGGGATAGATCCTCCCTGCTACAACAGGTGGCGCAGAGCCTCCAGGTCTGTCATAACCCGAATCCCGCGTTCGGCACAGAAGCTCCGGACCTCCGCTGTGGCGAAGTGTCGTATGTTCCGGGTGCAGAGGATGTCGGCCCTGCCATCCACCGCCGTGTATAGGACAGGATCGTCGGCGGGATCGGACAGGATAACCGGCCTGTCGATCACCGGCTCGACCAAATCTGCCGCATCGGCCAGATTCTCCGCAAAACGCGCCGCTTCGACGGTAGTAATCCGGTATCGCGCCTGTATCCTCGGGTAGAGCAGGACGCGCTCGACCTCTTCGAGAATGAACCGCGACACAACCAAAGTGTGAGCGCCGAGAACGATGTCCAATAGCCGCAACGCCGGTCCGCGAGGACTGGTCGCCGCCCGAACCAGAATGTTGGAATCCAGGGTGAATCTCACTCGCGCCGGCCGCGGATTTCGGCGAATGCCTCGTCCACAAGGGCATCGGTCTCGTCCTCGGAGACGTCTGGGCCGCGTGAGCCGATCTCGCGAGCCTGAGCGATGATGTCCCGCCGGAGAGTTTCACGCTCGGCGCCAGCCGGCGCGGCGTGGGGCCGGTAGGCATTGAGAGTGACGGTCTCATCCCTGGAGAGGGCGCGGCCCAACCACCGCTCGATGAACATTCGCTCGTCCGGCGCGAGGTCGCTCGCTTTGTGGACCGAGTGGTTTGGCATACGATGGACCCCTCTATAGAATAGCGCGGCCGGGCTCGGTCGCGGCGCAACCCGGTTACACTGGGGGGAACGCGCGCATGAAGCAAGAACCATCGTTTTTCGAAGGCCAGGAGCCGGTGTGGATTACGGTGTGGAGACCGACGAATATCGCGGCGGCGTGGTCGTTCGCCCCGAGAAAGAGGGAACAAATCTCCTCGTGTGAGAGTATGGTCTGAGATGACCATCGCGCAAACCGTCGAACCGGCTCCTCAGAAGCCGCTCCGGCTGTGGCCCGGTGTCGTCATCGTGATGCTGCAGTGGCTGGTCAGGTTTGGCGTCCCCAGGGTCGTGCCCGAGGCCTTGGAATTCGGCGTCCTTGGCGGAGTCTTGGGCGGTTTGGCGATCGTCGCGTGGTGGGCTTTCTTCAGCCGTGCGCCTCGGTTCGAGCGCTGGGGCGCCGTCGTCCTGATGATCGTCGCGCTGGGCGCGACATCGCGCATCCTCCACCAGTCGATTGCGACGGGAATGATGGGGATGCTGTTCCTCATCTACGCCATCCCGGTCCTGAGCCTCGCCTTCGTCGTCTGGGCGGTGGCCAGCCGGCGCCTCTCTGCCGGACTTCGGCGCGCGACGATGGTTGCGGCCATCCCGCTCGCGTGCGGCGTGTGGGCGCTCCTGCGGACCAATGGCATGACCGGCAACGCCGCTTCGGATTTCGCGTGGCGTTGGGCGCAGACTGCCGAGCAGCGGCTCCTGGCCCACGCAAGCGGCGAGCCGGCGGCGCTCCCGCCGCCTCCGCCAGCAGCGAAGACCGGAGCCGGCTGGCCCGGCTTCCGCGGACCCGACCGCAACGGCGCCATCCCCGGCGTGCGGATCGAGACCGACTGGTCCCGGTCGCCGCCGGTCAAGCTGTGGCGGCGGCCGGTCGGACCGGGCTGGTCGTCCTTCGCGGTCCGCGGCGACCTCCTCTACACCCAGGAACAGCGCGGTGGCGACGAGGTTGTCGCCTGCTACAACTTCACTACCAGCGAGCCGGCGTGGACACACCGCAACGCGGCCCGCTTCTGGGAGTCGAACGGAGGCGCCGGTCCGCGCGCGACGCCGACCCTCAACAACGGTCGCGTATACACATTCGGCGCGACCGGAATCCTGAACGCGCTCGACGCCGGTAGCGGCGCCGTCGTTTGGTCGCGCAACGCTGCGTCCGACGCCGGCAAGAAGGTCCCGGGCTGGGGCTTCGCGAGCTCGCCTTTGGTGGCTGGCGATGTCGTCATCGTCGCCGCCGCCGGCCGGCTCGTCGCCTGCGACCTCGCCACCGGCAGACCGCGCTGGTTCGGCCCCAACGGCGGCGCCGGCTACAGCTCGCCACATCTCTTGACGATCGGCGGAGTCGCGCAGATCCTGCTGATGAGCGGACACGGCGCGGCCAGCGTCGCGCCCGCCGACGGCACGCTGCTGTGGGAGTACCCGTGGCCGTCGGACCTCGCCATCGTGCAGCCGGCCCTGACCTCGGATGGCGACGTCCTCATGAGCGTCGCCGGCGGCGCCGAGGGAATCGGCATGCGCCGCATCGCGGTCGCCCACGGACCCGGCGGGTGGACCGTCCAAGAGCGCTGGAGTTCGGTCGGGCTCAAGCCCTACTTCAACGACTTCGTCGTACACCATGGCCATGCCTTCGGCTTCGACGGCAGCATCCTCGCGTGCATCGACCTGAAGGACGGCAAGCGCCGGTGGAAGGGCGGACGCTACGGCAACGGCCAGCTCGTCCTGTTGCCCGACCAGGACTTGCTGCTGGTGCTGTCGGAGGATGGCGAGCTGGCGTTGGTCGCGGCGGTCCCCGGCCAGTTCACGGAGCTCGCGCGGTTTCCGGCGATCGAGGGCAAGACCTGGAACCACCCGGTTCTGGTCGGCGACGTCCTGCTGGTTCGCAACGGCCAGGAGATGGCCGCGTTCCGGCTCTCCCTCGCGCACCACTGATGGGGCTGGCCACCGTGCCGGCGGCCGGATGGTTCTAATCTAAGTCGATGTCGCGCTTGCGCGGCGTCTGGTCCGGGTCTTCCTTGGCCCGCTTGAAGAGCTCGTCGAACTTCTTCTCCAGCACCTTGCCGTGCGTCTTCTCGGCTTCAAATTGCTTCTGGAAGAGCTGCTCGCGGCGCGCGCCCTCGCCTTTCAGCTTGGCGACCTCGGCCGCCAGGTCTTCAATCGGAGGAGGCTTCACCGGCACGGTGTGCGCGATCACCGCGCGCGTCTCGGGGTCGACCTTGAGAATCGCCTGGCAGCACGGACATTCGACCTCGAACATTTCTTTAGCCATAGAACCATCGTAGTCGAGATCGGCGCTGGCCGGCGCTACGGCAGATGCGGCGGCGGAGGCGTCGCCGGGATGGGGCTGGGCGGCCGCGACACCACTCCCTTGAACGCTTCCTCCAGGCCAATGTTGTTGTTGTAGAGCGTCTGGCCCGTGGCGCGGTCCACCTCCACCCTGGCCTTGGCATACGCGCTCATGGCGGTCACCTCGTTCGACTCGGCGGTCACCAGGTCGCGCTGGGTCAGGATGACGTTGTAAGTGGTGGAGGCGCCCACCGCCAGTTTTTTCTGCTCCGCATCCACGGTCTGCTGTTGCAGGATGCGCTGCTTGATGGCCGACTGGTATTGCGCCCGCCCCTGTTGAAGCCCGATCTGCGCGTTCTGGACATCCACGCGCACCTGGTTCTGGAGGCGCTGCAAACCGAGTTGCTGCTGGCGCAGAACCAGCTCGCCATTGATCATGTCGGCCTGCGCGGCGCGATTGCGCAACGGAACGTTCAAATTGAGAGCGATCGAGTAGGTGGGAAAGTTGCGCGCGAAAAGCTGCGTCAGCACGTTGCCGTAGCCGCCGATGAAGAAGGGATTGAAGCCAGCCGAAGGGCCCACTTGCCCGGACAGCCCGTTGTTGGTGAGCTGCCCCACCACGTCCAGGGTTGGCAGCAGTTCGCTCCTGGTCCCCTTGATGGCGATCTCCTGGTTCTGAAGCAGGATGCGGAGCTGCGCCAGTTCCGGCCGGGCCGATTCCGCCGTGGCCATCATGTCCTGCATCGGCGCTATGGCTTCCACCTCCGGAATCTGAATGTGGTCGGTGAGGATGACATGGGCGCTGGCCACCGCGGGGCTCAGCACACCAGTCCTGCTGAGCGCATTCTTCAGAATCGTCTCCTGCTGGAGCAACTGGGTTTCGGCCACCGTCACGGCCTGCTGCCCGGCGGCGATTTCGGCTTCCGCGCGCACGATCTCGATGGGCGCCAGGGTGCCCACCTCCACCTGCTTCTTATTGTTGTCGAGCAACGCCTGCGTCGCCGCCAGGGCATCGCGCTGTACGCGCACGTTTTCGTTGTAGCTCACCAGGTCCCAGTACAGATCCTTGATCGCCGATACGGTGGTGATCACTTGCGCCTTGAAGACCAGGTCGGAAACCTCCCGGTTGTTCTTGGCGATGCGGATCTGGCGCGTGTTCAATGCAAGGCCGAACCCTTGCAGCAAATGCTGGGTCACCGAGAGCGAGAGCGAGGAGTTGGTGGCGGGGTTGATCTGAGCGCGCGTGCTGTTGGTGTTTACGTTGCTGTTGGTGAGCCCAATGGATACCAGTGTGCCGCTCACCAAATTCTGCTGGACGCCGAGAGAGGAAGTCTCCAGGCGCTGGATCAGCGCGCTGGTACCGGTGGTGAACGAGCTGGCTTGGGGGGCGGTGTTGTGGGCAAACCCGAGAGCGCCGGTCAGTGTTGGATCGAGGTTGGCAGGGGCAATCCCGATCTGAGTGGCGCCGGCAGTGACATACGACTGGAGGCCGGCGGACGACGCGGGGCCAGTGACGCTGGAGGGGGGGGCGAACACGCTGGTGGCCACCGGAGTGGCGAATCCCCCGGCGTGCGCGCGCAACAGGTAGTTATCCGCCACCTGCGGTCCGTAGCGCTGGATTTCGAGATCTATATTGTTTTCTAGCGCCAGCGCGATCGCGTCCTGCAGCGAAAGGTAGAGGTTGCCGCCACGCAATAACGATTCGATCCGCGTGGAGTTGGTCACGTTGATGGGAGCCGGCAGCTTCGGCCGGTATGGCCCGGTGATCGAACCCAGAAAACCATGGCTCCCCGTCGACACGGGTTGTGGATGGCTGTTCTGGTCGGGCGGAGCGCTCCCTGGTCCCGGCTGATCGGCGGCCAGGCCGGCCCAGGGGGCCAGCAACAAAAGAATGCACAACATAGCGACATAAGATCTTGTACGGTCCATGAATGTTTCCTAGGGTC
Source organism: Bryobacterales bacterium (assembly GCA_003142355.1). The sequence continues at coordinate 24,390 of PLMF01000265.1, forward strand.
CCGGCGTCTTTAAGTTCAATGGTATAGTAGGCGTCTGTGACGCCGCAAGCTGAGTCCGTCCTGGAGTTGTTCCGTTCCACCGGCGCCTACTTGCAGGGCCACTTCCGCCTCACCAGCGGTCTGCACAGCGCCGAGTACCTGCAATGCGCCCTGGTGCTCCAATATCCAGAGGCGGCGGAAAGACTGGGACGGTTACTAGCCCGGGAGATACGCATACCGGCCCCCGGAAGAATCTACCTGGTCGCCTCCCCCGCCCTGGGCGGCCTCATCATCGGGCACGAGGTGGCGCGCGCGCTCAAAACGCGCTTTCTCTTCACCGAACGCGATGCCGCAACCGGAAAGATGACGCTGCGCCGGGGATTCACCGTGGCGCCCGGCGAGACGGCGGTGGTGGTGGAAGACGTGATCACCACCGGCGGCAGCACCGCCGAAGTCATCGAGGTTCTGCGCGCAGCCGGCGGCCGGGTGGTGGCTGCCGGCTCGATCGTCGATCGCAGCGGCGGCCGTGCCGACGTGGGCGTGCCGCGCGTGGCGTTGGCCACGCTCCAGGTGGCGGCCCATCATCTCCAGGAATGCCCCCTGTGCGCCCAAGGCATTCCCCTCGCGAAGCCCGGTTCGCGTCCGGCATGATGCGCCGCATCAAGATCAAGCTGGCCTACGACGGCAGCGCGTTTCATGGATGGCAGGTCCAGCCCGGCCTTCCCACCATTCAAGCAAGCCTCGAACAGATTCTCTCGGCCATGGAGGGCCGTCCGGTACATGTAGCCGGCTCGGGCCGGACCGACGCCGGAGTGCACGCCCTCGCACAGGTGGCCGCTTTCACCATCGCCAACCCCATCCCGCTTCCCAACCTGAGGCGCGCCGTCAACCGGCTCCTGCCGCCCGCCATCCGGGTACTCTCGGCCGAAGAGGTTCCCAGCGATTTCCATCCGCGCTTCGATGCCAAGGCCAAGACCTATGAATACCGCATGTTGCGCGATGAAGTCTGTAGCCCTTTCGAGTGGCCCTACGTGCACCACTACCCTTATCCGCTGGATGAGAAGCGCATGATTCACTTGGCCGCGGTCTTCCACGGCGAGCACGATTTCACGCCGTTCGCCGCCTCCGACGACCGGGATGCCGAGGGAAAAACCAAGGTGCGAACGGTCTTTTCTTCCGTGCTCGAGCGGCGTGGCCCGCGGTTGATCTATGGCATCCGAGGCAGCGGATTCCTCAAGCACATGGTGCGCAACATCGTGGGTACGCTGATTGAAGCGGGCAAGGGCAATGTGGCGGATTTGAGCGTGCTACCCGCGGTATCCGGACCGACGGCCCCGGCCAAGGGACTCTTCCTGGTGAGCGTCGAATACTGAGATGCAAGCTTTCAGCAATCAGCTTTCAGCGATCAGCGAGAACAGCGCCGCCATGGGGTTTAGCTGAAAGCTGATAGCTGAAAGCCGAGAGCTTCTGGAGAGACCATGGATGCGCGAAAGCTGCTATCGGTTCTGCGCGCGCATGCCAACCCCGCCAATGTCGCGGGGATGGCGCGCTACGGCATCAATTCGAAAGGCGCCCTGGGCGTGCCCATGCCGGTGCTGCGGAAACTGGCGAAGGAGGCTGGCCCGAGCCATGAACTGGCCGCGGAGTTGTGGGCCTCGGGCATCCACGAAGCACGCATTCTGGCGACCCTGATCGACGATCCCGCGCGTGTCACCGGGCGCCAGATGGACCGATGGGTCGGCGACCTGGATTCCTGGGATGTCTGCGATCAGGCCTGCCAGAACCTCTTCCGTTACGCGCCGTCGGCCTTCCGCTGGCGGTACTGGTCGCCATTACGGCTGGCGCGGGCCTCGGCGGCCGGATGCACGGTGCTGCTGGTGCGGTATCTCGGCTACAATTGAATCAATGCGGTTCTGTCTGTGTCTTCTGATGCTCGCCGCGGGCTCCGCCTTCGCCGCCGACACCTTGCGCGGCAAACTTGTGCTGCGCGACTCCAAGCCCCCGGCCGTGGAAACGGCGGAGCACAAGCTCGTCACCCTCGACGGAGACGAGCCTACCCGCCAGGTGCTCGCCGACGCGCGGCTGAACGGCTTCGAGGTCGAGGCCAAGGGCCGCTTCACGGCTCCGGATCGCTTTCTGATCGACCCGATTCACACCCGTGGTCTGCTCGTCCGGCAGAATGGTAAGCTCAGGATGGTTACGTATTGGTGCGATATATGTTCCATCCGATCATTCACTCCCGGACCCTGCGTGTGCTGCCA
>PLMF01000174.1 GCA_003142355.1 Bryobacterales bacterium
GCCAGCGGGAGCGCTTCCAAGCCGCCCAGAATCTTGGGCCCGTAATAGAAAAAGATGCGGTCCACCACGCCGCTCTCGAGGGCCGTCCAGTTGACCTTGCTGCCGGCCTCGATCATGAGCGAGAGATAGCGTTGCCGGCCCAGCCAGTCGATGAAACTTCCGAGGTCCGCCCGCCCGCCGGGGCCGTCGAAGATCAGCACGCGGATGCCGCGGTCTTCGAGCAGCTTGCGCCGCTCGGCGGAAGAGGCCGACGTGGCCACCACCACCACATCGCCCGCCGCGCTGCGCGCCATTCTCGAATCGAGCGGCAGCCGCAGTTGCGAATCCATCACCACGCGCAGCAGCGGGCGGCCGCGCGCGAGGCCAGTGCGGTCGGTCAGCAGGCAATCGTCCGCCAGCACGGTGCCGATGCCGGTGAGAATGGCGTCGTGATCGTGACGCAGCTCCTGCACGTGCGCGCGGGCGCGCTCGCTGGTGATCCACCCGCGGTTGTCGTCGGGCGCCGAGATTTTGCCGTCCAGGGTGATGGCGGTCTTGAGGGTCACCAGCGGCCGTCCCGTGCGCATGAAGTGCAGGAACGGCTCATTCAGCTTCTCGGCTTCGGCGGCGAATGAGGCCGCCACTTCCACTTCCACGCCCGCCTCCCGCAGCCTGCGAAATCCCTCGCCCGCCACCAGCGGGTTGCGGTCCTCGATGGGCGCCACCACCCGCGCCACTCCGGCCTGAATCAGGGCGTCGGCGCAGGGCGGCGTGCGCCCCTGGTGGGAACACGGCTCCAGGTTCAGGTAGAGCGTGGCCCCGCGCGCCTTCTCACCCGCTTGCTCGAGCGCGATCGCCTCGGCATGATGCACGCCGGCGTAGGTATGGAAGCCGCGCCCCACAATCTCGCCATCCCGCACCAGCACCGCGCCCACCATGGGATTCGGGCTGGCCAGCGACCGTCCCTTTCGCGCCAGCTCGAGCGCTTCGCGCATGTATTCCGGGTTCATGTTTCGAACAGCGATTGGATGAACTTTTCGGCGTCGAACGGCAGCAGGTCTTCCGCCTTCTCCCCCACCCCCACGTAGCGGATGGGCAGGTTCAGCTCGCGCGCGATGGCCACCACAATTCCGCCCTTGGCCGTGCCGTCCAGCTTGGCCAGCACGATGCCGGTCACGCCGGAGGTTTCCGTGAACTTGCGGGCCTGTTCCAGCCCGTTCTGCCCGGTGGTGGCGTCCAGCACCAGCAGCACCTCGTGCGGCGCGCCGGGGATCACCTTGGCGGCGGTGCGCGACATTTTCTGCAGCTCCGCCATGAGGTGCTCCTTGGTTTGCAGGCGGCCCGCCGTATCGACGATCACGTAATCCACTTTGCGCGCGCGCGCCGCCTGCACGGCGTCGAAGAGCACCGCGCTGGGGTCGCTGCCGCCACGCTGGCGGATCACTTCCGCGCCGGCGCGCTGGCCCCAGATTTCAAGCTGCTCGATGGCNNGCCAGCTTGCCGATGGTGGTGGTCTTGCCCGAGCCATTCACTCCCACCACCAGGATCACCGCGGGCGGCTCGGCCACGCGCGCCGGCGCCCGCTCGCTGGCCTGGAGGATTTCGAGCAGTTGCTCGCGGATCAGGCCCTTCAGCCCGGCCGCGTCGCCCAACTGGCGCCGTGCGACGCTCTGCCGGATGCGCTCCAGGATTTCGTCCGTGGTACGCACCCCGATATCGGCCGCGATGAGCGTGGATTCCAGCTCGTCGAGCAGCTCCGCATCGATCTCTTTCTTTCCCTGGAGGGCGTCTTCGAGCGCGGAAACCAGCCCCGCGCGCGTTTTCTCCACGCCGCTCTTCAACCTCTCCAGCAGGGATGGCTCTTGCTCCACGGAGCCGAATAGAGTCTGGATCATTTTGCTCTATTCTACCAGCCGTGCAAAATCAGCCGGAGACCGACATCCAGTTACCACCTTGGAGGCGGACCCACTGAATCTGGATGGCCGCTGGCGAGAAACCGGAAGGCGCAGCGAGCGTCGCGCGTCCCGAGGGATCCAGCTTGCATTTCCAGACGATCACGCGGAACGAGCGATTCTCGGCCATGCGAAGGGCCAGATCCACCGTCTCTCCGGCGAACTCGGGAATCTCCACGGTGTAGCTGTCCCCGGTTCCGATCTGGCGGGGCCGGAGACGGATCTCTACCGGCGGGCGTGCGTCCGAAATGCCACGCACGTCGTGGAGCTCCCAGCCGCCGGCCAGAACGTGGTCGTAACGAGTCAGTTCATCTCCGGTGGGGGCCTCGCGCAACATCATCATCCGGTCCACTTCAAGAGTTGGATTCCCGTACGCGAGCCGCGCCAGGAGAACCAAGGCGAAACCAGCGGGCAGCGGATCGTCCACCAGGAGCAGGGACGCGCCGCGGGGCAGTTGAGGGTGCACCTTCTGCAAGCGTTCGATAACCCGGCGCATGTCGTTCTGCTGACGCTGCAAAGAGGCGGAATACGGGGCCAACCTGGCGGCGTGCATGTGCATGATCAGGACCGCGGCTGCGGCCAATGTGGCGATCTTAACCACCGTCGCCGCGCGACCACGGAGAGACGCCAAACGGATCAGGCCATCGCGCAGCCGCTGGAACAAGCATCCGGCATAGAGAGCCCAGCCCATCAAAGGTATGTAGAGCATGTACCCGCCTCGCCGGTCTATGAGGCAGACGGGCAAGAGACTTCCAATCAGAAACAAAAGGCCGAATTTCATCGGCCGGGACCGCCAAACGATGGCCGCCGCCCCCATCGCGGCCCACAGCGCCAGCAGCCCCGGAATCGAGATCCCACCTCTGAAGAGGTCGCCATACAGCAGAAAGTTATGATAGGCACGCATGCCTTCGGCCGCGGCGCGGAGCGAATGCTGGCCGAGGTCCGGATCGTTACTAAGCGGGTTACGGGTCAGAACCTTTACGGCTATCGTGGGCGCGACCAGCGCCGCGGCGGCGAGAGCGCCACGCCCTTGGCGCACCGCGAACCTGACGCCACCCCGCCACGACCACGACTCCGGCGGAAAATAGACCAGCTCGACCAGTAACAACGCTCCCGGCAGCGTCATCGCCATCTCCTTGGAATCCAGAGCGCAGCCGGTAAGGACCAGTAGCACAGCCAGTTGACGCCACGAGAGCGCGGTTACGCCGGCCCGCTGGCCCGCTTGCCGCCAGGCCAGATAACGCGACACCGCGAGAAAATAAAACAGAAAACAAAGGATCTCGTAAATGGTGCCGCTGCTGTAGAGCATGTCGGACACAGCCGGATGATTGGCCATCAGCACCGCTCCCAGCAGCGCTACCTCCAACGATCCGGACAAGCGCCGGAGAAGCGCAAACGCCAGAAAGACGTTCGCCAGCATCAGGCCGAGACACACGGCGCGAAACGGCACCGGGTTGAATCCGGCCAGCCTGTAGAGCGTGAAATAGTAAACGCCTCCGAGCGGCCGGAAGGCTCCGGTTGCCACGCGCAGCGCGGAGCCAAGCACGTACCCCAGGGAGTGTCCCCAGTATTCGTGCATCTTGATTAGATTGCCGCCATCGTCTTGGGTAAAGTAGGCGTTCAAGCCAGCCGACGCCGACACCACAAAATAGATCGCGAGGAAGAGCAGTGCGACGAGGATGAGCGCACGCTCATGCCTGATGTTTTTTCCGGGGGGCGTTACCACAGTGTATTCGTGTTCTCTCTATCCCTAAGACCCCTCAAGATAGCGATTCTACTACAGGCGATCCCCAGATATCCCGCGTTCTCCGCTCCGGTTACGGCCCGGTAGAGGATCACCGCGGAACGTTACTACCAGATCCTGGTCGATGCCGCCGACGGCTGGGAACTCCACGACGGGCCTGGTGTTTCCGACGCTGCGCCAGTATCCCCCTCTTGCCGGTGGTGCTCTGCTTCCGCGCTGAATCCAAAGAGGATCACCGAATTTCATTTGCACAATCAGGTTTTTCTTCTTGAAACAGCAACCGGACTGTGTCAAACTTTTCGACACAGAGTTCATAGTTTCGCCCCGCGTGAGGAAGGAGTATGACTTCAAGGAACAGTTCTCGGCTTCTCTCTGGACTGCTGGTAGTTTGCATGGGGATCCTGCTCAGCCTCGGCGCGACACCAGCCTGGTCGCAGGCAACCTCGAGCACTACCGTCGCCGGCATGGTGGCGGACCAGCAGAACGCCGCAATTCCAGGCGTGGAGGTCAAGCTGGTTGACGTCTCGACCGGCTCCTCACGAACCACGTCAACCAACGACACAGGCCGGTACATCTTCGTCAACGTTCCGTCGGGCACTTTTAACATCACCTTTGCCAAACCGGGTTTCACGCAGTCCAGGGTGACGGGGCAAGAAGTCGTTGTCGGCTCGACCCTGACCGTCAACACCACCCTCGAGGTGGGAGCCACCACCACCACGGTCGAGGTCACGGCCAGTAAAGGCGCCGACCTGGTGACCAGCAACGCATCGGTCGGGACCACCATCACCGGCGACGCCATCCTCGCCTTGCCGAACCTGGGCCGCGACGTCTCCACCCTGGCGGTGTTGCAGCCAGGTGTGACGCCGGCCGGCTATACGGCCGGGGCCTATGAGGACCAGAACACATTCATGCTGGACGGCGGAAACGCCACCGACGACATGTCCGGCGAAGCCAACCGTTACGGGACCAACTTCACGGGTCTGGGCGGCACCCAGCAAAGCGCCGTTCCCTCGGGCGTGGTGCCGACCCCGGTGGAGAGCATCGAGGAATTCCGCGTGGCAACCTTCAACCAGACGGCGGACTTCAACAACTCCATCGGTTCCCAGGTTCAGATGGTGACCAAGCGCGGCTCCTCTCAATTTCATGGCTCGGGCTATTGGTACTATTACGCCACCAACGTCGGTGCCGCCAACCTTTGGGCGAACGACCACACGCCGCTGACCACTGCGTCGGGCCAGGTTCTATCGCCCTATACACCGCTGCCTTCCAACCACCGCAACCGCTTCGGCGGCAGCCTGGGCGGGCCGATTACACCCAAGATCGCAGGGGGGAAGACGTTCTTCTTCGTCAATTACGAGGGCCTGCGTTACCCCAACGTCAGCAACTACGAAAGGCCGGTGCCCACCGACACCATGCGCGCCGGCGTGATTTTTGTCCCCAACGCCGCGGGGACGTACCTTCCCTATAACCTCAACCCCACCGCGGTGACGGTGAACGGAACGACGTATCAGCCTGCCACGTGCCCCTCGGGCCTCTGCGATCCGCGCGGGATTGGGGTCAACCCCATCGTTCAGAAGATCTGGTCGTATATGCCCGAGCCCAACGACCCGTATTATGCCTCGAATGGTGGTGACGGGTATAACGTCCAGGGGTTCTATTCCTCCATGCGGCAGCCGCTCACCGAGAACTCCTATGTTTCCCGCATCGATCATGACTTCGGCGAAAAGTGGCGCTTGTTTGCCACCTACCGCTACATGCGGCTCATCAGCCTGACGAGCAACCAGGCGGATATCGGTGGCCTCCTGCCGGGCGCCACCAAGGGAACGCCGGCGGCTGAGGCTCCGCGCCCGCAGAATCCCGGGTACCTGGTCCTCGGCTTGACTACCGATGTCACGCCCACCGCCACCAATGAGTTCCGGTTCAATTACACGCGCAACTTCTGGCAGTGGGGCACCGCCAATGCGCCTCCGCAACTCCCGGGCCTGGGCGGCGCGGTCGAAATCGCCGCTGGCGCCGCCGCTTCGACGGCTGAAAGCAGCACCTGCGCCAACACCCTCATCCCGTACAACGTGGGCACGCAATGCACCCGGCAGCGGTTCTGGGACGGTCAGGACAAGCTGGTCCGCGACGACCTGACCATGATCCGGGGCAACCACTTGTTCCAGTTCGGTGGAACCTACCAGCGCAACTACGATTACCACATGCGCACCGACAACGGGTCGGGCATCAACAACCAGATCGTTTACCAGGTTGCCAGCACCAACATCAATTTCGCCAGCAACAACTACTATCCAACCAGCGTGCCGGCCAATCAACAGAGCAACTTCCGCAACCTGTACTCGGAAGTGCTGGGCTTGGTCAGCCAACCCCAAGTGGCGTACACGCGTTCCGGCAACAACCTCACGGCCAACCCGGTGGGCCAGCCGGCTTTCGACCAGAGCATCATCCCGTTTTACAACATGTACTTCAGCGACACCTGGCGCATGAAACCTACCTTCACCCTGACCTATAGCCTCGGCTGGGCGCTCGAGTTGCCGCCCTACGAGATCAACGGGAAACAGGTGGAAGTGGTGACTTCCGACGGCAGCCTGGTGAATACCAAGGACTACTTGGCCAATCGGAAAACGGCAGCCTTGGCCGGGCAGGTCTACAACCCCGTGCTCGGGTTTGACATGGTCCGCAATGTGGGCGCCGGCATGAAGTACCCCATGACCACTTTCTATGGCGCGTTCAGCCCGCGGCTCGCGGCCGCCTGGAATCCCAAGTTCGACAGCGGAATCCTCGGCAAGCTCTTCGGCAGCGGCAAGACCGTCCTGCGTGGCGGCTATGGCCGCATCTGGGGCCGGCTGAACGGCGTCAACCTGGTTCTGGTCCCGCTGCTCGGTATCGGCCCGCTGCAACCGGTCACCTGCGCCGGCCCCAGCAGGACCGGGCAATGCCTGGGCACCAACAACGTCGACCCCTCGACCGTGTTCCGCATCGGAACCGACGGTATGTCGGCCCCGCTCCCAACGCCGTCGCAAACCCTGGCCCAGCCCTTCTTAATGGGGTACAACGGCGCCGTCTCGGCCGGCGACGTCAACACGCTCGATCCCAACTACCGCCCACAGCGCACCGACAACGTCAGCATCTCGCTGCAACGCGAGCTGCGCTCGAAGATGATGCTCGAGGTCGGCTATATCGGCCGCATCCTCAAGAACGAGATGCAAGAGGTGAATCTGGATGCCGTGCCGTATATGACGACCCTCAACGGCCAGACTTTCGCACAAGGCTATGCCAGCATTTACAACGCGTTGGCCAACGGCGTGGCCCCGGGCTCGATTCCCACCCAGCCGTTCTTTGAAGGGGCGCTGGCCGGCAAGGGAACCTACTGCTCCGGCTACGCCAATTGCACCGCCGCTGTGGCCTCGAAGCTCGCATCCACCTTCAAGAGCACGGGGGTCTCCGACATCTGGTCGGCGCTGAACAAGGCGGATTCGTGGACCCTGGGCCGCACCATGATCAGCGGCGCGGGCGGCGGCGTTTCCCCGCTCCAGGCCACGTCGGTCGCCCTCACCACCAGCATGGGGTTTGGCAACTACAATGCGATGTACGTCACCTGGAAAGCCACCGATTACCACGGCGCAACCGTGGTCTCCAACTTCACCTGGGGCCGCGCCCTGGGCACGGCGCCGCTGGCCCAGGCCAACAGCTCCAATACCGCCCTCAACGCTTGGGACTTGCAGGCCAATTACGGCCCCAACGGATTCGACATCAAGTTCCTCTACAACGTTGCCATATACTATGCTCCGCCGGTCTTCAAGGCCCAGCACGGAGTGCTGGGCCACATCCTCGGCGGATGGACGCTCTCCCCGCTGTTTACCGCACAGAGCGGGGCCGCAACTTGCGCAACCTACAGCCAAGGGTCCCTCACGGCCGCCGCGAGCCAGTCTTTTGGCGAGTCTAGTTCGGGTGCCATGTCCTCCACCGCCGACTGCGCTGTGGGTGCTTCGCCGCTCACTCAGACGTCCAGCGCCTATTACCATAACGCCGGTTCCAATGGCGTCGGCACTAACAATAGCACTGGCATCAATATGTTCGCCGACCCCTCCGCGGTCTACAGCGAGCTCCGGCCGTGTGTGCTGGGTATGGACACCAACTGCGGCGGTTACGGCAACCTCCGGGGCCTTCCCACCTGGAACCTGGATGCCAACCTGGCGAAAGACATCGGTGTCTGGAAAGAGGGGAAAGTTGGCGCCACCCTCAGCTTCCAGTTCACCAACATCCTGAACCACATGCAGCCGGGCAACGGGGCCTTGACTTGGAGCACCCCGTCGACGTTTGGCAGAATCACCACCCAGGCCAACACGCCGCGGCAGTTCGAATTCGGCCTGCGGCTTCACTTCTAAACTGTCCAACCGCAAACCCGGTGAAAACCCGGTGACAGACGGAACGTTTCCGGTTTTCCGGGGCCA
>PLMF01000359.1 GCA_003142355.1 Bryobacterales bacterium
CTCATGGAGAATCGCCGCGTGGCGGGCGCGCAGCGCGTGGTTCAAGAAGAACTGGAGGGGATGATGCCGGTGGTGGCCGCTTGCGGAGAGGCTCCCGGAGCTACCGCCGTGAAGACCGTCTTCTTCGAGGGCCAGCCCCAGACCATGCGGCTGGTTTCCACCTTCTCGCTGGAACAGGGATGGCGCGGCCGGCCGCAGATTCTGGAACTCTTCGTCATTCCAGGAGAAGAGGGCCGCGGCGTCCGCCTCGTGGTCAATGAAATCCCGTATACGGGGCCCATCGGCATGGCCCGGCTTTGTACGGGCCGCACGCGGGACCCGTTGACCGGCGGCAACCTGGCGATTTTCGCTCCGGTCCAGGCGGGGCCGAACTCCTTCGTGCTGGCCGATAAGCTGGCTTACTGCCGGTTCTTCTACTTCACCATCCCCCTGGACCGCAACCTGGCGCCGCACTGGACGCCGAATTGGACAATTGCGGGCTGGCCTTTTGCGGTGCGCATTGAAATGGCGCCCCTCGATCCCGACCCTTCGCGGTTGCAACCGATCACCATCACCGCGCCGATCCACATCCATCGCTCCCCGGAGATTCAATATGTGGACTACTAGAAAAAGGGGTCAGACGCATTTAATCTTCTTCTCCTTGGCGGGGAAAAGAAAAAATGCGTCTGACCCCTTTTCCTGCCGCGGCAGCGCATTGCTGGCGGTTCTATGGCTCTCGGCGGCCCTGGCGGCCATCGCGTTTTCGCTCTCCAGTACGGTTCGCGGCGAGACTGAGCGCACGTCCACGGCGGTGGATGGGTTGCGCAGCTACTACCTGGCCTCGGGCGCCATCGAGCGGGCTTCTCTGGAACTGCTCTGGACCCTCACGAGGCCGGATCAACGCAGGATTCCGCGAGGCTCCGCGGCCGTGGACTACAGCTTCCCAAGCGGCGTGGCCCACGTTGAAATCGTCCCCGAAGCCGCCAAGCTGGACGTCAANNGTATTATCTATCGCTCACTCCGTCTTTTCGGGGGCGCCACGCGTCCATTGAAGAGATCGAGGAATTACTTCTTGTGAAAGGCGTTACGCCAGATATCTTTTACGGGACCTACGTTCCGGTGCCGGACGCGGAGTTGGGAGGAGGGCCTCGCCTGGCTCCGCGCGCCGGACTGGCGGACTGCCTCTCGGTATTCGGCTCGACGCAGCAGGTGGACGCCAATACCGCCGCTCCGGCGGTTCTGGCTGCCGTTGGGCTGGCTCCCGACGCCATCGCGGCACTGGTGGAGCGCCGGCGCGGCGCGCCTTTTACGCAGCAGCAACTGAACGACTTCCTGCAATCCTTCGGCGTCGGCTCGAACCGCCTGCGGGTGGAAGGCCACTCGATCGTCACCATGCGCGCCACGGCGCGGTTGCGGCTCGACAATGGACAACTCTCGGACCTCAGGCGCACGGTAGGGGCGCAGGTGAAGTACATGCCGGTGGGATACGATTCCCCCATCCACATCCTGCGGTGGTACGACACGGCTTGGAGCAATTGACCCCGCCATGGCCTTCCAGATTCCCATTTCCAAAGACCTTCGCAAGCTGCTGGCATTCGGCTCGGGAGTCGGCATTGAGATCGGCGCCACGGACCTCGAAGTGGCGGCCGCCCGGGTGCGCCCCACGAGGATCCGGGTGCTCGGCCGCGCCACCATACACAATTTCGCCGGGCGGCCAGCGGCCGAATGGGGCACGGAGTACGCCCGGTTCCTGAAATCGCTGGGGGCGGGCCGCATGAGCGCCACAGTGTTGCTGCCACGGCGCGAAGTGATCGTACGCCAGATGGCGCTTCCCGGGGTTGCCCGTAAGGACATGGAAGGAGCCATCCGCTTCCAGTTGGACTCGCTGCATCCTTACGGCGAAGACGAGGTCTCATGGGGCTGGTCCCGGCTGGCCTACGGCGCGGTTTTGGTGGGGATTGTGCGGCGCGCCACGGTCGAGCAATACGTCCAACTCTTCACCGAAGCCGGCGTCGCGGTGTGCAGTTTTACCTTCTCGGCCGCCGCCGTGCACGCGGCCATCCGGCTGAACGGCTTCGGACCCCAAGGACGCCCCGAGGGTGGATTCGTGGCGCTGAGCCGGTCCGCTTCGGGCACCGTGGAGGTGTACGGGGAAAGCGCCGCGCACCCGGTTTTCTCAGCGGAATTCGAGTTGGCCCCGGAACGCGCCGTGGGGCTGGCGCTGGCGGAGTTGCGTCTGCCTCCCGAAACCACCCCCTACAAGCTTGAAGACGTGCTTCCGGCCCCGGACGTCAATCCGGTGGAGAACGATCTTTCCCGCAACGCACTGCCGTACGCAACGGCGCTGGCTGGGGCTTGTCCCCGGCTCGCGCCGGCGGCGAACGTGCTCCCCCCGGAGCATCGGCGCCTCAATTCCCGCGCGGTCTTCATCCCGACGCTGGTTCTGGCGGCGGTGGTGCTGCTGGTGGCCGCCGCCGTGGTGGTTTCCTCCAAACTCGTGGAACGGCGGTACCTCCGCAGGATCGATGCCGAAATCGCCCATTTGGAACCGCTGGCGCGGCGCGCGACGGCGCTCGACCGCGATATTGCGCACACGCGCGCGCGAGCTCAACTGCTGGATCGACTGCGCAACCAGACGCGCGGCGATCTGGACGTCTTGAACGAGCTGACCAGACTGGTTGAACCTCCGGCCTGGACCAACTCGATCAACCTCGCGCGCGATTCGGTGCGCGTTATGGGCGAAGCCCCGCAGGCCGCGCTGCTTCCGAAGATCCTCGATGCCTCACCCCTTTTCGAGAATTCGGCGCTCGACATGGTCAACCGCGGCACCGCCGGCGAGCTGTTCCAGATCCACACCGCCCGCAGGAGCAGCCGATGACTGTCGGAACACTCGACCGGCGTACGCTGTTCGTCCTGCTAGGCGGGTTGCTGCTGATCGCAGTGCTGAGATTCGGCGTGTACGGGGAGCGGCCAACACAGGTGGTAGCGCCTTCGGAATCCATACCGGCCGCTGAAAACCGCCTGCAGCGTTTGCGCCAGATTGCCGCCACGGTTCCCGGCAAGGAAGCCATGCTCAAGCAGGCCTCGGCCGAACTCGAGACCCGCGAGAAGGGCATTCTCAAGGCCGATACGGCCGCGCAAGCGCAAGCCCAGCTTCTCAACGTGGTTCATACCGTCGCCGCCGCCAACGGAATCGATGCGCGAGGCGCCGAGGGGTTTCCGGCTCCCAAGCCCCTGGCTAGCGATTACGGCGAGGTTTCCGTTCCCGTGACCTTCACCTGCGGGATCGACCAGTTGGTGAACTTTCTGGCGGCTCTCGCCAACGAGCCTGAAATCCTGGCCACCAACGAGATTCAAGTGGCTGGCGGCAACGACAAGAAGAAGAACCTGCAGGTGCGGCTCAGCCTGTCCGGAGTAGTGCCCAAGAAGCTGGTGCCGGAGAAGAAGGGAATGGGCGCGTTTTGAACCGCAAACTGTTGATCCTCGACGTCGTGCTGGCGGCCGTGGCGGTCTACGCCGGCTTCCAGTTTCGCGGCCAGTGGCTGGCGGTCAAGGCGCGTGAAGCCGCCATCCTGAACCAGAAACTGAACCCGCTGCCACCGCCGCAGTTCGCCCCGCTCGCCACGGCGCCTCCGGTGCTTTCCGCCGGCTACGCCCAAATCGCGCAGAAGCTGCTTTTCGATCGATCGCGGAACTCCACCGTGGTAGTTGAGGTGCCGCCGCCGCCACCTCCCAAGCCCATGCCGCCGCTGCCGGTTTATCACGGCATGATGAATATCGGCGACGGTCCCGCTGCTATCCTCAGCATAACCGCCACCTCCCCACAGATGGAAATCCATCCGGGCGAGGTGATCGGCCCATTCAAGCTGGTAGACGTCACTACGCAAGACATCGCTCTGGAATGGGACGGCAAGATCATCCGCAAGACGGTGGACGAAATACTCGACCGCGCGACGCGGCAGGTGGCCGCGGACGCGAGCGGGCCGGCGCCCGCGGCGCCTCCCGCCCCGGTGCTGCCCGTCATCAAGACGGCACTCGGCCCGGGCGACGATACCGGCCGGGGCTATAAGGTTTGTCAGCCGAACGACAACACGCCCGACAATTCCGTAGTCGACGGTTTTAAAAAGGTATCGCTCCAGACGCCGTTCGGTAACGCGTGCCGGTGGGACCCGGTAGGACGGTAATGCTCTCAAGGAACAACGAAATGCGCCCCTTATTGTATGTTCGATTGACTCTGGCTATGTGCGCGGCGGCCGCCGTGCTTTCCGGCCANNGCGGCCGCCCCCAGCGGCATTTCGCCGGCGCGCCTCACCGAGAACGGTGGGTTCCTGCTTCCCAACGTGTCTCTCACGGAGATGATCGACATCCTCGCCAAGCGGATGAAAATCAACTACATTCTCGACCCCGGCGTCAGAGGGTCGGTGACGATCTACACCTACGGCGAAGTGAAGGCGGTGGACCTGATGCCGCTGCTGGAGACCATCCTGCGGGTAAATAGCGCGACCATCGTGCAGGTGGGCGACCTCTACCGCATCGTGCCGATCAACAGAGTTTCCCAGCTTCCGCTGCCGCCGACGACGGACCTCGACCCCAAGACCCTCCCCGACGACGAGCGCATGATCCTGAACCTGGTGTTTCTCAAGTACGCGACGGTCGGGGAGTTGGCCAAGCTGATCCAGCCATTTCTGGGTGAAGGCGCCTCGATGTCGACTTACGAACCGGCCAACCTGCTGCTGATCCAGGATAACAGCCGCAGCATGAAGCGCACCATGGAGTTGATTGGCATGTTCGACAGCGACACCTTCGCCGGCCAGCGGGTGCGTCTCTTCGACGTCGCCAACAGCCGCCCATCCGAGCTGGTGAAAGATCTCGAGTCGGTCTTCAAGGCGTACGCGTTCTCCGACAAGAGCACATCCGTGAAGTTTCTTCCGGTGGATCGCATCAATACGGTCATCGCGGTGGCGCCCAACCCTGGAATCTTTCCCCAGGTGAAGGAGTGGATCGAGAAGCTCGATATTCCCGTCAAGATCACGGCCGGCGCGATCAACAATTATGTTTACCGGCTGAAGTACGGCCGGGCCGAAACCGTGGCCATGGCCATCATGGCGCTGTATACCGGCAACGTCTCGGCGCTTATGAGTCTGGCCGCAATGAGCGGCGGCATGGGCGCTGGTATGGGCATAGGCGGCGGTATAGGCATCGGTGGCGCTATGGGCGGCGGATACGGCGGCATGGGCGGGG
>PLMF01000419.1 GCA_003142355.1 Bryobacterales bacterium
CCTTCGAAATTGCGATTGCTGGTGGAAACGCTGTACTGGCCGGGCGAAAGCTGGTCGGGGTTCATCCCGATGCACATGGAGCAGCCCGGCTCGCGCCACTCGCAGCCCGCGGCGCGGAAGATTTCCGGGAGCCCCTCGGCCATGGCCTGCCGTTTCACCTCCTGCGAGCCCGGCACCACCAGCACGCGCACCTTGGGGCTGACCTTGCGGCCGTCGAGCAGGGCCGCGGCGGCGCGCAAGTCGGAGATGCGCCCGTTGGTGCAGCTCCCGATGAAGACTACGTCGATGGGACGTCCCAGCAGCGGCTTTCCGCCTTCGAGCCCCATGTACTTCAGGGCCTTGGCAATGGAATCGCGCGCCATGGGGTCGGCCACGCGCGACGGATCGGGGAGCGGCGCAGTGATGGCCATGCCCATGCCAGGGTTCGTTCCGTAGGTGATCATGGGTTCGAGCGCGCCGGCATCCATAGTCGCGACGCTGTCGTAGACGGCGCCTTCGCCGGTGGGAAGATCCTCCCAGCGCGCCATGGCCGCCGCCCACTCCGCTCCCTTGGGGGCGTGCGGGCGCCCGCTGAGATACTGGAACGTGGTGTCGTCGGGCGCCACCATCCCTGCACGGGCGCCCCCCTCGATGGACATGTTGCACACCGTCATGCGCTCTTCCATGTTCAGAGCGCGGATGGCGCTGCCGGTGTACTCGATTACGCTGCCCGTGCCGCCGCCAACCCCAATCTTGGCGATCAGCGCCAGAATGATGTCCTTGGCCGAAACGCCGGGCCTCAGCCGGCCATCCACATGGACCTCAAAAGTCTTCGATTTTCGCTGCAACAGACACTGCGTGGCCAGCACGTGTTCCACTTCGCTGGTGCCGATTCCGAACGCCAGCGCGCCAAAGGCGCCATGCGTGGCGGTGTGGCTGTCGCCGCAAACCACCGTCATCCCGGGTTGCGTCAAGCCGAGCTCCGGCCCGATCACATGGACGATGCCCTGGCGGTCGCTGTGAATGCCCAGACAGCGAATGCCGAATTCGGCGCAGTTGGTCTCCAATTGCGCGAGCTGTTTGGCGGCGATCTCGTCCAGGATGGGCAGCGAGCGATCGGTGGTCGGAATCCCGTGATCGGCCGTGGCAATGGTGAGATCGGGACGCCGGACTTTCAACCCGCGCTCGCGCAGACCCTGAAAAGCCTGCGGCGAAGTGACTTCATGAACCAGGTGCAGATCGATATAGAGCAGCGCCGGAGCGCCGGGCTGTTGGTGGACTACGTGGGAGTCCCAGAGTTTTTCGATGATAGTGCGTGGCATAAGAAATGGGGGCCAGGGGCCGGGGGTCAGGGGCCGGGGCTTGGCGCTCCTGCTTTTAGGCTACCTTATTCTGATTGTTTGGTTGAGCGAGGGGCTGGTAGGCCCCTCGCTCAACCGATCGCGGCGCACACCGATTCCCCCACCTGTTCGGTGGTGGCGGGCGCGCCCGAAGGCCGCAGATCCGCGGTAACGTGGCCACTCTCGAGCACGGCTTCGATGGCCGCATCCACCGCGGAGGCTTCTTCCTTTAAACCGAAACTGTATAAGAGCATGGCCGCCACCGAACCAATGGCGCCCAGCGGGTTGGCTTTGTTCTGCCCGGCGATATCGGGCGCCGANNGGCCGCCGATCGCCGATGGAGGCCGAGGGCAGCATCCCGATGGAGCCGGCCAGCACCGCGCCTTCGTCGCTCAGAATGTCGCCGAACATGTTCTCCGTCAGCACCACGTCGAAACGGCGCGGGTTCAGAATCAATTGCATGGCGCAGTTATCCACCAGCAGATGGTCCAGCGCCACGTCCGGAAACTCTTTCGCCACTTCGATCACCACGCGCCGCCAAAGCTGCGAGTTCTCGAGCACGTTGGACTTGTCCACGGAGGTGACCTTCTGGCGGCGCGCGCGCGCCAGGTGGAAGGCTACGCGGGAAACGCGCTCGATTTCCGAGCGCGTGTAGGTCATGGTATTGACCGCCCGCGTCTCCGCGCCGTTCTCCATAATTCCGCGCGGAGTGCCGTAATAGATTCCGCCCGTCAGTTCGCGGACGATAATCATATCGGTGCCTTCCACCAGGTGGTTCTTCAGGGGCGAAGAATCCAGCAGCGACGCGTACGTGCGCACCGGCCGCAAATTGGCGTACACGCCCAGGGCCTTGCGAAGACCGAGCAATCCTGCTTCCGGCCGCTTCTCGGGCGGCGCCTGGTCGAACTCCGGCAGCCCCACCGCCCCCATCAGGGTGGCATCGGCGGCGCCCGCCAGACGCAACGTCTCCTGCGGCAGCGGCGACCCTGTCTGGTGGATCGCGATGCCGCCCAGCAGCCCCTCGGCCAGCTTCAGACGGTGGTGAAACTTGTCCGCGATCCGGCGCAGCACACGCACCGCCTGGCGCGTCACCTCCTCGCCGATTCCGTCTCCCGGAAGAACCAGAACATTGAGGTTCATCGGCTAGTCCGCCGCCACCCGCTCGGCCGTCTCGCCGGCTTGGATCAGCGCCTCGATCTCCTTATCCATGAGGCCCTTCTTGCGGTGGTCCGCCACCGCGATGAAGCGATGGTAAAGGCCGTCCAGCTCCTGCTTCGAGAGGTCGTAACCCAGGTCCTTGGCGCGCTGGTTGAGCGCGTGCCGCCCGCTGTGTTTGCCCAGCACCAGCCGGCCTTCGGGCACGCCCACCGAGCGCGGATCGATGATCTCGTACGTGGTTTTCTCCTTGAGGTAGCCATCCTGGTGGATGCCGGCTTCGTGCGCGAACGCGTTGAGGCCCACGATGGCCTTGTTGGGCTGCGGGCCGAACGTGATGATGGAGCTCAGCAGCTCGCTGGCCGAGAAGAGGTGCTCGGTGTGAATTCCGGTGTGACACGGGTAGTAATCCGAGCGGGTCTTCAGAATCATGACGATTTCTTCGAGCGAGCAGTTGCCGGCGCGCTCTCCGATGCCGTTGATGGTGCATTCCACCTGCCGGGCGCCGGCTTCGACGGCCACAATCGAATTGGCGACCGCCAGCCCCAGGTCGTCGTGACAATGCACGCTGACAATGGCGGAGTCGCCCAGCGTTTGGACCACATGGCCGATCAGGGCGCCGTATTCATGCGGCACCGAGTACCCTACGGTATCCGGAATGTTGACCGTGCGCGCCCCGGCCGCCACCACGGCCTTCGAGATCTGGTCCAGGTACTCGGGCGCGGTGCGCGCGCCGTCTTCGGCCGAGAACTCCACGTCGTCCACGTATCGCCGCGCCAGCTCGACGGCGGCCACGGCTTCCTCGAGCACCTGCTCCTCGGATTTCTTCAGCTTGTACTTCAGGTGAATCTCGCTGGTGGCGATAAAGGTGTGAATGCGCGGCCGTTGGGCGCGGGCCAGCGACTTGGCGGCGCGTTCCACGTCCAGCGTGCAGCAGCGCGCCAGCGCCGCCACCCGGGCCTGCGGGAACTCGCGGCTGACGGCATCCACCGCCTCGAAATCGCCCTCGGAAGCGATGGGAAAGCCCGCTTCCAGAATGTCCACGCCCAGGTCCACCAGTTTCCGCGCCATCCGCAGCTTCTCCGGAACCGTCATGCTGCAGCCCGGCGACTGTTCCCCGTCGCGCAGCGTCGTGTCGAAAATAGTCACGCGGTCGCTCATGTTCATCACCACTACCAGCATTATGCCGGTCCGGTGTTTGATTTGGCAAATTTATAATTTTAGCGGTCCGCATTAACAGATGTTATAATTGACTCCGCCATGGAACTCTATTTGCTTCAGGTATTCCTGACGGTAGCCACGGAAAAGAGCTTCTCGCGCGCGGCGGACAAGCTGCTGCGCACGCAGCCCGCGGTGTCGCTGGGGTTGCAGCGTCTGGAACAGGAGCTGGGAGAGAAGCTCATTGACCGCACCGGGAAAGACCTCATCCTGACCGACGCCGGGAGCACCGTGCTGGACTACGCCCGCCGCTTCCAGAGCCTCCATCAGGAGCTCGACAACGCGCTCGCCGAACTGCGCGACAACTCCGCCGGCCGGCTCACCATAGGCGCCAACGAATCCACCAGCCTCTACCTGCTGCGCCACATCGAGCGGTACCGCGAACTCCACCCGAAAGTGAAGGTGCAGGTTCGCCGCAGCCTCTCCAGCAAGATCCCCAACGAGCTACTGGATGGCAACCTGGAATTAGGCGTGATCAGCTACGACCCCGGAGACGAGCGCCTCAAATCCAAGGTCATCTACACCGACGCCCTGGCCTTGGTGGTCTCGCCCAAGCACCGGCTGGCGCGCCGCAAGACGGTTTCCATCACCGAACTCGGTGCGGAGACCTTCATCGCCCACAACGTGGTCTCTCCCTATCGCGAAGTGGTGCTCCGCGAGTTTCAAGCGCACAAAGTGCCGCTGCAGATGCCCGTCGAGATGCCCACCATCGAAACCATCCGCAAGATGGTGCAGAACAACATGGGCGTGGCTTTCGTGCCTCGCATGTGTGTGGAACAGGAGATCGAACAGAAGACACTATACGAGGTGAAGGTCAAGGAGCTGCACGTGGAGCGGAAGATCCGTCTGGTGTATCCGACGCGCCGGGCGCTGAGCCATGCCGCGAAGGCGTTCCTGGAGGTAGTGGGGTAGAAAAGGGGACAAACGCATTTTTGCCAAGCCCGCAAAAATGCGTCTGACCCCTTTTCTTACTGAACGGAGACCGTCACTTGGCCCTGGGTGCTGTAGCTCAATCCCGTGGCCGGGTCGGTTAACGTAATGACGATCGGCAACGCGCCCGTGGGAGCGGTGGCCGGGATCTGCACGTTGACCTGCATCACGCCGGAAATTTCGCCTGGCGCCGTACCGTAATACTGCACCGAAGCCGAGAGACTGCCGACTGTAGCCGTGGCTTTCAACGGCGGTTGTTTCCAGGGCACCGGGACGTTGACCGGCGCGATGGCGCCGGTCACGCCCGCGGGTGACGTCTGCCCCTCACCCGTCATGTAAACAGACACCACCGAACCCTTGGGGGCCGCTGTGCCCGGCCCGTTGCCCGTGACGCCATCCTGGTTCAGAATAGCCCCCGGTCCAGTGCCCTGAAAGTTCTGCGTATAAATCCCCGGCACGGCCACGGCCACATTATATTGCAAGGCAGCGGACTGCACCCCCTGGTACTCCACGACGACGTTGGTGGTGGGCCGGCCCGCCACCGCGTACGGCACCATGACGCTGGTCTGCTTGTCGGAGGCGTAGACCACGGGCGCTTCAACGCCGTCAAACAGCACACGGGTATTGCCGGCGCTGGTGTTCAGCAGCGTGCCGCTCGCGTTAAGGGTGCCATAAGTGAGGGTGGGAGGCCCGATGCTGGTTCCGAACAGGACGATATTCTCTCCCGGAGAAACCGCGCCCGTGGCATAGCTGGCAGCGTTGGTGATGGCCAGAAGCTTGGCGTTAATCGCGATCACGGCGAGGTTCACGGTCACCGACGCCGCCGCAGCCCCGGGAGAGTACGGCGAATTGATGGCGATCGTGGCGGTGTAATTGCCAGCGGTGAGACCCTGCGTGTTGACGGACA
>PLMF01000236.1 GCA_003142355.1 Bryobacterales bacterium
AGTTGCACACTTCCATCATGCACTGGAACTTCTTTGGGGATGCGGTGTCTATTCGGGTGGAGGTTGACGATGTCAACAGCCGGACGCACTCGCGGGTGAGGCTGGCGGCGGTCACCAAGCGCCGCGCAGGATGCCATCCTGCCCCACAAGCGCAGCTCATTGGTCGAGATCCCATTCCAGGTTCAGGGGAGTTTTGTGTCTAGGAAAGGAGGCTGCATCATGTTTGAGCTAGCAACGGTTTCCAGCGGGTTTGCCGGGAAACGAGCGTGGAACACCTGTCTGGGTTTCACCGGAGAGGCGCTGTTGGTGGCGTGCGCCGCACTGGCGCCGCTCGTCTCGCCACAAGCTCTCCCGCATACGCGGGCGATTATGGCGTGGCTTCTTCCGGCCGCGCCGCCACCGCCGCCAGCCGCGCGGAATGCCGCCAGAGCGCGCCCCGCGCGTCCATGGGTGGAGCGGCTGCAACCCGTCGAGGGGCGGCTGTTCGCGCCCGCTGCCATTCCCTCGAAGGTGGCGGCGATCGTCGATGAGCCGCTTTCCTCCTCCGCCGACGGAGTTCCGGGAGGTGTGTATAGTGGCGAGCGGATTGCGAACATTTTCAACGACGTTGTGCGGGCTCCGTTGCCGCCGGCGCCCGCTGTTGAAAGGGCGCCCGCTCCGGCGGTGAACCCTCCTCCCGTGGCGCCCAAGCAGGTCATGGTGGGCGGCAGAGTACAGATGGCCCGGCTCATCCATCGAGTGGATCCTCGATATCCGCCGCTGGCGCGTCAGATGCGCGTTTCGGGCGTGGTCGAGCTGATTGGAATCATCGCCACCGACGGCCGCATCCGCGAGCTGAAACTGCTGGGCGGCAACCCGCTGCTGGCGCCCGCGGCCCTGGAGGCGGTCCGCCAGTGGATTTACGAACCTACGCTGCTCAACGGCGAACCGGTGGAGCTGATCGCCACCATCAGCGTCATTTTCCGCTTGAACTGAAGGAGAAGAACCCGCTCACGTTCTCCCACAGCAATTGCGGAAAGCTCTTGTCCAGATACGAGCGGATGGAGACATAACACTCGTCGCACTGGTTGCGGCTGGTGAATTCGCCGATCATGCGGCTGCGCTCTTCGAGCGGGTAGCGCTGGAACTGCATGGAGCACGGCTGCANNGAGGGCGAGTTGACGATCCAGTTGGTCTGGTCGCGGCGCGCCTCCACGCGGTCCAGGTGCGTGTTCAATTGCGCGAGCTGTTCGGCCGTGTTGAGGAAGTATTCCCGGCACCCGGTGCGCCGCGCCGAGTAGGCGCTGTAGCACAGGTTGACGCCCCATTGACGAGCCTTGTCGGCGATGGCGCCGATCTCGCCCACGTTCTCGCTGGTGATGCAACTGTTGAGCACGATGTCGTCGTGCCCCAGCTTCGCCAGGCGTGGAATCAAGTCCTCGAGATGCCGGTAGAGGCCCGGATAGGCGCGGAATTCGTCGTGCCGCTGGTCGGGGAAATCCAGGCTGACGGAAAACTGGTCGATCCCGGCCTCGCCCAGCGCCAGGTACTTCTCCTGGGTCATGAGCGACCAGTTGGAAACCAGAATGGTGTAGGGCAGCTTGGACCCGCCCTTGATGCTGCGGACAATTTCGACCACGTCCTCGCGCAGCAGCGGCTCGCCGCCCGAGACCTGCACCACGCACGGGCGCAACGCCTCCATGTAGCGGCGGTAGTCGGCGGGCTTCAGATTGTGCGATTCATCGCGCGGCCCGCCGTGGTCGCAGTGCTTGCAAAAACACGTGCAGGCGTCCGTCACCTCGAACGAAACCACGATGGGACGTTCGGCGATCCAGTTCAGCGACCCTCGCCCGATAATCCGCAGCGATTCGATAAGGGGGACCTTGCGCAAACGATAAGCCTCGAAGAAAAACGATGGTAACATGCCGCGCCGAGGGCGTGCGTTATAGTCGAGATATGAGCCTCGACGAACGGTTGGAGCGCCTGGCGGGCATAGTGGAATCCTCGGCCGCCAGCGTAGTTGCGCGTGACAACCAAATCGGCGCCCATACCAGGCAGATCGGGGCGCTGATCGAGGTGGCGGCGCGCCACCAAAAACAGATTGATGCCCTGGTGGCGAGTACCGCCGACCTTGAGAAGCAATGGCAGGCGTATATCCGCCGGTTGCCTCGCAACTAGCCATCGCCCGGCTGATAGGCGCTCCTGCGACTCGGCCCGGCGCGCGCTGGGGCACTGCTGACAGGTCTGCGTTATCCTCGAAGCATGTCCGGCGACGAGGCCCTCATCCAAATCGTGGATGCCGCACTGGCCGAGGCCGCGCGCAAGAGCGGGCCCTGGCTGGTCTGCCGCCCCGGCTGCATCGAATGCTGCCTGGGGCCGTTCCCCATCACTCAGCTCGACGCTCGCCGGCTGCGAGAGGGTCTGGCGGAACTCGAACGGCGCGACCGCCAGCGCGCCGCCCGCGTCCGCGAACGGGCGCGCCGGGCCGTAGCCCAACCCGCCACGGATGACGATCCCTGTCCGGCGCTCGACCCTTCGACTGGTACGTGCGACCTGTACGCGGCGCGCCCCATCACGTGCCGCATCTTCGGCCCGCCGGTGCGCTACGGTTCCGACGCCGTGGGCGTCTGCGAGTTATGCTTCCACGGCGCCAGCGACGAAGAAATTGCGGCTTGCCGGGTGGAGGTCGATCCGGGGCTCGAATATGAAGTGGAGGAGAGCACCGGCGTGCGCGGCGAGACTTCGGTGGCTTTCGCGCTGGTCGCGGCCGAATGAGCAATCGGCACGCGCTGGCCATCCTCGGGCTTTGGGCCTTCGCCCTGCTGGCGTATTCCAATTCCTTTCGGGCCGGCCTCTCGCTCGACAATGCCTGGGTGATTCAGGAAGATTCCCGCATACAGGCCGCCACATCCGAGAATGCGCGCCTCATCCTGACGCAGGATTATTCGTACCGGAACTCATCCAGCGGGCTCTATCGCCCGCTGACTACGTTCTCCTACCTGGTGAACTACACCATCCTCGGCGACGGTTCTCGTCCGGCCGGCTACCACTGGGTCAATTTCGCGCTGCATGCCGTGAACATCCTGCTGGTCTACTGGCTGGGCTTACTGCTGTTCCGGGAGATGGGACCGGCGTGGGCGCTGGCCGCGGTTTGGGCGCTTCATCCCGTCCTTACCGAATCGGTCGCCAACATCGTGGGCCGGGCGGACCTACTGGCTGGTTTCGGCGTGCTGGCGGGCCTGCTCTGCCATGTGAAGAGCACGGCTGCTTCCGGCCGGCGCAAGCTGGCGTGGCTGGCAGCCCTGATGCTGGCCGCGGCCATCGGGATCTTCTCGAAGGAAAGCGCCGTGGTGCTGCTGGCCGCCATGGTGATTTACGACTTCACATTGGGAAGGGGCGGCGCGCGCGCCCGCTTGCCCGGATACCTGGCCGTGGCGGTACCGGTGGCGATCTTCTTGTACGTTCGTGATCGGGTTTTTGCCGGGCTCGCCGCGGCCCCGGTCCCCTTCACCGATAACCCCCTCGTCGGCGCCGGTTTCTGGACGGCGCGCCTCACCGCCGTCAATGTGATCGGCAAGTACCTGTGGCTGCTGGTGTGGCCGCGCGGCCTCTCCTGCGATTACTCCTACAACCAGATCCCGGTAGCCGGGTGGGGCGTCGGCAGTTTTGCCGTGCTGGCAATTGGTGCGGCCGCAATTCTTTGTTACCGCCGGCACAAAGCCGTGTGCTTTTTCACGGCTTTCTTTTTCGCGGCTCTGGCGCCGACCTCCAACCTGGTGATTCTCATCGGCAGCATCATGGCCGAACGGTTCCTGTACCTGCCGTCGGTGGGCTTCGCCGGTTGTCTGGTTTGGGCGATCTATAGGCGGCCCCGCATCGCGCCGGCTGTGCTGGGCCTCGTCTGCGCCGCGCTCGCCATCCGCACTTACGCCCGCAACATCGACTGGCTCGATGACCAGAGCCTCTGGGCCAGCGCCGCCAAGGTGTGCCCCGCCAGTTACAAGACACACCTGCACGTGGCGACTGCGCTGGTCGGACCCCAGGGGCAAGGGATGGACCGCGCCGTCGGCGAGGTGGACCGGTCGCTGGCCATCCTCGACGGCCTGCCCGACGACCGCAACGTACCTCAGGCCTACGCCGTCGCCGGTTTCATCTACCTCATGCAGGGTTCCGGCGCGCAGAAAGCGCTGGATGTGTTATTGCGCGGCGAGAGAATCGATCGCACCATCGCCCGGGAACTTCGCCGCGAAAATCAGTTGCGCGGCATCGCGACATCCCCCTCGGGCTGGTATCCCTTGTACCTGGCGCTGGGCGATGCATACCTTCGCCTGTCCCATCCGCGCCAGGCCATGGAAGCGTTCGAGTATGGCCGCACGCTGCGCCCGGTGCCGGAATTCTTCGAGGACATGTCGGCCGCGTGGCGCGCCATCGGAGACCCGCAACGGGCCGCCATCACGCTGATCGAGGGCCTGCTGGTGGACAAGGGTAACCGCAAGCTGGCTGCCGAACTGGTGGAACTCTACCGCGAGACCGATCCAGGGAGCTGCGCACCCAGCCTGGACCCGGCCTGTCCTCTGGTGCATGACCAGGTGTGCACGGCCATCCGCAACGTGAAGCAGCTTTACATGCGGATGGGACAGGCGCCGATGGCCCTAAGCGAGGCGGGCTGCCCCGCGTTAGAATCGTCTCCGTGATGACGTTTCGCGTTTGGACCCTGCTGGCCTTCGCGGCCTGTGCGCTCGCGCAACCCAAACCTACCCTCACCCCCGCCGACTACGGCAAATGGGAAACGCTCGGCGCCGGCACCCTTTCGCCCGATGGCAAATGGCTGGCTTACGAGATCCGCCGCTCCGGCGGCGACAACGAATTGCGCGTCGCGGCCACGGCCGGCCGTGGTAAAACGCACGTGCTGGCCTTCTGCTCCAGCGCAGCGTTCTCTGCCGATTCCCGGTACCTCGCGTGCCTGGCCACGGTCTCCGAAACCGAGCAGGACCGCGCGCGCAAGGCCGGCCGGCCCGCCCAGAACAAGCTGAACGTGCTCGACCTGGGCAGCGGCGCGGTCGCCAAGGTGGATGACGTCCAGTCCCTGGCGTTTTCCGGCGTTGGTCCCTACCTGGCGTTTCGCAAGTATCCCCCGGTGGCTGCCGGGGTGCCCTCAGGGCCCGGTGGCCGCGGCGGAACTGCACCGGAAGCGGCGGACCCCGAGCGCGACCCCGCCGGCGCCGTCCTGGTGGTGCGCAACCTCTCCACCGGCGTCGACACCACTTTCGGCGACGTCACCAGCTACTCCTGGCAGGACAAGGGCAGCAACCTCGCCATGGCCATCGGCGTGGACGGCCGCGCGGGCAACGCCATCCAGGTTTTCGATCCGCGTTCCGGCTCGCTCCAGGCGTTGGACTCTGGGGCCGCGCTCTACACCGCGCTCACCTGGCGCAAGGAGTCGGCCGACCTGGCCGCTCTGCGCTCCCTCAAGCAGGATGGCTACCAGGGCGAGAGCTACACCGTGCTGGCATGGAAAAACCTGGGCCAGAAACGCTCGACCCACGTGGATGCGCCCAAACGCATCGTGCCATCACGCGCGCCGCAGTGGTCCGAGGACGGTTCCACCCTGTACGTCGGCATCGCCGAGTGGCCCACCAAAATCGAGGTGAAGAAGTCCGACGACGATCCCGCCACCGTGGAAGTCTGGCACTGGCAGGACGTCAACGTCATCAGCGAGCAGAAGCTGACCATCGCGCGCGACCGCGACCGCAATGCGCCGGCGGCGTGGCACCTGGCCACCGGCAAACTGGTGTCGCTTTCCACCAACGTCAAGGAAGACGTGCGGCTGCCGCGAAACGGCGCGCGCGCCCTGGCCCTCGATGGCGTGCCCTATCGGAACGACGCCATGTTCGGCCGCGAGTTTGCGGACGTCTATAAGATCGACCTCCACACCGGCGCGCGCGCCGAGGTGGCCAAACACCTCACGCCGCCGGTCGAGTTCAGCCCTGGCGGCCGCTACGCCCTGAATTTCAAGGAAGGCGATTTCTGGATCTACGATCTGGAATCGGGCGCCGCCCGCAACATCACCCAGGATTCGAAAATCGGTTTCACCAACCAAGAGAACGACTACCCCGTGAGCCAGAAGCCTTCCTACGGCGTCGCCGGCTGGACCAAGGACGACCACAGCGTCATTGTGTACGACGCCTACGATCTCTGGGAAATCTTCCCCGATGGCGCCCAACCGAAGCGTCTCACCGACGGCACTGCCGAGGAAGTGCGCCATCGCTACGTCCGCACCACCCCCGGCGCGGTTGCGGGCGGGCGTGGCGGCGGCGCCACGGAACCGATAGATCTTGCCAAGCCCATGTATGTGAGCCTGGAAGGCCGCTGGACCAAGAAGACCGGTTACGCGATTCTGCACGACGGCAAGACCGACCGCGTGATTTTTCAGGACAAGGGCGTGCGCGGCCTCGAGAAAGCCAAGGACGCCGATACCTTCGTTTACCAGTCCGGCGCGTGGGACGATTCGCCCAACTTCTTCGCCGCCGGAGCGGACCTGAAGAATGCCACGCGGGTCAGCGACACCAATCCCTTCGCCTCGCAGTACGCCTGGGGCCGCGCGGAGTTGATCGACTACCGGAATTCGCATGGCGACCGCCTGCAAGGTGCGCTCTTCTACCCCGCCGCCTACGAGAAGGGCAAGCAATACCCGCTCATCGTGCGGATTTACGAAATCGAGAGCAACCAGATCCACAACTGGATGGCGCCCTCCGAGCGCACCACCTATAACGCCGCGGTGTGGACCCAGCACGGCTATTTCGTCTTGCTCCCGGACATCGTCTTCAAACCGCGCGACCCGGGGGTCTCGGCGCTCGATTGCGTCACCGCGGCGGTGAAGAAGGTCGTAGCGAGCGGCATGATCGACGCCAGCCACATCGGCCTCACCGGCCATTCGTGGGGCGGATACGAGACCACCTTCATCCTGACGCACAGCGGCCTGTTCGCCGCGGGCGCCGTGGGCGGAGCGTTGACCAACCTCTCCTCCAGCGTCGGTGAGATTTATTGGAACACCGGCGTGCCCGAAACCAACCACGTCGAAGTCAGCCAGGAGCGCATGCAGGTGCCGCTCTACGAAGACCCGCAGTCGTACATCCGCAACTCCGCCACCTTCGTCGCCAACAAGCTGGCCGCGCC
Organism: Bryobacterales bacterium; assembly: GCA_003142355.1. Next base: position 7,156 of record PLMF01000236.1, read on the forward strand.
GCTGCTGATGGAGGCCGGCGACCACGATGGCGCTTCCGACTGGCACCAGGACATCGAGTTCTACAACGCTGCGCGCCGCGCCGGCAAGCCCTGCGTGATGCTGGTGTATGAAGGCGAAAACCACTCGGTGGCCCAGAAAGCCAACCAGACGGACTACCACCGCCGCATCAACGCCTGGTTCGATCACTACCTGAAAGGCGCCCCCGCCGAAGACTGGATGACCAATGGCGTCACCGTCCTCGAGATGAAAAGGGGTCAGACGCATTTTCCGTCTGCACCCAACCCGTCTGCACCCATCAAATAGCCGGCCTTGCGGCGGGCCATGGTGTAGGACGGGTGCGTAACGCGCTGGAAGGTTCTCAGGAAAATGCGTCTGACCCCTTTTCTACCCCTTTTCTACCCTTTTCTACTTTTCTGACAAAACTTCCCGCACCTTGGCGGCGAGTTGCGCGGGGGAGAATGGTTTGGGCAGATAGGCCACGCCCGGATCGAGCACGCCTTCGTGCGCGATCGCGTTGGCCGTGTATCCCGACGTGTACAGCGTCTTGAGCGATGGACGCAGCGCCAAAAGCCGCGCGGCGAGTTCTCCTCCGGCCATTCCCGGCATCACCACGTCGGTGATCAGCAGGTGGATTGGCCCCGAGTACCCCTCGCACAGCGACAACGCCAAGCTTCCATTGGCGGCTTCGAGGAGCCGATACCCGCGGCTCCGTAGCACCGCCAGCGTCAGTCTCCGCACTTCCGGCTGGTCCTCGACCACGAGCACCGTTTCGGTGCCCCGCAGAGCGTCCGCCGCCAGAACTGGCGTCGGAACCGGCTCGGGGGTGCCGCCCGCCCTGGGAAGGTATACTTTGAACGTCGATCCTCTGCCGGGTTCGCTATAGACCCAGATCCAACCGCCGGCCTGTTTCACGATGCCGTACACCGTGGAAAGACCGAGCCCGGTTCCCACTCCCGTGTCTTTGGTAGTGAAGAAGGGCTCAAAGATGTGTTGCGCGACGTCCTGGGTCATCCCTGCTCCCGTGTCGGTGATGGAGAGCAGGACGTAGGGCCCGGTTGCCACGCCGGCGTGCTGCGCGGCATAGCTTTCGTCGAGATCGGTGTTCGAGGTTTCTATGATAATCCGGCCGCCATCCGGCATGGCATCGCGCGCGTTGATCGCCATGTTCATCAGAACCTGGTTCATTTGGCTTGGATCCGCCACCACCGAACCGAGGCCGCGATCGAAGTGGGTGACAATTTCGATGTCGTCGCCGATCAGCCGGGATAGCATCTTGCCAGCCTCGGCGACTACGTCGTTGAGGCTGATGACGCGTGGCGCGGCCACCTGCTTCCTGCTGAACGCCAGAAGTTGTTGGGTCAGCGCCGCCGCCCGATTGCCCGCCAGGAGAATCTCGTCTACTTGCTCCCGCAGCGGATTCTCGGGGCCCATCTCATCGAGAAGCATGGCGCAATAGCCGTTGATCACGGCCAGGTGGTTGTTGAAGTCGTGGGCCACCCCGCCGGCCAGCCGCCCGACGCTTTCCATCTTCTGCGCTTGCAGCAGTTGGCGCTCCAGATGGTGCCTTTCCTCTTCCGCCCGTTTCTGCCCGGTAATGTCCTCGACGACAGCGGCGAAGTGCAAGGGATTTCCGGAGGGCGAGCGGAGCAGGGACACCATCAGATTTGCCCAAACCACGTCGCCGTTTTTTCGGAGGTAGCGCTTTTCCACTCTGAAACTGCTCGGCTCACCCCTCAGCAGTTGCGCCACGAGTTGTTCGTCTCGAGCGAGCTCGTCCGGATGGGTGATGTCGCGGAACGTCCGGCCAAGCAGTTCCTCCCGCGAGTATCCCATAATCTCGCAGAATCGCCGGTTCACCCGGATGAACCGTGCTTCCAGCGAGGAATCAGCCATGCCGATGGCCGCCTGCTCGAAGATCGAGCGAAAACGGGATTCGCTTTCTTGCAGCGCCTGCGCAGCCCTCTTTTCCACCGCCCGGCGCTCGATTTCCGCCTCGTAGCGCTCCCGGTAGAACTGGAGTTGCTGGCGCCTCCACCAGAGCACAATCATCGCGCCCACCGCCAGAATCAGCGAAACCGCACCCAGGCCCAGCACCAGGCAGCGCCGGCGAACGGGCGCCTCCACCTCGTCCTCGTTCATCTTGGCGACCAGGTACCACGGCGTATCGGGAACGCGCCGGACGGCGGCGAATACCCTCACGCCCCGATAATCCAGCGCTTCGATGTTGCCTTCATGGCCGCCCACCGCCTGCACCGCCGCAACTTCCGTCCGGCTCATCGGTACTCTGAGGTTGACCGCCGAATTCTCACGGCCGCGAAGTCGGTTCAGGAACACGGCTTCGTCGCCGTCCCGGCGAACCAACACCGTTTCCCCGCTCGCACTGGGGGCCGGCCAGGTTTCGAGGAACGGGTACAGGTAGGTAGCGGGATCTATGCCGAGTGCAAGCACCCCGAATGCCGCTGCACCGGGGGCGAGTCGCAGCGGCAGGTTCAGTGCGAGATGGACCGGTTCGGAAGGTGTGTCGCGGAAAAAGTCCCGAAGCACGACGTCGCCGGCCCGGAGCGTGCCCGCGGCAACCCGGCGAAGGTGTTCGTCGCTGCCGAACCTCTGTCCTGCCGAGAGGACCGGCTTTCCCTGCCGGTCGAGCAGCAAGACGTCCGTGTAACGCAGGTTCTTGCATAGCCCATCCATCCAGGCATAAACCGCGTCCCGATCGGACGCGCTGGCGTCTCCGGCCAGAACCCGCCGCATTACGGTCAAAACCATGCCGTCCGCCAGAATGGCGCGCGCTTCGCCAAGTTGCGTCGACCGCCACATGGACAGATCCTTGACCTTGATGTCGGCGACGGTAAGAAGCTGGTTGCGGACGTTCTGCTCGACTGTGTCCTTTTGTTCGACGTGGAACCAGTACGCCATCACGCCGATGGCCGAGGCTAGAAGGACGAACAGGGCGAGAAGCTGATACGGAACGCGCGGCGAAGAACTGGATCTCATGCCCTCACTCGCAAAAGAACTGTAGGGGCCGGGCATGCCCGGCCCCGGGCCAGGCATGCCCGGGGGCCCCTACGCCACATCCACCCAGGCGTGTTTCCGGTGGCTGTCCATCTCCGCCTGCAGGATCGTGAGCGTCCGCAGGCCGTCGGCGAACTGCGGGTACTCGGGCTCGGAGCCGGGATCCTCGATCGACCGGTAGAAGCGGCGGAACACCTGCTTGAAGGTGTCGTCGTAGCCTTCGCTGTGGCCGCCCGGCAGATCCGCGTAGGAGCGCGCCAACGGTTTCAGCAGCGACGGGTCCTTGATAATGATCTGGTTGTTGGTGTTGCGGTTGCCAATCCACAACTCGTCGGGGCGCTCCTGGTCCCACGCCACGCCGGCTTTGGTCCCGTAGATTTCGAGGTTCAGACGGTTCTTGCGCCCGGCGGAAACCTGGCTGGCGGTGAAGGCGCCGCGCGCGCGGTCGCCCATGCGAAACGCCACCGCGCCGAAATCCTCGGTGTCGATGGGCACCTCGATGTAATCCTCGGGCTTCAGCATCTTGCCCGCGAACGTCTCCACCGGTCCCTTGGGACGCTTGTGCGTTTTGTTGTAGGTCTGCAGGTCCGCGCACACCGAGGTGATGCGCAACCCGGTGACGTGCTCGGCCATGTCGCACCAGTGCGAGCCGAGGTCCGCCAGGCAGCGCGACGCGCCGCTGGTCTTGGAATCCAGGCGCCAGTTCCAATCGGTNNTGCTGCACCATGGGGTAGAAGCGCAGATTGTGGAAGGTGCAATTGCGGCGGTGGGTCTCGCCCGCCAGCGCCACCAGCGTGCGCGCCTCCTCCACCGAGGTCGCCAGCGGCTTCTCGCAAATCACGTGCTTGCCAGCCTCGAGCGCGTCCTTGGCCATCGGGAAATGCATGAAGTTAGGTGTACAGATGTGCACGGCGTCGACGGCCGGGTCTTCCAGAATCCTGCGATAATCCGAGTCGATTTTCTCGACGTGGAATTCGGCCCCCAGCCGCGCGGCCTTCTCCACCTCGCTTTCCCCGATGGCATACAACTGGACGTAGCCCAGCCTGCGGATGCCTTCCATATGGACGCGGCCCACGAATCCGGTGCCGAATACCGCTGTCTTGAATCGATGCATGATTTCCTCCCGTGTTTCGGAACGAATGATTCCGAATGTATAATCTAGCGCAAAAGTTGGTAGATTGGTATCTCAGCGTCATGCGGGTTAGGATCCGGTTTGCCAGACATCTCAGGACTGCCACCAGGCGCAGGAGAAACCAGCGAATTGCCCTGGCGGTGGCTGCGCTCCTGACGCCTGGCGCCGCCGTCGCCGCGGCGCTCGCACTGTGGCGCATTGGCGCCGACTTGGATTGGGCCAATAGTTTTGCCATCCCCTCCGGAATCTTCTCTCATTGGCAGGTATGGCTGGGCGCGGCCGTCGCGCTGCAATTTTGCGCGCGCATTCTGAACCGGTACGGAAAAGGTGCGGATGGCGCCGCCTCGTGAGGGCCGGCAGCGTTCTGATATTCTAATTCTGAGAGAATTCTTAGAGACCCGCCATGCGCCAACCCCGGTATTCGGACAGGACATCGGCTTTCTACGGATACTTGCCGCCGGGAGTGAAGTGGCTCCTGATCGCCAACGTCGCCATGTTTCTGCTCTGGTACCTGGGCGGCGAGCCGGTTCAACGCCATCTCCTGCTTCTGGCGCTCACTCCTACGCTGGTGGTGAACAGTTTTCCTTTCTTCATCTGGCAGCTCTTCACCTACATGTTCCTGCACGGCGGTATCGGGCACCTGCTGTTCAACATGCTGGCTCTGTGGATGTTTGGGACGCCCCTGGAACAGGATTGGGGCACGCGGCGGTTCTTGAAGTACTACTTCATTTGCGGTGTCGGCGCAGGCGTCTGCGACACGTTGGTCAACGTGGCCTTGGGCAGCCGGACGCATACCATCGGCGCGTCGGGAGCGCTCTACGGCCTGCTGCTGGCCTTCGGCGTCCTGTACCCGGAGACCCGCGTGCTCATGAACTTCCTGTTCCCCATCAAGGCCAAGTACCTGGTCGTCATTTATGGCGCCATCGCCCTGCTCAGCTCGCTGGGCGAGAACAGCGGCGTCAGCAACGTCGCGCACCTGGGGGGCATGCTGTTCGGGTACGTGTACCTGAAGGGCCGTTGGCCGGCGTGGCGGATGCCGGACGCGCGCGGCGCCTACCGGCAGTGGAAGCTCCAGCGGGCCAAGAGGAAGTTCCAGGTTTACATGCGAAGACAGGGCGGGCGCGGGCCGCGGGTCAATTGACCGGCAACGTCGGCGCCGGTGGGCGCGTCTTCTGATATAGTGACACCAGAAGCACGCCTATGCGACCCTCCAGAACCCTCATAATGTGCGGCGCCGCACTGCTGGCGGCGGCCGGGTTGTCGATCGGCCAGGAGCAGGGGCCTGTACGCGACCCCAGCACCACGGTCGCCAAGCCCAGGAAAGCGGACGCCGGAAAGAACGCCGGCGAGTCGGACCTTCCCCCGATTCCCTCGCGCCTCAAGAAAGACAAGGTCGACACCGCCAACCTGCCCAGCTTCAAGAGCAACGTGGACATCGTCACCGTCGACGTGGCGGTGGTGGACAACAAGGGCCACTTCATTCCCGGCATCCCGCCCGGAAACTTCCGCGTACTCGAAGACAACGTGCCCCAGCAGGTCCGCGGGGTCAATCTGGGCGAAGCGCCCATGACCGTCGCCATGGTGATTGAGTTCAGCAACCTGTTCCAGCAGTATTGGGGACCGGGCTGGTATCAGACGCTGCAGTTGGCGTGGGGTTTTGCGTCCACCCTCAAGCCCGAGGATTACGTGGCCGTGGTGGCCTATGACATGCGGACGGAAATCCTGGCGGATTTCACCACCGACCGCAGCAAGGTGCAGCAAGCGCTGGGCCGGCTCCAGATTGCCGCGTTCTCCGAGTCCAACCTCTTTGATGCGATCACCGACACGGCCGATCGCATGTCGGCGATCGAGGGCCGCAAGGCTATCTTGCTGATCGCTTCGGGCATCGACACCTTCAGCAAGATCACCTTCGACCAGTGCCGCAAGTCGTTGCAGCAATCCGGCGTGCCCATCTATGCCATCGGCCTCATGCAGACCCTGCGCGAGCTGATCGACGCGCGCGGAGGCATGGGATCCATTCAGCGCATGGACTTCCTCCAGGCCGATAACGAGATGCGCACGTTCGCCAAGGAGACCGGCGGCGCGTCGTTCTTCCCCCGTTTCCAGGGTGAATACCCCGGGATTTTCCAGCAAATCCACCAGGCGTTGCGCAACCAGTATGTAATCACTTACTCTCCCAGCAACAAGGTCCACGACGGCACCTTCCGCAAGATCAAAATCGAGCTGGTGAACCCTGCCACCAACGAACCGCTGCCCGTGAAGGACGAGAAGGGCAAGCCCATCAAGTACCAGATCGTCGCCAAGGTTGGCTACAAGGCGCCCCGCGAAGTGGAATAGGTGGGGCATGCTTTAGCTTGCCCTCGAGTTTCCCGCGAGGGCCCAGACACCCGCGTCCCAAGGCGCACTCTTTTTGCGCCGCGTGGACGCTGGTGTCTGCCCCCGAGTTTCCGCCCGTACGTTTTCGCACACTCGCCTATGAATGCTTTCCCCGGCCACCCCCGCCCGATTTGTCAAGCACTGAATCTGGCGGTTTTACAAGATGATGCAAGAGCGTTGACAGGCGCGTTAGAGGTCTGTTACTCTCGCACCGTCGCAGCATGAAGACCCCAGCCCCTTCTTACCCCAACATTCTGCTGGTGGACGACAATCGGGATGGATTGCTCGTTCGCCGAACGCTGCTCGAGGAGCTGAGGTATCGTGTGTCCGTCGCCAGAAATGGCGAGGAGGGTCTCAGACTCTTTGAAAGCGCCAATTTCGACGTGGTGGTGACGGATTACCGCATGCCTCGCATGAACGGGGCGGAACTGATCCAGCGGATTCGCAAACTGAACCCCAACGCGCGCATCATTCTGCTCTCTGGCTTCGTGGAGCCACTGGGGCTGACGGAGGAGAACACCGGCGCAGATGTCGTCATCGCCAAGAGCTCGAACGAGCCGGCGCACCTCACGCGCTGGGTCAAGCGCCTGCTGAACCGCGGCACGCGCAAGCCCCCTGCCACTCAAAAGAGCGCCTCCGTGCGAGCCAAGGCATCGAACGGCTGAGATCTGGCACACTGAAAGCGTGCCCCGTCCTTTTCAGCTTCTTGCTGTCGCCATAGCGTGCCTGTCCGCGGCCCTCGCGGCCGCGCCCGCGGCCCGCCGGAGCCCGAATCCGCCGAAACCGTCCCCCGCGGCCAAGGCGTCGCCCACCGTCCGCCACTGGATGAGAGGCATGACCTTGTCCGATGAGGTGGGGCAGTTGATTTTCATCCCGTTCCACGGCGCGCCGCCGAATTCGCGGTCGCGCGAGTTCCGGAGCTTCGCGCGGCTGATCCGGGAGACCAGGGTCGGCGGCCTGGTCCTGACCAATGCGTCCAACGGCCGGGTGGTGCGGAAGGCCGAGCCGTACGCGCTGGCCGCGTTTCTGAACCGCATGCAGCGGATGGCCGGAGTGCCGCTGCTGGTGGGTGGAGATTTCGAACGGGGCGCCTCGATGCGCGTGGAAGGTACCACCGTCTTTCCTCATGCCATGGCGTTTGGCGCCGCGGGAGACCCGGCCTTTTCGCGCTTCGAGGGTGAAATCACGGCGCGGGAAGCGCGCGCGCTGGGCGTTCACTGGGTCTACTACCCGGTGGCCGACGTCAACAACAATCCCGACAACCCCATCATCAACATTCGCTCGTTTGGCGAGAATCCGCGGGAAGTCGCGGCCTACGTGAAGGCCTTCATCGAAGGCGCGCATTCCGACCAGCGCAATTTCGTGCTGGCCACCGCCAAGCATTTTCCAGGCCACGGCGACACGGCCGTCGATTCGCACATGAACGTGCCCACCATCAACGCCGACCGCGAACGGCTCGATCGTCTCGAGCTGGCGCCGTTCCGCGCGGCCATCGAAGCGGGCGTGGATTCCATCATGACCGCGCACATCGCCGTGCCCGCGCTGGCCCCGCCCGATTTGCCCGCCACGCTCTCGCCGGCCATCCTCACCGGCCTGCTGCGCCACGAGTTGGGCTTCACCGGCCTGGTGGCGACGGACGCGCTCGAGATGGGCGGCATCGCCAGAGGCTTTAGCGGCGCCGAGGCGGCCGTGCGCGCGCTCGAAGCCGGGGCCGACGTCCTGCTCATGCCGGCGGATCCCGATGTTGCTCTGAAGGCCGTGGTGGCGGCCGTCGAGAGCGGGCGGCTTACTCGGCGGCGCATCCAGGAAAGCGTGGTCGCCGTTCTCTCCGCCAAGGAGCGTGTGGGCCTCGAGCGGAAGCGCCTGGTGGACCTGGAGGCCATCGGCGACGTCGTCGATTCTCCCGAAGCATCCGAGCGCGCGCAGGAGATTGCCGTCCGGGCCGTCACCCTGGTGCGCAACGGCGGCAATCTCATCCCGCTGCCCACGCCGGACCGCGCCTGCTACGTCGTGATGGTGGAAAACCGGTACTCCTCCGACGGGCAGGTCTTTACCCAAGAGGTTCGCAAGCGCGCCCCCCGGGCCGCGATAGCGTCCCTCGACGCCACTATGTCGCGCGATGCGTTGGAAGAGGCCATCCGTGGACTGCCCGCCTGCCAGAGCTACGCCGTGGCCGCCTTCGCCACCGTGAGCGCCTACCGCGGCTCCGTGGGACTGGCGGGCGAGCTGCCACGCGCCGTGGAAGCTCTCGTCGCCTCGGGCCAGCCGGTGGCTCTGGTGGCCCTCGGCAATCCTTACCTGCTGCGCAATTTCCCCGGCGTGACCGCGTACCTGGCCACCTTCAGCAACGTGCCCCCGTCGGAGGTGGCGGCCGTCAAAGCGCTGTTCGGCGAAATCGACATCCGCGGCCATCTGCCGGTTTCGATCCCTGGGCTGGCGAACTACGGGGACGGAATTCAGGTGCCGGCGACGCGGCCCGTGCAGGCTGCCAACCCGGCGCAGTAGTCGCGTTATACTTGTGAGTCCATGACGTTCTCTCTTCCGCCCCCGGGAGTGGAAGTCGTCCTGATCGCGCTGGTGCTCTGCGCCGCGATTTACGACGTGCGGTACCGGCGCATCCCCAACTGGCTGACGGTTGCCGGCGTTCTCGTCGGGCTGGCGCTGAACGGGTTTCTGGACCGGGGCCGGCCCGGGATGTTCCTTTCGTCGCTGCTGGGGCTGGCGATCGCTTTCGGTCTGTATTTCGTTTTGTACGCGCTGCGCGCCATGGGCGCTGGCGACGTCAAGCTGATGGCAGCCGTGGGGGCCGTTGTGGGGTGGCCCAACTGGTTCGGCATCTTTATCGTCACCGCGATTCTCGGCGGCATTATGGCGTTGATCCTGGTGGTCGCGCGCGGGCGGGTGAAAAAGACGTTCTGGAACGTCGCGTTCATCTTGAGCGAGTTGAGAGGCGGCCGGCCCGCTTACCTGCGCCGGGAAGAGCTGGACGTGAAGAATCCCAAGGCGCTGGGGTTGCCGCACGGCGCAGTCATCGCCGTGGGCACGATCTTCTTTCTGGCCCTCAGCGCACATTTTACGAGGTGACAGGCAATGATCGACTTATTCAGTCTCAAAGGGAAGAACGCCCTGGTGACCGGATCGCAGGTGGGTCTGGGGGCGGGCATGGCGATAGGGCTGGCGCAGGCAGGCGCCAACGTGGTGGTGCATGGGATCGATACCAGGGGGATCGCCGAGGTTTGCGATGCTGTGCGCGCGGCGGGCTCCAGGCCGGTCGAAGCCGTGGCCGACGTTTCCGACGCCAAAGCCTGCGTGGCGCTGGTCGAGTTCACGGTGAAGGAACTCGGCTCCATCGACATTCTCATCAATAATGCGGGGATCATACGGCGCGCGCCCGCGGTCGATTTTTCGGAAAAGGACTGGGCGGACGTCATCGAGATCAATCTCACCGCCGTGTTCCGCTTCTGCCAGTTGGCGGGCCGCCACATGCTCGCGCAGGGCAGCGGGAAGATCATCAACGTGGCTTCGCTGCTGGCGTTCCAGGGCGGCGTCACCGTGCCGGCGTACGCCGCGGCCAAGGGCGGCGTGGCGCAAATCACCAAGTCGCTGGCCAACGAATGGGCATCCAAGGGCATCAATGTGAACGCCATTGCGCCCGGATATATGGCCACCGACAACACTGCCGCCTTGCGCGCCGACGCCACCCGCAGCCGCCAGATTCTGGAGCGCATTCCGGCCGGCCGCTGGGGAACCCCGCAGGACCTGGCTGGAGTCGCGGTCTTCCTCGCCTCGCCCGCATCGGACTACATCCACGGCACCGTCCTCACCGTCGACGGCGGCTGGATGGGGCGGTAGAAAAAGGGGTCAGACGCATTTTTCGCCGCAGGCGCGATTCGTGCCTCTCCCCCCTTTTTGTTCTCCTATGAGATTCACCACTTTAGGATTCGCGTTCGCCTGTTCCATAGGGGCCTTGGCAGCCGGGCAGGGTTGGTGGATGACCGAGCCGATTCGCTGGATCCAAACCAATCTTCCGGAGACCGACGCGGCGCTCAATCCCCAGAAGTTTGTGGGCCAGGTCGCCGATTACGACGGGAATGTTCTGTTGATGACCATGGGTGGAATCTCGGCGTACTATCCGAGTCAGGTCCAGTATCACTACGTGAGTCCCTACATTCCCAAAGGGCATGATACGTTTGGCGAGGTGCTGCGCGAGGCGCATGCGCGACACATCCGCATTGTCGGACGATTCGATTTCAGCAAGGCCCACAAGGATGTTTTCGATGCGCACCCGGAGTGGTTCTTCAAGAAAGCCGGCGGAACGCCAGCGCCCTACAACGGCCTCTATCAGGCTTGTATCAACGGCGGCTGGTACCGGGAGAAGGGCGTCGAGATACTGACCGAAGCGCTCGAGCGCTACGACGTGGACGGCCTGTTCTTCAACATGTTCGACAATCCCGCGGCCGACTACAGCGGACATCCGCTGGGTCTGTGCCATTGCGACAACTGCAAGCGCTTGTTCCGGGCCCGCTTCGGCCGCGATCTTCCCGATGAGCCGGATCGGGACTATCGGGATTTCATGCGCGACAGCAGCCGCACCATGTCCGAAACGATCGCCAGGCTGATCAGGACTAAACGGCCGAAAGCCGCCCTGGTGGGAACTTCGCCCGACATCGGCGACATCGTGTTCTCCGAATCGAACACCGCGGTTCGCCGGCCGCTTCCGCTTTGGCCCTACGCGTCGAGCGACAACGTCAATCGCGCGCGCAACACCTATCCCGATAAGATGGCCATCAACCAGTGCATGTCGTTTATCGACTATGCGTGGCGGTTCTCCGTGGTTCCGCAGGAGGAAATCCGTACCCGCCTGTGGCAGAACGTGGCGAATGGCGGAGGGGCGGCGTTCAATGTTCACAGCACGCTCGAGCAGGACGATCGCACCGCGCTCGAAGCCATGCGTCCCATCTACCACTGGCTCAAAGAACACGGCGAGTATTTTGTCGGCCAGGAAAGTGAAGCGCGCGTGCTTCTTTTGGGCGGCGGCGCGCGCGGGTTCCATGCCTCCGAGGAGGCCTATCGAGGCATGTTTCGACTGCTGGCCGAGGAACACATCCCGTTCGGCGTGGTCGATAATCTCGACTGGATCGGCAGGCGCGATGTCGACCTGGTGATTGCTCCGGGCGAAGTGCCGCCGGCCTTCGAGCCGTATGTCAAGAATGGCGGACACGTCATTGTCGCCGGTTCCGTCGCCCCGCCTTTCGATATGGGCACGGTGGTCAAACTCTGGAAGGACCCGGACGGCGCGTATTTCCGCGTTCGCGATCACGCCATATTTCCCTCGCTCAACAGCATCGACGTCGTGTTCTTCTATGGCGACTATCTGGAGGTTGACGCGAAGGGGCCGCTGACACTGATCCCTCCGTCGCTCTACGGGCCGCCCGAACTGGTGAAGGTAGGCTGGAAAGATACCAATGCCCCCGGCCTGATCTTCAAGGATTACGGATCGGGCAAAGTCGCGTGGCTGCCGTGGGACTTGGGCAGCTTGTATTACAGGCATAGTTCCGAAGCGCACGCCGGATTGATGCGTGACTTGATCGATCGGCTATTGCCGAACGGACGGCAATTGAAAACCAACGCGCATCCGCTGGTGGAAATCACCCTCATGCGTCAGAAGAATCGCACCCTGATGCACTTCATCAACATCTCGGGCCATTCGCAGACTGCGTATTTCAGCGCCGTTCCCATGACGGACATCAAAGTCCAGGTCAAGGGCACGTTCCGGTCGGCGCGCGCCATCCGGGCGGGCCGGACCATCGCGCTGGCCCGCGCGGGCGAGTACACTACGTTTGCGCTCCCCTCTTTGAAGGAATACGAGTTGGTAGAGCTGCAATAGGGACTTTGGGAGGTTCCACCATGGATCGTCGTCGGTTCCTGCATCAGACCGCGCTCATGCCTGCCGCGGCGTACGCGGCTTCCAGTTCAGCCACCGCATCGCCAGCCGGGCAGGGAGGGGGCGGCAACGTCGGCTTGCGGGAGAAGTTTTTCGGCTGCATCGCCGGCCTCCACGTCGGCTCAGCGCTTAAAGGGCCATGCGAGGGCTGGGCTTGGCAGGACATCCAGGCAAAATACGGCACCATTGACCGGATGATCGGCTATCAGGATTATCACAACGGCTGGAATCGCGAGCCGGGAACCACCGAGGACGGCGTCGAGCGATCGAAAATGATGACCACTGCGATCGTCGAGAAGAAGGATCGGGTGACCGCAGAAGACGTCCGCGCGATCTGGGTCCGGGACATGAAACCCGAAGCGGCGAGCATGATCTCGGAACCGTTCGAAGGGGTGCTGCTGGCGATGGCCAGGTCCGGCATCCCGGCTTGTGACATTGGCAGGTACTGCGACTACGCGGGGCTGGTCTCCATGTCGCGCTCCTGCCAACCGATCGCGTTGATCAACGCCGGCAATATCGACGGCGCCGTGGAGGACGTGTTCGAGGTCGGGCAGCTCTATCAGACCACCAACAGCCGGGGCCTGCAGTGGGCTGCCGTCACGGGGATCGCGATTGCCTCGGCCACCAAGCCGGGAGCGACGGTCGACAGCGTGATCGGCGACATTCTCAAAGGCCACCCGCGATTCTCGAATAGAGGCGGCGCGACCAGCCAGATGCCGGTAGTTGCCGAGATCGAGCGGGCGCTGGAACTCACGAAGAACTGCAAGGACTTCCGGGAAATGCGTGTGGCGTTCGACGCGGTCTACAACGGCCAGGGCATGGCGTACGCCGCGGCCTACGCCAACGAGGTGGTCACCAAGGCCGTGTGCGTCTTCCACATGTGCAAAGGGAACACCAAGGAGGCCATGATCTCCGGGGTGAACATGGGCCGCGATACGGACTGTCTGGCGGCAACGGCCTCCGGAATTTCCGGCGCTCTCACCGGAGCGAGTTCGATTCCGGACGAGTGGTTCAAGCAAGTCGATTATGCGACTACGAAGATGCCGGTCACAAACAGCCGGAGAACCGTGCGGCAAAGCGCCGACGGTCTGTACGAAGCCTTCCAGGCGCGGCTCCGCAAGATGCGGAGTTATGTCGGGGAGATGGAAAAGGCATGACCGTGGTCGCGCCGCCGGGCGAGGCACCCCCCCCTCACAAACGCGTGCCTCGCGCGGCTTGTCCGGCCATTAGAAACGTACTGGGATATCTCCCATTGCCACACAGTTTGAAGGTTCCGAAGTCTTTATACCAGTCGCCGTCGGGCACGTCGGGATCTTGCGTTTTCCATTCAGCCAAGTCGAATAGATCTTCCTCGGAGATTTTCCGTTCCTTTGCCCGGTCGCGCAGATGCGCCCACTTCTCTCTGGGCAGCCGTTCCCACTGTATCTTCGGCATGCTTCAACGGCCCAGTATCAAAGCGCGGAACTCGTCGACCAGCCTATCCTCTTGTTTCGGATCGTCGTCGGCGAGATTCTCTTTCAATCTCTTGAAGAATTCCCGCTTTCGATCCTCCTGACTCACCAGGCCCAAGCGGACGAGCGCGGCAATCGCCTTGCTCATACTCGTGTCAACCGTTTCGGCGTACCGTTCCACTTGGTTGGCGATCACGGGCGGAAGCGCGACGCTGTACCGTGGTTCAGTTTTGCCCGGGCGGCCCGCCTTGAATCTGCGCCGGCCGGCATCCCGGCCACGCTTCGACGTGATTGCTTCCGAATGAGGCATATATGGTCAGAATGCCTCACAATGCATCACTATTGCAAGTTATGGCCTCAGGCCCCCCTGGCCTCACAGCCCCCCGTACCACCCCAGTATCCTCGGCCCCACGATGGCCGTTGCCAGTGCGGCGGCGCCTAGAAACGTGCCGAAAGGCAACTCGTAGGTCGAGGCGTCCTTGCCGGTAGCCTTGATGTACCCGTAGCCCAGAACCGAGCCGCAGATCGAGCCGATAATCAGCGTGAGCAACGCTCCGCGCATACCCAGAAAACTGCCGACCATGGCGATCAGCTTCACGTCGCCGAAACCCAGTCCTTCGCGGTGGCGCACCTTGTAATAAAGCCAGCCGCCGCCCCATAGAACCAGCGCCGGCAGCAGCGCGCCGCACACCGACTCAGCCAGGGATTGCACGGTGCCCGCCAACTCCACGCCGAAGACCCACAGCAGCGCGCTGGCGGTGATGTCCGGCACCGCTACGAACAGCGCAAACACGAATCCGGCGGCCGCGCCGCCCATCGTCAGTTCGTCGGGCAGGATGCGCTTCTCCAGGTCGCAGAACATGAGCGCCACCAGCATGGCGGTGAAGACACACATCTTGATCGCGCCAGCCGTCGGTCCAAGCGTGAACACGAAATAGAAAAACAGCAGCCCGGTGATCAGCTCTACTAGTGGATAGCGCGCGGAAATGCGCTTGCCGCAATGCCGGCAGCGGCCTCTCAGCACCGCATAACTGACCAGCGGGATATTGTCGTACCAGACGATGGTCTTCCGGCACCGGACGCAGTGCGAGCGCGGCTTCACCACCGAACGGCCGCGCGGCCACCGGTGAATGCACACATTCAGAAAACTGCCGGCCAACAAGCCGAAGAAGAACGCGAGAATGGCTTCCATTATGCAAGCACCTGCCGGTAAACTTCCATGGTACGGCGAACCATGTGGTCCACGGTGAAACGCTCCATCACGGTCCGGCGCGCCGCATCGCCCATGCGCCGCGCGAAAGCGGGGTCGTCCAGCAGTAGGCGCACAGCCGCCGCGATGGCTTGTGGCGTATTGTCCACCAGCAGGCCGCTCTCGCCGTGGCGGATGATCTCGGGCAGCCCGCCCACGTTGCTCGCTACCACGGGTACGCCCGCCGACATCGCCAGCAGCGCGCCCGACCCGAGCCCTTCGCTGTGCGTGATGTAAACCAAGACCGCGGCGTCGCGGAGGTCGTGCTCCAGATCGCTCGAGAGTTTCAACTCCACCCCCGCCAGCCTGGCGGCTTCCACGGCCAGCGGAGCGCCCTTGCGGGGATCGCCGGCGTTCGCCGGGGCCACTACGTTCGAGCCGCGCGCGGCCTCGAGCAGCGGAACGCCGTCGTAAACCACCGCGATCTTCTCTTCCGCCACGCCTCCGGCCACCAGAACCGACTTCACAAACTCCGACACCGCCAGGTACGCGCGGCA
>PLMF01000098.1 GCA_003142355.1 Bryobacterales bacterium
CATGGAAGTCCCCGGGTTTTCGCCCCTTTACGGAAGCCCCCGGTCTCGATGTGTGAGAAATGCGGACTAAACCGCTTCGCGGTATTCTGCTTCGCCCGCGATTTCGATGGGCCGGAGGCAGAGACACGGAGGCATGGCGGAGAACGCGGATCCCTCTGCCACCGGCTTGCTGGCGCGTGGCTCCTGAGAAACACTGGATTCGGTTGGCGTCACCAAACGACCGACCAATCTTTCTCAAGGAGCCATCGCATGACACCACTACGGCAACGCATGATTGAGGACATGCAGCTACGCAATCTGACACCCGAAACGCAGAGAAACTACGTCCATCACGTGGCCGCCTTTGCCAAATATTTCGGCAAGAGCCCCGAGATCCTGGACATCGAGGCCGTCCGCCAGTATCAACTCTACCTGCTCAACGAACGTAAGCTCTCGCCGGAGACCATCAACCAGTATATTTCCTCGGTGAAGTTTCTCTACCTGACGACCTTGGAGATGCCTTGGACCGACGAGTACTTCCCGCGCGTCCGCCGCTCCCACAAACTCCCCATCGTGCTCAGCCGCCCGCGCCAAGGCATCCAATCTTCGCCTTCGCGCTAGTACCTTCCGCGCAGCGCGAAAGCCGTCTCGGGCTGCTCCCAATCGATTTTGAGGGAGTTTTATCGTGTTTCGCGCGTTAACAGGTGAGAGTTGAACTGGAGGTGCTTTATGCGCCCGGTCCGGGCCCGAGTCGCCCGCCCTGTGGCGTGAGAATTCCGCCGCCAGCATGGTGGTGGCCGAGCACGATCACCGGACCGTGCGTGAACGTGCCGGCTGCAGCCGGAGGATCCAACGCGGAAGTCCTTGCAGACGCCGCTTAGCGATCCCGCTGAAACACAATTTCGATTGGAGAAACGAAACGATGAGTATGCGATCATTGCTAGCGCAGTGCAGCCTTATCCTGCCATTATTGGCACTTGCTGGATCGGCCCAGGCCGGCGTAATCGACCAGAGCAATCCTCAAACTTATACGGGCTTGGCCACTTTTGTTGAATTCCAGCAGCAGGTGACCGACGGCATCGGCGGCCTGCTCGTTGGCGTCGACCTTTATACCGCCGCCTTCCCCACAAACCAAACCCCCGCCGTCCCCGAGCTTGACACGGTCTCGATCGGGGTGGGCCCCGGCTTCTTCGCCGGCCCCTTCTCCTTCACCACTCAAGCGTGGATCGAGCCCGGCGGTACGTACATCGACACCTCGGCCGCCGGCATCTATCTCACGCCGGGTGAGCAGTTCGTGATCGATGTCACCGTCCCACAGGCGGGGACGTGCTGCAATCTCGGTGGCGCGTATCGTGTCTATCCCGGCGGCGATCTGTTCGAGAAACAAGGTTCCACCATCACCGACTTTTCGATTTCACCGGGCATTAGCCTGGCCTTCGACACCTTCATGGACCCCAACGCAGCACCGCCGGAGTCGGGGACACCGGAGCCGGCATCGATCCTGTTACTCCCGGCAGGGCTCGGAGTGTTGGCGTTGCGGCGCAAGCGCAACCGCCGCGTTCGAGTTGGTTGAGCACATCTAGCGGCCCTCGAGACTTGCGTTCGACCGGACTCTGGTGGGAAATCAGCCGCGTTCCCGCGTTATTGAAGCAGGCCTGGCCCGTCCACCAGCGCGCCAGGCCACCATCGGAGACAACTATGATCCGATCTCTTCGTCCATTTCTCTTGGGCCTGCTAACGGCCCTGACGATTTCCGCAGTCTTCGGACAGACGGATCAGCCGGGATCGAAGGACTACCCCGGCATTTCCCGCATGCCCAGTTTCTCCATCTCCAGCTACAAGTACCTGCAATTCGATTCTTTTTCGTTCACGGTTTCTGAAAACGGAAAAGAGAGGAAACAGCCGGTAGAAGGCCAGATGTACTCATTCCGCTACGAGACCAACCCAGGCGCCACGCCCGTCAGCGCTTTGCAGATCGTGCGCAATTTCCACAACGCGGTGCGTGGGGCCGGGGGGCAAGTCTTGCGCGACACCGGCGGCGGGGATAACCGCCAAACCACCCTTCGCCTGACCAGGGGAGCGAGCGAGATATGGGTGGATATCAACGGCTACATCCGCGATTATTACATGACCATTGTCGAGAAACAGGCCATGCAGCAGGATGTCACGGTGGACGCCAAGGCGATGGCTGACGGCCTCACCGCCACCTGCCACGTCGAGGTGCCGGGGATCTTCTTCGACACCGGCAAAGCCGTGGTGAAACCCGAATCCGACGCCGCCCTCAAGGAGATCCCCAAGCTGCTGTAGCTGAACACGGAACCGGCAAGAACCTGGGTGACGCCCTCAGCAAGGGATACTTTGATGTCCGTACACCCTGGCATACGATGCAACAAAAGCGGGATCGAGAAACCAGTCCGGTCTGTATTCGGCCAGAGGATGACACGGGATGAATTCCGCTCCCCGGTTTGCCTTGAAGCTGCGCATCTCCGCAAGCATGTTGATCACCCGCCCTCTGACGAGCCGGTCATTGCCATTGCGCCGGGACCGCATGAAATCGGCGCTTAGTATTTCGTTCAGCGCACACTGCCATTGCTCCTGCCCGTCTTCGCTTCGTGTCAGACCGCTGCGCAGCCGGGGAAGCCCGCGCAGCACAGCACGTGCGGGAACGACGTCGGGCTGCGGTGTAAGCGTTGGCATTGCCGGATCTGACAGGTCCTCGCGAACACCAAGGATAATGACGCGGTGGTGGCACTGAGGTATTCCGTAGTCCTCACACTTCACCTCTTCGGAAGAACAGAATTGCGACAGTTCTTGTGTCGGTGCCAGAAGCTGCCATGTACGAATATCGCGGTTTCGTGCCGCGTGAGAACGATGTCCGGGCGACCGGGCAGGTCGCGTCGTCTGAGCGAAAAGCGGAAGCCAAGCCGGTGAAGCAAGGACCGGACCCTGCGCTCAGGCCCCGTATCCTCACGGTTTCATCAGCTTGCGGCCTCGCGCCTTCTCTCTTTCTCCGGCCTTCGTAGGCCGCAAGCTGAAGAAACCTTTTTCATTCACCGTTTTCTTCCGACAGTTTTCTGATTCGTTTCAATCATTTCCGGGTTTCAAGACCCGTCAGCCCGGTTATGGCCTGCTATACCAGGATCAGGGGGGACCAATGCTGTTCTCAATCGCTTGGAAGCCGAGGCCAACCACAACCACCCAGACCACCGTCTCGCCGTCTGGTGTCGTGTCGGATGCCGGCGCGGCGCCCTCTCGCCCGCCCAGGCTGATGCTGTTTCCGACCCCTGGCCCCCGGCCCCCGCCGTGGTGGCGGCCAGGTGGGAGACGCATCTTGCCAAAAAAGCCCTCCCGATGCGTCTCCCAATGTCATCTCACCACCGCAACCAACTAAAAAAAAGGAGCTTAAAACGTCACAAATAATAATCCCACCCCCCGGCAAGATGCGTCACCTGGGTCGGGCGCCGGACCGGTCTGGCGAAGCCCGTCCCCACCTGCCGTATCCAATTGAAACTCAGCCGCTTACACAGAATCACTCGCATCATCGGGCTCCCTGACCACCCCTGTGACGCAACTTGCAGAAAAGTGCCTCCCGGTGCGTCACAAAATCTCAGACCACCACCTCAACCCATTGAAAAAAAGGAGCTTAAAACGTCACAAATAATAATCTCACCCCCCCCGACAAGATGCGTCACCCGGGTCGGGCGCCGGACCGGTCTGGAGAAGCCCGTCCCCGGCTGCCGCACCCCCGGCCACGGCTCCGTAACCATCTGCAAACACGCGGCACGCGGGCGGATTCCGCGGCTGAGCCCCGAAGTTACTTCTCTGAGATCGCGTACAATGACAAAGGCGATTACGATCCACGACTCCCATTTTCATTTCGGTCGCGGCAGGGGCAAGTTTCTCCCTATGCGCGTGGGCGCCGGCCAGCCAGTCTGTTTGGAGGACAATATTCATCATGCGTAGCCGAATCCCCCTGTCCGCGCTCATAGTGCTTTTCACGGTATTCCTGTCCCTGTCCCTCCCGCTTGCTGCCGCCGACGTCCCGGCGGTGAAGGTCTGGGAGACCACTATAGTGATCCCCACCTACCTGGCCGGAGACCCCGAGCCCAACCCGATGTTCTACTTCGGGCGGCAATCGCAGGGGGCGCAGGCACCCGTCTATCCCTATCCCATGTACGACATTCTCACGGGCAGGAAGGCCGACAAGACCTACAAAATCGTCTACCTCGAGAATGAGTATCTTCGCATCGGCATCCTCCCGGAGATCGGCGGCCGCATCTTCGAAGGTGTGGACAAGACCAACGGCTACAATTTCATCTACCGCCAGCACGTCATCAAACCCACGCTCATCAGCATCATCGGCGCCTGGATCTCGGGCGGCATCGAGTGGAACATCAACCACCACCATCGCGCCACCACCTTCCTCCCCGTGCAGTACAAGATCGAAGAGAACGCCGACGGCAGCAAGACCGTCTGGGTGGGCGAGCTCGAAGTGCGGCAGCGCATGCGCTGGGCGGTCGGCTACACCATCCGGCCCGGCAAATCCTACCTCGAAGCGTCGCTGCGAATCCTGAACCGCACTCCCGAAGTGAACACCATGCTGTGCTTCGCCAACGTGGCGGTTTCCGTGAACGACCAGTACCAGGTCATCTTCCCGCCCGCCACGCAACTGAGCACCGGCCACTTCAAACGCGGATTCGACAAGTGGCCGATCAGCGACGACGGTACCGACGTCAGTTGGTGGAAGAACCACGCTTCAGGAACCTCGATCTTTGCCTGGAACTACCAGGACGACTTCTTCGCCGGCTATGACCACGGCAAGCAGGCGGGAACCATGAGCATCGCCGACCACAACATCGTGCCCGGCAAGAAATTCTTCGAGTGGGGCACGAATGCCGGCGCGCGTAATTGGGACGCCAACCTGACCGACAACGACGGCCCCTACATCGAGCTCATGGTGGGCGCCTATTCGGACAACCAGCCCGACTATAGCTGGCTGCAGCCCTACGAGGGACGCTCGTTCTCCATGAAATGGTACCCGTTCCGGGACATCGATGGCGTGAAGAAGGCCAACATAGACGCAGCCGTGAACCTCGACGTGGCCAACGGAACCGCCAAGATGGGCTTCTACACTACCTCGACCCATGCCGCGGCGAAAGTCACGCTCAAGGCGGGTGACAAGGTCCTGCTCCAGGAGACGGTGGCCATCGATCCCGGCAAACCCTATACCAAGCAGGTCGCCCTGCCGGCCGGCACCGACGAGCACGATCTGGTGGCTTCCATCTCCGACGGTGGCAAGGAACTGGTCTCCTATTCACCCGTCAACCTGACGCCCGAGACACGCCCTCAGCCTGTGACGGCCCCGCCCCCGCCGGCGGACGTCAAGACCAACGAGGAGCTGTACCTCATCGGTCTCCGCGCGCAGCAGTTCCACGATCCGGTCAACGATCCCATGCCCTATTGGGAAGAAGCGCTCCGCCGCGATCCGGGCGATTCCCGCGTGAACACCGTCATGGGCATTACCGCCTACTCCAAGGCGAAATACGCGGAAGCCGAGAAGTATCTGCGCACCGCCATCGCGCGGGTCACTGGCCAATTCACCACTCCCAAGGATGCCGAGGCCATCTACTACCTGGGCGCCACACTGAAGGCCGAGGGCAAGACCGACGAAGCCTACACCTACTTCTACAAGGCGACGTGGAGCCAGGCCTGGAAGGCGTCCGGCTACTATTCGCTGGCCGAGATCGCGGCCTCGCGCGGCGATTTCGCCGCCGCTCTCGATTTCGTCGACCGCTCCATCGACTCCAACGCGCTGAACATCCGGGCGCAGAACCTGAAGGCCGCGGTCTTGCGGCACACCGGGCACTCCAGGGAGGCCCTCCAACTGCTGGCCACGGCCGCGCACAAGATCGACCCGCTCGACGTGCGGTCCATGGCCGAACGCTGGCTGGCTTCGAAGGACGCGGCGGCGGCCAAGACGCTCACCTCCACCATGCTCGATCATCCGCAGACATTTCAGGAGACGGCCGCCGAGTACCTCAACGCCGGTTTGTGGAAGGACGGCACGGACGTGCTTCTGCAAATGGTCTCTTCCGTCCCCGACAAGGCCAAGGTCCACCCCATGGCCTACTACTATCTGGGCTATTTTGCGGAGAAACTGGGCCAGGCGCCAAAGGCCTCCGAGTACTACAGGCTGGCCCTGAGCATGCCCCCGGATTACGTCTTCCCCTTCCAGGCCGAGGTCATCGACGTGCTGCGGGCCGCCATCAAGGTGAACCCTCGCGACGCTCGCGCGTCTTACTACCTGGGCAATCTGTTGTACGACTGGCAGCCTCAGGAGGCCGCAACGCTCTGGGAAGACTCGGCCGCCGTCAACCCCTCCTCCGCCATCGTCCATCGCAACCTGGCCACGGCCTACGCCCACCAGAAGCCCACGCCCGATCTCAACCGGGCCATCGCGGAGCTCGAGAAGGCGGTCTCGCTTGACCGTAAGTACCCCCTGCATTTCGCCGAGTTGGATGAGCTCTACGAGCAGGCCGGCACTCCCATTGAGAAGCGCCTTCTGTTGTTCGAGAAGAACCAGGACGTGGTCGCGCAGCGCGATGACGCGCAGAACCGCGCCGTGGCGCTCAAGGTAGCGGCGGGCAAGTACGACGACGCCATCCGGATGATGACCGGCCGGAAGTTCGCGGTGGCCGAAGGCTCGAACCTCAATATCGGCGAGCAGTGGGCCAACGCTCACATCCTGCGCGGCCAGCAGAACATCGCCGCCAAGAAGTATAAGGATGCGCTCACCGACTTCGAGGCGGCCGTCACGGTGCCCGACAACCTGCCCTCGCGCGGATTTGGCGAAGGCGGCGCTCACGACGCCGAGGTGGACTACCTGACAGGGCTTGCCTACGAAGGTTCAGGCGACCGTGCCAAGGCTACTGAGTCCTGGAAAAAGGCGATGGCCTCGCCGG
>PLMF01000377.1 GCA_003142355.1 Bryobacterales bacterium
CCTGTCCTGATTGGAGAGTAGCATGGGGGTGGGCTAGGGGAAGGCGGGGGAAGTCGGCATGTTATTGAAACGATGGGAGATGATGGTCTCAAGAAAAGTGTGAATGAAAACCGGCTGAAGGAGAAAGGCCTTGAACTGTGGCACCTGGTGCTATAGAGTGGAGGTGAAAAGCGAATGAGCAAGAAATATCGAAGCGATGCGATGGCGGCCATCCACGAAACCATGGAGGCCTTGCACGATGTTGGGGCCATCGACAAACAGACGATGCGGCATTTCGATGAGGCCTGCCTTACGCCCATCCCGCCATTGAAGGCTGAAGAAATCAAGGCGATCCGGGAGAGAGAGCACGTCAGCCAAACCGTTTTCGCCAACTACCTGAACGTGACGAGCAGTCTGGTCAGCAAGTGGGAGCGCGGCGAAAAGCGGCCTTCCGGGGCCTCGCTCAAGCTGCTATCGCTGGTCGAGAAGAATGGGCTTGCCACGGTTGCGTAGTCGTAGGGGCAAGCCAGTCGCACGCCCGTGGAAAAGCCAACCGTGTAACCTTTTCGGCGTCCAACGGTATAGTCACCAATGGCTACGCTGCTACAGGACCTGCGCTATGCGCTGCGGACGCTGCGAAAATCGCCNNGCTATCTTCACGCTGATTCATCAACTCATTCTGGAATTGCTGCCGGTGAAGCATCCCGAAGAACTGGTGCTGCTGACGAGCCGGGGCCAACACTACGGGAGCAACACGGGCCGCAACGCCATTTCTTACCCGATGTACCAGGATATCCGCGACAAGAACCAGGTCTTCAGCGGGATGTTCTGCAAGTACGGAGTGACCCTCAGCCTGAACTTCGAGGGAAGAACCGAGCTGGTATCCGGGGAACTGGTATCGGGGAATTACTTTCCGGTTCTGGGGGTGGGAGCGGCGGTGGGGCGCGTATTCAACGCCTCCGACGACCTCATCCAGGGCGGGCATCCGCTGGCGGTGCTGAGCTACGGTTTCTGGAAGACGAGGTTTGGCGGAAACCGCAACGCGATCGGCGCCAGGATCCTGGTGAACGGGTATCCGCTGACGATTGTAGGGGTGAGCCAGGCCGGGTTCGACGGGGTGGAGGTGGGGACCTCGCCCCAGATCCGCATCCCCATGATGATGAAAAAGGAAATGACGGCGGCGGAGTCGTTCTTCGGCCTCAACGACCGGCGCCGCCGTTTCGCGCAGGTCTTCGGCAGGCTCAAGCCTGGCATGACACTGGAAGCCGCCAGGGCCGGACTACAGCCGCTGTTCCACCAGATTTTGCAGGTGGAGGTGCAAGAGAAAGACTTCGCGAAGACCACCGAGCACACCAGGCAGCAGTTTCTGAAAATGTGGATGGACGTGCTGCCGGCTTCCAAGGGCCGGTCCGACCTGCGTCGGCAGTTCACCAATCCGCTGTGGGCCCTGATGGCCGTTGTGGGGCTGGTGCTGCTGATTG
The DNA here is from genome assembly GCA_003142355.1 of Bryobacterales bacterium. The sequence goes on from PLMF01000377.1 coordinate 1,461, forward strand.
CGTGTTCCAATGTGGCGAATCTGCTGATCGCCCGGGCGATGGCGCGGCAGAAGGAGATTGCGGTGCGGCTGGCGCTGGGGGCGAGCCGGCGGCGGCTGATCTGCCAATTGCTGGAGGAGAGCGTCCTGCTCTCGGCGGCGGGCGGCCTGGCGGGGTTGGGACTGGCGGTGTGGATGGACCGGACGCTCATCGGTTTCCTGCCGCCCGGGGTGACTCCACTCACCGTTTCCAGCGTGCCCGACGGGCGCGTGCTGGGATTCACTTTCGCGGTGGCCGTGCTGACGGGGCTGATCTTCGGACTGGCGCCGGCGCTCCAGGCAACACGGCCGGAACTGGCGGGGACCTTGAAAGATCAGGCCGGCTCGGTGGTGGGGGGCACGGCCGTGGGCCTGCGAAAATTTCTGGTGGTGGCGCAGGTGTCGCTGTCGCTGCTATTGCTGATCGGGGCGGGCCTCTTTATCCAGAGCTTGAGGAACCTGCGGGACCTCAACCCGGGCTTCCACACCGAGAACCTGCTGACGTTTGCGATGGATCCGACCTTGAACGGGTACAAGCCGGAGCGAAGTCTGCAATTCTATCGGGAATTGACCGACCGCATGAACGCGCTTCCGGGNNCGGTGACGGTGGAAGGCTACACCACGAAGCAGGGCGAATATGTGGATCCGCACATGCAATTCGTCACGCCCCGCTTCTTCGAGACCATGGGAATCCCGGTGCTGCTGGGCCGGGATTTCACGATCCAGGACGACAAGGGGGCGCCGATGGTGGCGATCGTCAACGAGAAATTCGCCAGGCGCTATTTCGGCGGCGCCAACGCTATCGGGCGGCACGTGGGGCAGGGCGGCGATCCGGGGACGAAGACGGACATCGAGATTGTCGGCGTGGTGAAGGACACGAAGTACGAGAGCATGCGGGACGAGATTCCCTACGAGGTGTATCTCCCCTACCGGCAGATGCCATTCGTACTCGGGATGACGGCCTATCTGCGTACCGAGGCCGATTCGGAGAATATGTTCTCGCTGCTGCGCCGGACGGTTCGGGAGGTGGATTCGAATGTGCCCGTCTACCGCATGCGCACGCTGGAACAGCAGCTCGACAAGTCGCTCATGTCGGAGCGGCTGCTGGCCACGCTTTCAGCCATCTTCGGGTGCCTCGCCACGCTGCTGGCGGCGGTGGGGTTGTACGGGGTAATGGCCTACATGGTGGCGCGGCGCACACGGGAGATTGGAATCCGCATGGCGCTGGGGGCGAGCGGCGGCTCGGTGGTGTGGCTGGTGATGAGGGAAGTGCTGCTGCTGGCGGTGGTGGGCCTGGCCATCGGACTGCCGTCGGCCTGGGCGCTCACGCGGCTGGTGGAGACGCAGTTGTTCGGAATTCAACCGGCCGATCCGCTGACCATGACGATGGCGGCAATCGGCATCGCGGCAGTGGCCACGCTGGCGGGATATCTGCCGGCGCGGAGAGCCACGGGCATCGACCCGATGCGGGCGCTGCGGTGGGAGTAGGCTCGGCGCGGGCTTAGATTTCGACGCGGAGACGCGGAGACGCAGAGTAAAACCCAAGAAAAGTAAGAGGGGGCACGTGGTCAGTGGGGGATGGCGTGTCTTCCCCGGGTTCGGGCGCAGAGGAAGCGGAGAAGAATGGGGGCGAGAGGGCGGGACTTGGGGACTTTGCATGAAGTGAACCCCTGCGCATTTGATTGCACTGGTGCTACATGTAATATTTCGACTATCGAGAACTCAGAATGGCGGAAGACCAGCGCAAGCCAACCCCGCTCCTGGACGAGCTCGAAACTGGGCCCTGGCCCAGTTTCGTAACCGAAATCAAACGGGCGGCTGAAAATAGCCCGGCCTCCGCCGACCTGCTCGGGCTGCTGGAGCGCTCGTACCAGGATCGGAAGGGGCATTGGAAACACGGCGGAATCGTGGGCGTGCGCGGGTACGGCAGCGGCGTGATCGGGCGCTACAACGACATCCCCGATGAGTTTCCGAACGTCGCCCAATTCCACACCTTGAGGGTCAACAACCCCTCGGGATGGTTCTACACCAGCGACGCGCTGCGCACGCTGGCGGACATCTGGGAGCGGCACGGCTCGGGGCTCACCAACCTGCACGGGGCCACCGGCGACATCATCTTATTAGGGGCCCGCACGGATGAGCTGGAGGGCACCTTCCAGGAACTGACCGCGGCCGGCTTCGACCTGGGCGGCTCCGGGTCGGCCATGCGGACACCCTCCTGCTGCGTGGGGCAGGCGCGCTGCGAGTGGGCCTGCTTCGACACCATGAAGTTCTCGAACGACCTCACGCAGGCTTACCAGGACGAGATGCACCGCCCGGCGTTCCCCTACAAGTTCAAGGTGAAGGCCTCCGGCTGTCCCAACGATTGCGTGGCCGCCATCGCCCGCGCGGACCTCTCGCTCATCGGCATCTGGAAGGACGACATCCGGCAGGACGACCGGGCGGTGGCGGAATACGCCGCCGGGGGCCTCGATATCGCGCGCGACGTGTGCGCCCGCTGCCCGGGCGGATGCATGGACTGGGACGGCGCGAAGCTGACCATCGACAACCGGGAGTGCAAGCGGTGCATGCACTGCATCAACGTCATGCCCAAGGCGCTGCGGCCGGGGGTGGAGCGCGGGGCGGCCATCCTCATCGGCGCCAAGGCCCCCATTGTGCAAGGGGCGCTGCTTTCCTCGGTGCTGGTGCCGTTCGTGCCCGAAGCGGAAATCGAGGGGACCGTGCGCGAGCTGCTGGCGCGCATCTGGGAGTTCTGGGACGAGTACGGCAAGAACCGCGAGCGCATCGGCGAGCTGATCCAGCGCGTGGGCATGGCCGCGTTCCTGGACGGCATCGGCTTGGAGCCGCGGCCGGAAATGGTGGCCTTCCCGCGCGACAACCCGTTCGTATTCTTCCAGAAGGAGGACGTGAAGTGACGCGCATCACCGACATCGGTCCTCCGCACTACGAGAAGTTTCTGCACCCCCTCATCAAGCGCAACTACGGCCACTGGCTGTACCACGAAACGCTGGCGCCGGGGGTGCTGTGCCACGTGGCCGAATCGGGCGAGCGCATCTACACCGTGCGCGCGGGCTCGCCGCGGCTGCTGAGCGTGGCGACGATCCGGCGCTTCGCGGACCTCGCCGATAAGTATTCGGGCGGCTACCTGCGGTTCACCAGCCGCCACAACATCGAGTTCCTGCTGGATGACCCGGCTAACATCGAGCCGCTCAAACGCGAGCTGAGCGAAGCCGGCTTCCCGGTGGGCGGCACCAACAATGCGATCAGCAACGTGGTGCATACGCAGGGCTGGATCCACTGCCACTCGGCCGCCACCGACGCCTCCGGCATCGTCAAGGCCCTGATGGACGAACTGCACCCGCACTTCACGCGTGAGGACCTCCCGGCCAAGCTGCGGGTGGCCGTGGCGTGCTGCGTGAACATGTGCGGCGCGGTGCACTGCTCGGACATCGCGATCCTGGGAATCCATCGCAAACCGCCGCAGGTCCGGCACGACGCGCTGCGCAAGGGCTGCGAGATCCCCACCCTGATCGCCTCCTGCCCGACGGGCGCCATACGGCCCGCGGTGGTGGACGGCAAGCGCACGGTGGACGTGGTCGAGGAGCAGTGCATGTACTGCTCCAACTGCTTCACGGTATGCGCCGCCATGCAGATGAACGACCCGGAGAACGACGGTCTCTCGATCTGGGTGGGCGGGAAGGTGAGCAACGCGCGCAGCGAGCCGAAGTTTTCGAAGCTGGCCATTCCGTTCCTGCCCAACAACCCGCCGCGGTGGCCGGAGGTGGTGGGCGCGGTGGCCAACATCGTGGACGTGTACGCCCGGCACGCCCGGCGCTACGAGCGGCTGGGCGAATGGACGGAGCGCGTGGGATGGCCGCGCTTCTTCGAGCTGACCGGCATCCCGTTCACGCGCTACCATATCGACGATTTCCGGTACGCGGGTCTGAGCTACGCGCGCTCGACGCACATGCGGTTGCGGCCATGATGGCGGGACTCTTTAAACCGGTGAAGAAGCCGGTGATCCGGCGTCTGGCGGCGCAGGGCGGCGATATCGGCCCCTACCGGCCGCGGTATGCCCCCAAGACGGCGCCGTGCACCGCCGCGTGCCCGAGCGCGGGAGATATCCGCGGCTGGCTGATGGCGGTGGCCGATGGCGGGGCGCTCGAATCCGCCTGGGAGAAGATCGCCGCGCGCAACCCGTTCCCCTCCGTCTGCGGCAGGGTCTGCCCGGCCGATTGCGAAGCGGCCTGCCCGCGGGAAGCCAAGGACGGCGCGGTGGCCATTCGCGCTTTGGAGAGGCACCTCGGCGATTTGGCCCTCGAGGGCGGGCTGGCGCTTGCCGCCGCCGCGGCACCGCGGGGCGAAGTGGCCGTGGCGGGCGCTGGTCCGGCGGGCCTCTCGTGCGCGTATCAACTCGCTCGGCGGGGATGGCGCGTCACGGTGTTCGATGCGGCGGCGCCAGGGGGTTTCCTGCGCTCTCTGCCGGGGCTGCCGGTGGAGATCCTGGACCGCGAGATCGCCCGCATCACGGCGCTGGGCGTCACGCTGCGCCCGGACCCCGCACCCGACGATGTCGTCTTTACCGATCCCGGCGGCACGCTCGCCAGCCTGCCCCAACTGATCGCCAGTGGGGCCGACGCACGACCCCCTGGTCGCGCTATTGCGGACCGCATCAAGTCGGCTTGGTACGTAGAAGCGCCGCGGCACGAACAGATTTTGAATGAAGCCGACGCCCTGGCCGAAGCTCGCCGCTGCTTCGCTTGCGGCACCTGCATGGGGTGCGGCAATTGCTGGATGTACTGCGCCAACGGCTGCTTCGAGAAGACTCCCAAGGGAAACCGTTTCAAACTCAAGCTGGAGCTGTGCCACGGGTGCAGGCGCTGCGCGGAAGAGTGCCCCTCCGGCTTTATCGACATGCTGTAAGCATATGCCTACATACGAACACGACGGACGCGTTTACGAGGTGGATGAGGACGGCTTCCTTCAGGAGCCGGACCTGTGGAACGAAACCGCGGCCCGCGATTTCGCGGCTGCGGAGGACGTGCCGGAGATGACCGAAGCGCACTGGGTCGTCGTCAACTACCTGCGCAACTACTACCTGCAGTTCGGCATCGCCCCCATGGTCCGCAAGGTCGTCAAGGAGACCGGCTTCAAGCTCACTCGAATCTACGAGCTGTTCCCCTCGGGCCCGGCCAAGGGCGCGTGCAAGGTGGCCGGACTGCCCAAGCCCACCGGCTGCGTGTAGTGCCATGATCGCCGCCGCCATCGCGTACCTCGGCCTCGCGATTTTCGTCGCGGGCATGGTGTGGCGCGTGGTGACGTGGGCGCGCGCGCCGGCGCCGTTCCCCATCGCGCTCACCTGCGGGCAGCAGAAGTCGCTCGAAGGCATTCGCGCGGCGTGGCTCGAGAATCCGTGGACGCGCGCGGGCGCGGCCTGCCGGGTGGCGCTCGAGGCGCTGCTGTTTCGCTCGCTGTGGCGGAATTCGCGCGCCGAATTGCTGGCGGGGCCGCGCTTCGTGTATCGTCGAGACCGCTGGCTGTGGGGCGGAGCGCTGCTGTTCCATGGCTGTCTTTTGTGGGTATTGGTGGGGCACGTGCGGTTGTTCCTCGATCGGGCGGTGGCGGGGCCGGCCAACCGGCTGGTGGACGCGGGGCTGCTGGCGGGGCTGGCGTTTCTGTTGCTGCGGCGGGTGCTCGACGGGCGCCTGCGCTACGCGACCCTGGCGGCCGATTACGTGCCACTGGCGCTGCTGGCGACGGCGGGCTCATCGGGGGTTTTGATGCGCTGGTGGAGCCACGCGGACGCGGGCCTGCTCTTCTACATTCACGTGGCTGCCGCCAGCGCGCTGGCCGCCTCCATTCCGTTCACCAAGTTGTCGCACATGGCGGGGATGTTTTTCAGCCCCACGCACAACGAACCAAGCCGTTCGCGCGCGGAGCGCCAGTAACCATGCCATGGCCCGGTCCCCCGGTCGAATTCCGCAAAGGAACTTACTCGCGCGCCGGCGCGGCCAAACACGTCAAGTACCTGGGGCTGCCCAATCCGCGCGACTGGCAACCCGCCGACGCGGATTGGAAGCTTCCCGAGAACTGGCGTGAGATCGTGCTCGAGGGGATGCGCGAGCGTCTGGAAAAGTACCGGTCGTTCCGGCTGTTCATGGACATCTGCGTGCGATGCGGCGCGTGCGCCGACAAGTGCCATTTCTATCTGGGCACGGGCGACCCCAGGAACATGCCGGTGCTGCGCGCCGAACTGCTCCGCTCGGTCTACCGCCGCTACTTCACGGCCGCCGGGCGCGCGCTGGGCAGGCTCGCCGGCGCGCGCGACCTGACGGTGGAGGTGCTCAAGGAGTGGTTCTACTACTTCTACCAGTGCACCGAGTGCCGGCGCTGCGCGGTGTATTGCCCCTTCGGCATCGATACCGCCGAAGTCACGATGGTGGCGCGCGAGCTATTGAACCTGGTGGGGTGCAACATCAACTGGATTGTGGAACCCGCGGCCAATTGCCAGCGCACCGGCAACCATCTGGGCATCGAGCCGCGCGGGATCGAGGACACGCTGGATTTCGCGGTAGATGAAATCGAGGAGCTGACCGGCATCCGGGTGGAAGCGCCCATCAACCGCAAAGGCGCCGAGATTCTGTTCATCGCGCCCTCGGCCGATTTCTACGGCACGCCGCATTACTACACGCTGCTCGGCTACCTGATGGTGTTGCACGAAGCGCAGGTGGATTACACCTTCAGCTCGTACGCTTCCGAGGGCGGCAACTTCGGCATGTTCGTCTCCCACGAGCTGATGCAGCGGCTCAACGCCAANNCTGCACCAGTACATGAACACGCTCAATGGGCCGCCGGATTTCCTGGAGCCGCCGGTTTCGCCGGTCACGGGAACGGTGTTCGCCAATGCGAGCTCCGCTTGCGCGGTACACATCTGCGAATTCACGGCCGACCTGGTGGCGCACGGCAAGCTGCGGCTCGACCCTGCCCGCAACGACCGCTGGACGGTGACCTTCCACGATTCCTGCAACACGGCGCGCGGCATGGGGCTGCTGGAGGAACCGCGCCTGCTGCTGCGCGCCGCGTGCAACCGCTTCTTCGAGATGCCCGAGGACACCATCCGCGAGCGCACGCTGTGCTGCGGCAGCGGCGCGGGGCTGGGCGGCGACGACAACTTCGAAGCCCGCATGCGCGGCGGTATGCCGCGCGCCGCCGCGGTGCGCCAGGTGAAGGAGGCGCACGGCGTCAACCTACTGGCCTGCATCTGCGCCATCGACAAGGCGTCGCTGCCCAAGCTGCTGGACTACTGGGTGGGCGGCGTGGAGGTGGCGGGGGTCCACGAACTGGTGGGCAACGCGCTGGTGATGGAAGGCGAGAAACCGCGCGCTACCGACCTGCGCGGGGAGGCCGGATAAGGCCGGCGGCCGCGCGGAAAGCTATAATCGACAATCATGCACAGCCCATCCGTCCTGGTTTCGGGATCTTGCGGCTTGATCGGATCGGAGGTCTCGCTCTACTTCGCCCGTCAAGGCTTTCGCGTGACCGGCATCGACAGCAATCATCGCGCGGTCTTCTTCGGTCCGGAGGGCGATACCAGTTGGGTCCTGGAACGCCTGCGGCGCGAGATGCCGGACTACCGGCATGCCGCGCTCGATATCCGGGATAGAGAGGGAGTGCTGGCCCTGGTGGAGGAGCTTCGGCCGAACCTGATCATTCACGCCGCCTCCCAGCCGTCGCACGATCGCGCCGCCGCCATTCCGTTCCTCGACTTCGAGGTCAATGCGTTGGGGACTCTGCACCTGCTGGAGGCCGCCCGGCGTTTCTGCCCCGAAGCGCCGTTCGTTTTCATGTCCACCAACAAGGTGTACGGCGACCGGCCCAACACCATCGCGATGAAGGAACTGGAAACGCGCTGGGATTATGCCGACCCGGCCTACGAGAACGGAATAGCGGAGGATTTTCCGATCGATCAATCCAAGCACTCTCTCTTCGGCGCGTCCAAGCTGGCGGCGGACGTGATGGTGCAGGAATACGGGCGGTACTTCAATATGCCCACCTGCTGTCTACGCGGCGGCTGCCTCACGGGACCCAATCACTCGGGCGTCGAGCTGCACGGATTCCTGAGCTACCTGATCAAGTGCAACGTAGAGGGCAGGGAATACAAAGTGTTCGGATATAAGGGCAAGCAGGTGCGCGACAATCTGCACTCCGAGGACGTGGCGCATTTCATGTTCGAGTTCTGGAAAGCGCCGCGCGTGGGGGAAGTCTACAACCTGGGCGGCGGCAAAGGGAACTCGTGCTCGATCCTGGAGGCGTTCCGCATGGCCGGGGAAGTCACCGGCCGTCCCATGAACTGGCGCTACGTGGATGAGAACCGCATTGGCGACCACGTCTGCTACTACAGCGATCTTCGTAAAATGAAGGCGCACTACCCGGCCTGGGACATCACCAAGCCGCTGCCGGCGATCTTCCAGGAAATCGCCGGGAGTTGGATGCGGCGGCTCACCGAGGCGGTATGATGCGGATCCTGATTACAGGCATCTGTGGATTCGCCGGCAGCGCCGTAGCGGAGACGCTTCTGGAGCGGCGGCCGGGGCTTGCGATCGCGGGCATCGATAATCTGATGCGCCCGGGGTCGGAGGGCAACCGGCTGCGGCTGCGGCGAATGGGCGTCGAGGTTTTCCATGGCGACCTGCGGATGGCCAGCGACCTGGAACCGCTGCCGGCCGCCGACTGGGTGATCGAAGCCGCCGCTCAACCGAGCGTGCTGGCGGGCGTCCAGGGCGGATGCAGCAGCCGCCGGCTGTTCGAGCACAACCTGGTCGGTCTGGGGAATGTGCTGGAACTCTGCAAGGAAACGCGGGCGGGCCTGGTGCTGCTGAGCAGCAGCCGGGTCTACTCCATCCCGGGCCTGCAGTCGCTTCCGCTGCGGGATGTTGGCAACGCGCTCCAGTTGGACGTCTCGCAGCCGCTTCCGCGCGGGGTCTCAGACAAGGGCATCGGCTGCGCCTTCTCGACCAGCCCGCCGCTGTCGCTCTATGGCAGCACCAAGCTGGCCGCCGAGGCGCTGGCGCTGGAGTGGGGCGCCGCCTTCGGGTTCCCGGTTTGGATCGACCGCTGCGGAGTGCTGGCCGGCCCGGGGCAGTTCGGCACGCCCGACCAGGGGATTTTCTCTTACTGGATCAACGCCCATTTGCGGAGGCGGCCGTTGCGCTACATCGGTTTCGGAGGGGAGGGCAAACAGGTTCGGGATGCGCTGCACCCGCGCGACCTGGCCGCGCTGCTCGATTCGCAGATGACCGCCGCACGGGCGGACGGGCAGCGGCTCTACACCGCCGGCGGGGGGATCGCGAATTCCCTTTCGCTGGCGCAGCTCACGGCCTGGTGCGACGGCATCTTCGGTCCGCACCGTCCCGAACCCGACGCTCGAGAACGGCCCTACGACGTACCCTGGGTGGCGATGGACAACGAGGAGGCGGGGCGGGACTTCGGCTGGACGGTGGAAACGCCCATTACCGGCATCTTAGAAGAAATTGCGGCTCACGCGATTGCGAACCCGGACTGGCTCGAGCGGAGCGGTCTATGAGGAGCCGGCCGGAGCCGACATCCCACCAGCCGCTCGAGTTGCTTTCCGTGGTGATCCCCTGCCGCAACGAAGAGGGCGCCATCCGATCCGCCGTCGAGCATCTGTATGTGGAGTTGCGCCTGCACGAGGTGCCGCACGAAATCGTAACGGTGGATGACGGCAGCACCGACTCCACCTGGCAGACGCTCGAAGCCCTCTGCCAGCGCGTGCCCACACTGCGCCCGGTGCGGAATACGGGGGAGAACGGTTTCGGGAGAGCCATCGCTTTGGGCATCGACCACAGCCGGGGCGATGCCATCGTGATCATGATGGCCGACGAGTCGGACGACTGCCGCGACGTGGTCCGCTATTGGAAACTGCTGGGCGAAGGCTGGGATGCGGTTTTTGGCTCGCGCTTCATCCGCGGCGGCGGGGTCATCGACTACCCGCTGCACAAGCTGCTGATCAACCGCCTGGCGAACCTGTTTTTGCGGTCGCTGTTCCGCATTCCGCTGAACGATTTCACCAACGCCTTCAAGGCCTACCGCCGCGCAGCGCTGGATGGCTGCCGGCCATTTCTTTCGCCGCACTTCAACCTGACGGTGGAGCTGCCCCTGAAGACCATCGTGCGCGGCTACTCCTGGACGACTATGCCGATCACCTGGCGGAACCGGCGCACGGGGATATCGAAGCTCAAGATCGGGGAGATGGGCAGCCGGTACCTGTTCATCGCCCTCTACTGCTGGCTGGAAAAATACTTCAGCCGCGGCGACTACCGCAAGAAGCAGACGCCGGCGGAAGGTTACAGTGGTTCCGACGATCACAGCAACTGAAACTCCCGATGAGGAATTGGTCCGCGGCGCGCAGTCGGGGAACCGCGAGGCCACGGAACTTCTCCTGATCCGCCATCAGCCCTGGGTCTTCAACCTCGCGGTTCGTATGCTGCTCCGCCGCACCGACGCGGAGGATGTCACACAGGAAGTGCTGATCAAAGCCTTCAAAGCCCTGCCCACATTCCGCGGCGACTCCAAATTTCGCACGTGGCTGTATCGCATCGCGGTCAACCACATTCTGAATTTCAAGAAGGCAGCGGTGGCGGTTTGCTCGTTCGAGGATGCCGCACGCGGCCTGGAGCGGGTACCCGACCTGGACCTGCCGGACCCGCGGACGGTTCCGGTTCCGGTGGAGATTCTGGTCGAAGAGGCCAAGATCGGATGCACCATGGGAACCCTGCTGTGCCTGGACGGGCGGCAGCGGCTGGTGTTCATCCTGGGAGAGATTTTCGGTGTCAGCGACGAGGTCGGCGCGGAGATTGTGGAGGTTACGCCCGTGAACTTCCGACAGATCCTATCGCGCGCGCGGCGCGATCTGTACGAGTATCTGCGCGGCAACTGCAGCCTGGTGACCCCCGACGCCCGCTGCAAGTGCGTGAAGAAGACCCGGGCCTATATCCAGGGCGGCTTCGTGGATCCGCAGAAGCTGGTGTTCACGTCGGATTACCAGCGCAAGGTGCGGGAGGTGGCCGAGGACAGGGCCGGCGAGCTGACAGATGCGTACATGAAAGTGGCCGCGCAGGTCTATCGGGACCACCCGTTCTACGAGCCGGCCGAGCAGGTGGCGACACTGCGCGAGGCTCTGAAGGCGGTCTCGCTGGGATCGCCGGCGTAGTTTTTCGGCGCCAACTGTCACAGGGTGGGTGGCGGGTTGTCCTATTTAGTGGAGGCAATCGAATGAAGAGTTCAGTTCTGGCTTGCGCGGTGGCGGCCGCGCTCGGCGGCGTGTTGGCGGCGGCCGATGGGAGCGAGGCCACTGCGCGCGAGGTGATCGCGCTGGAGCGCACGACGTTGGACGGCTGGCAGGTGGGGAATCCCGACCCGCTGCTGGCGATCTCAGATCCCGAGATCACCTACTTCCATGTGGTGACGGACAAGAGGCTGGAGGGCCTGCCGGCGGTGAAAGCGCTCTTTGAAGGCTACCGGGGCAGGCCATTGTTCGACAGCTACGAGATGGCCGATGCAAAGGTGCAAGCGAGCGGCGACACGGCGGTGCTGACGTATACCCTGGTGAGGCACGTGGGGACGGCGACCACGCGCTGGAACGCCACCCAGGTGTACCAGCGAAAGAAAGAGGGCTGGCGCATCATTCATTCGCACTGGTCCGCGACCAGGGCGGAACCGTAGAGCGGGGCGGGGCAAAAAGGTCAGTTGGCAGGCGAAAGCGTCTGCCCCACAAAAGCCTGGCGCCACAGTGTGCTAGGATAGAATCTACATTCATTGTGGGATTTCTGTCCGATACTCTTGTCTCCAATTCATCATCGCCACCTCACATCCGCCGCAGTCCATTCGAGGAATAACGCGCAGGAAATCTATGGCTTCCAACACTTTTTCTCAGGGCGCCCAAGTCGAGCATCAGAAGTTCGGCCTGGGAACGGTCCTCGCCAGCAGTGAAGAAAGAATCGTGATCAAGTTCGACGATCACGGGGAGAAGAAGTTCGTCACCACGATGGTGATGGGCAGTTTGAAGAAGAGCGACCGGCAGCCCCCCGCCGAAAAGAAGGGCTCGCGCAGGAAGAAGGCCGCGCCGGTACCGGCGTAGAGCCGCCGTGACTAAAGGAAACTTTCGTTGAACGCAAGCCAAAAGAGGTTATTTGAAGAGGCCCGCAAGCGCAATCCGGACCTCAAGATGCCGGCCAATACGCAGCCCGCGAATTGGACCGAGGACGACCTGGCACTGATCAAGCAGGGGGTAGGAGACAAGAGCAGCCGGCCCGGGCAGTCTGCCGCGGAGGCCGGCGACGCCAGCGGGGAAGCGCCCACGGGTGAGCAGGCTGGCGCCGTGGTCACATACTTTGAAGCCAAAGGCTTCGGATTTCTGCGGCCGGACGATGGTGGAAGAGACATCTTCTTCCACGTGTCGCGGCTGGCGGAGGGTCTGGCGACGGATTTGCGGCCGGGCACGCGGGTGGTCTACGAACTGGGGATGGACCGCACCGGGAAAATGGCGGCGAGCAGCGTCCGCATCGTACCCGCCGCATAACCGGCTATAATAAGGGGACTGTCCCCGCGGTGTTCGCTCGCGGCGGAGTTCCGCTCTCATGTTCGACAACCTATC
>PLMF01000040.1 GCA_003142355.1 Bryobacterales bacterium
GCACTTAACGTTGTAATACTAATTGTACATGTGAATACTCCGTCTGCACAAGCTCAGAGGTAATAGATGAGGGCACCTGCTAGCGGCGAAGTCCGATTCGAGGGAAATCTGGATCGACTTTGCCCCGGAAGGGGGCGCCTCCATGAGAGGTGGCCGAATCGCCAGGGAGTGTCCCCCCAGAGTCCTCCCAAATTTTGGGAAAACTTATTTGTCGGGCGTCTAAGTCTTGTGTTTGCAACGTGAGGCGGCTATAAGCCATTCGGCTGTTAACCGAAGGGTTGTAGGCACGTGGAAGTGCAACGTGGCATGATGGAGAAATGCCGAAGGCTCTGGCAGCCGAAGGGTTCTCCCTGGCCATCGAGTACTACCGCGAAGAGGACGGCCGCTGGCTGGCCGATATTGCAGCGCTCCCCGGCGTGATGGCCTACGGCCGCACCAAGAAGCAGGCCACCGCAGCCGTGGAGGCGCTGGCACTGCGCCTGATTGCCGACCGTCTGGAGCACGGCGAAGCCTTGCCCGGTCCCATGAACGTCACCTTCATTGCCGCCTGAGAGTCCATCTCAGAACTGGCCGTCCGTTAAGGCGCCGAAGGCTCTGGCCGCGTTGCTGCGGATCGGCTGGGGGATCAAACGCCAGGGTGGCACATCCCACCGGATCCTCGAACGTCCTGGCTACTCCGATATCTTGTTTGCCTACCACGACCGGGTCGCTCTTGGCCCCACGGCCATGAAGGTCCTAGCCAAGAAGACCGGCCTGACGCCCAGGGACCTGTAGCCGAAGGTTTTTCGGTCACACGAATTTGCGGAATTCTTAAACGCATTGGCAGCAATAGGATGGCGGGAAAAGTGTGCTTCGGCGAAACGGTTCGCCAACGGTGCCCATGGGATGATGGAGGCGGAGGGGGAGGACATTTGGGCGAATTCGCCCAAAAAACCGCACTTAAACCTTTTGTATTCAGTCGCGGTTTGGGCGATTCCGCCCAAATTCTCTCGAATTACCACATGCACAACTCGTTGGAAGAGCAACTTCCCGCCACCGGCCAACCGGCGCCGCGGGATCTCGAACTGGGCCAGTGGCTCGGACGCCGCGAGGCCTTTGGACTGATCGCCGGACGCTGCTCCGCCGCGGACATCGAATGCCTGCGCCGCATTCGCGACGAAAAAATGTACCGGGACCGCGCCAACAACTGGGACCAGTTCTGTACCGAGCAGATCGGTGCCAGCCGCAGGAGGGTGGACGAGAGCATCCGCCACCTGGAAGAGTTCGGTCCGGCCTTCTTCCACGCCGCGCAGCTCACGCGCATCACGGCCGAAGAGTTCCGCGCCATTGCTCCGGACGTGAGCGCCGAGGGGGTGCGCCTGGACGGCGAAGTCATCGCGTTCGTCCCGGAGGAACGCCGCCGGGTGGCCGCCGCCATAGCGGAACTGGGCCGGCGTTCCGAGGCCGCAGCCCCGCCGCCGGCGCCTTCCTTCGCCCTCGCATTGAAGCGTTGCGGGGCCGCTGCCAGGCTGTTGGAGTCCGTCTCGGGTAAACTGGACCCGCTCGAAGAGCTCGAATTGACGGAAATGCTCTGGCGCATCCGAAACGCCGCGGCCGCCCTGGGCGTCGTGATGGTCGAAGGCTGAGGGGGAAAGCCGACAGGCCACGGAAAACGATGGCCTGTCCCACGCTGTATCATCGAGTACGAGGAGGATTGATGCGCCGAAGAGATTTTCTTCCCGCCCTGGCGGCGTCCGCCGCTGTGGCACAAACGTCCGCTCCGGTCGGCCAAAAGGGGCGGCTGAAACAAGGCGTCACTCGCGGCGTCTTCGGCCGCGGCATGAGCCTTGAGGAGATCTGTCGCGAGGCCGCCCGCCTGGGTTGCGTAGGGTATGACCTGATCGGACCGGCGGATTGGCCCACGCTCAAGAAATACGGTCTGATACCAACCATGTATCCGGACGGCCCGGGCGGAAGTATCTCGGACGCGCTGAATCGCAAGGAGAATCACGCGGCACTTGAGAAATCGATCGACGCCGCCATCGACGAGTGCGCCGCCAATGGCGTGCCCAATATCATCGCGTTCTCGGGTAACCGACAGGGCATGTCCGACGTGGAGGGCGCCGATCACTGCGTCGAGTTCCTGAACCGCATCAAGGCGCACGCCGAGGACAAGGCTGTCACCATCTGCATGGAATACCTGAACAGCAAGGTAAATCACAAGGACTACATGTTCGATCACATCGCCTGGGGCGTGGATGTGATGCGGCGCGTCAATTCACCGCGGGTGAAGATTCTCTACGACATTTATCACGCGCAGGTCATGGATGGCGACATCGTCCGCAACATCCGGGACCACTTCCAGTGGATCGGACACTTCCACACGGGCGGGAATCCCGGGCGCCACGAGCTCGACAACACGCAGGAGCTGAATTACCGCTTCATCGCTCAAGCCATTGCCGACCTCAACTACACCGGCTATGTGGCGCACGAATACTCGCCCGCGCAGGGCCGCGATCCAATCGCGAGCCTCACGCAGGCCATGGAAATCATGAGGGTCTGATTCCAGGGCTGTTCGCCTAGCGCACTGAGTGGAGCATAGCCCGGTTGTCTGCCACCGGATTCCGGGAACTGTTCGTTGAAGGACCTGTCCCCCGGAAGCGGGCCTCCTGGGCGTTGGCGCTGGTGGGAAGGGGATTTCGCAACAGGCCTCGGTTTTCGCCGATCTGCCGGGAGTACGCATTTACGCTTCCTCAGCAGAATCTGTG
>PLMF01000432.1 GCA_003142355.1 Bryobacterales bacterium
TCCTTGTACCCTTTGACCGCCCCGAAGGCCAGGCGAGGCGTGGAGGTGGCATCGGGATACTCGCCGGCGCCGAGCACCTTGAGCCGGTATTGGACGATGCGCTCGACGCTCGAAGCATCCAGCGATTCGATCAGGTCCTCACGTTTCCGGAGGAGCTTGCGGGCCGGTTCATCGACGAGGCGCGCCAGGCGGATCATGGCGTCGCCGGAGTTGAGGACCGCTTCGCCACTGGCCGCCAGACGCTTCCTCTCGGCGACATCCTTCAGCTTGGTGGAGCGCACCAACCCGGCGGCGGCCTGTTGCGGCGTCAGGGTGCCCAGCAGGGCCTTCACGGGCGCTTCCTTTTCACCCAGAGCCTTGACGTCTTCGAGATACCGGGCCAGGAGCGCGGTTTCGAGCGAATCGTCGATGGGGGCCGGCGAATACAAGGCGAGCTCGAGCGAGCGCAGGGCGCTATCGCGGTATTCGGGCAGGCGCTGGTCGTTGGGTTTCGCGCGCTCCTCGGAGAGGCGTACGATCTGGCGGGCGATGCGGAATAGATTCGACCCCAGGGCCGCGGGGCGCTCGAGGACCTGGTACGGCTTCTCGAACGGCGTCCAGCTCTTGTAAGCGGCCGCCACCTCGTCCCACACCTTGCCGGCGCCGGTTCCCAGCTTGGGGTCGCGCTCGATGGCACTGCGCAGCTTCTTTTCGAAGGCTTGTTTGCGCACCATCAGCTTGACATCGTTCAAGCCGATGAGCTTGCCGGCGGTCGATTTGTAGGTGTTCGAGAAGCCGAACAAAGTCCGCTGGGCCAGCCGCCGGTTCTCCTCGCTCTGGGCCGAGAAGACGCGCAGGGCCTGAATGCGCGTCTGCAGACGCGTCAGGGTCAGGGGCAGCGAAGTGTCCCGGTAAAAGGCGAGCTGGGCGGCGGTGGCGAGGCGCGACGTCGAGCCGGGGTTTCCGGAGACGAATACCAGCGCGGTGTCCTGGACGCCCTCGGCGCTCCACTTGAGGTAGTGCGGCGTAGCGGCGGGCTGGCCGTCCTCGTAGGCGCGGAGGAAAGCGATGTCGAGGTCGTAGCGCGGGTAGGTGAAGTTATCGGGATCGCCGCCGAAGAAGGCGATGCCGAACTCGGGAGCGAACACCAGCCGCAGATCGGTGTATTTCTTGTACCGATAGAGGTCGAAGCGCTGGCCCGAGAAGAGCTTGACGACGGTGCAAGTGCCGCCGGTTTGATCGGCGCAGGTTTTCTCGATGCGGGCGATGGCGGCGTTGCGCTTCTGCAGCGCCTCGGCGGGCTTGAGGCCGTCCTTGGCCGCGTCTTTCACCTGGGCGGTGACCTCCTCCATGCCGACGAGGACGTTGGCCTCGAGGTCGGGGCACTGGAGCTCCTGCTGGCGGGTGGCGGCATAGAAGCCGTCCTTGACGTAATCGTGCTGCGCTGAGCTGACTTTCGAAATGCAATCGGAGGCCACGTGATGATTGGTGAAGATGAGGCCGTTGGGGGAGACGAACGAGCCCGATCCGCCGCCGATGCGCATGGACGCCAGCCGCAGGTTCTCGAGGAACTGGCCGGTGACTTCGAAGCCGTACTTCTCTTTGACCTGGTCCTTGGGGAATTGGTTGAAGAGCCACATGCCTTCGTCGGCCACGGCGGGCAGGGCGAGGGCGGATAGCAGGAGGAGACGGCGGAATCTCATGAAAGCTCCAAAGCTCCAGTGTAAGGCGGGGGGCGGGCGAGGGGGCGATGCCGGCGCAGCCGTCTGGTCTACTGCGTCAAGAGTGCATGGCTGGCGGCGCTACGGACAGTTCTTCGTGCATTCTAAGGGGTAGCATTTGAGACCGTGCTGTCTGCGTCCCTCCCGGTCGAATTTGTGCTGTATTGCCGTCAGGTGATTTGGGTCGCCTGTCTCATACCAGCGATATACAGCGTGGGCGGTGAAATCAGCGAGTTGCATGATCCTTGAAGTACGAGAATCGAAGAAGAATACCGTCTCGACCAAGCTGTCTATAGTGGTCCAGCGGCTACCACCAGCTTGAAATTTCGCTAAGAGGGTCCGAATCTGTCGGGACAGAGATGGCCTAGCTTCATCGAAAACAATGATGCCTCGTTGAACGCTCCCTTGCTTGGCTTGCACCTTGCGCAGGAACAGGTTAAACATCGTGCAAAGCCCTTCGAAAGCTTGCTCGTACGGCTCCACCCTTCCTCCGTACTTCCTCAGAAGAGCGTTCTTTTCGATCACAGCGGCAAACAGCACCATTCGTTGCCCGGCGACTTGGGGAATTACGCCGTACACGTCGTCCATGAGGGTTATTCTTTCGGCCCGGCCAACGGAACGGAAGAAGTTGCGCCCGCTGCGGATTTCGCTGGCATGGAATTCGATCGGGCTCCCCGCTTGAGGAAAGTGCGAGTCTTGGATGGAGTCGAGCTTCCGCGTCAGCGTTCTCCATTGACCTTCATGAATTGCGACGCCGGCAAGAACCAGATGGCGGGAACTTCCAGGATTTGTTCCTCCATCGCCTGATTCATCTATGTAGAGGATGTACACAAAAAAGGCGGCTGAGCGGGTATGACCCGACGAACCGCAAGGGCAGTTCTCCCAGTCGCTCTTTCAGCATAATGCAATATTATGCGGCGAGTCAATCCCGCGATCCAGCACATCCGATTCATTCGGGAACTTGTGCTGAGGAGCGACCGTCTTGACATCGCGAATGAATTAGTACTAAAACGCTAGCATGTGTACCCCGATTGCTCGCGCCATCGGCGCCGGCTTGGTGTTGTGGGCGTGTTTCCTCGGGCGCGCGGCGGCTCAACAGGATGATCCCGCGGCCGAGATGCAAACGCTCATCGAGGCCGGCGACGCGGGCTACCTGCGCGGCGACTACGAAGCCGGACGGCAGGCGTTTGAAAAGGCCTGGCAACTGGCCCAGGAGACCCCGCCTGAGAACCCCGTCCGCTACGATATTCTGAAACGCCTGGCTTCCATTCGCGCCGCGGCGGGAGAGTTCGCGGAGGCCGACAACTATCTGCAAATGGCCATCAACTGGCGCGAAAACACGCTCGGCCAGAACGATCCCAAGATCGCCGACGACCTTCTGGTATCCGCGGCTCTCTGCCGCGGCATGAAGAATTACGACCGGGCCGACGGCATCCTGAACCGCGTACTCGCCATGCACGGGCGCGCTTCCGGTTTCGAGAGCGCCGCCGTGGCGGACGATTTCAGCCGCATGGCTCAGATCGATATGGACAAGAAGGATCTGCCGATGGCCGAGAGCTCACTCAACGCCGCCCTCGCCATCCGCAAGAAGCTGGCCGGCCCGCTGGACGTCTCGCTGGTGCCCGATCTCGATCGCCTGGGCGAGGTCTCGACTAGCAGGCGCCGTTACGACAGGGCCGAGGAAGCCTTCCGCCGCGCGCTGGTCATTCGCGAGACGCTGTACGGCCGGGAGCACGCCGACCTGCTGGCCACCATCGACGGCCTGGCATACGCGCTTTTCGGCCAGAAGAAGTACGCCGAAGCCGAGCCACTGTACCAAAGGCTGATTGGGCTGTGGGTCTGGTCGGTGGGCGGCGAGCACCCCATGGTGGCCATTGCGCTGGATAAGGTGGCCGCGTTTTACGCCGACCAGAAAAAATACGATCAGGCCAAGGAAGCCGCCGACCGGGCCAACGCCATCCGCGCCTACTGTCTCGCCACCGGGCTGGCGCAACAGGGCGCCGGGCAGCTGGCGGAGGGCAACAAGGCGAGCGCCATGGCTCTCTACAGGCGGGCGCTGGCGGTGCTGGATCCACCCAGCCCGGTGTACCAGGAGCTGCGCGCGACCATCGAGGGGATTCTGAAACTCCTCGAGGCTCCGCCGGCCAGGAGACCGGCCCGGAAAGCGGCGCCGCCCCGCAGGGCGGAAGCGGTGGGGCCAAAGAGCGTCCCGATGAGTCGGGACGCGGCACGCACGAGTGCGTGCGCCACATTACACCAGGCTGAGCGGGCCTAACGAGACCGTGAAGCGGCTGCCCTGGCCCAGAACGCTTTCCACGGCGATAGAGCCTCCGTGCAGATCCACCAGACGCCGGGTGATGGATAATCCCAGGCCAGTACCCTCCCTGGCGGTGCGGGAGGGGTCGTTCACCTGGTGAAACTCGTCGAAGATCGACTTCAATTCCGAGGCCGGAATGCCGATTCCGGTGTCGCCGACACAGAAAGCCGCGGCATCCTCGCGGCTGGAATCGGCAATCCAGACGCGGCCGTTCTCCGGGGTGAACTTTACGGCGTTGCTCAACAGGTTGTAGAGCACCTGCTTGAAGCGCGTCCGGTCCGCGCGGATCGACATGCCGGCGGGCACCTGGATGTCGATCGCAATATGCTTGATCTTCGCCAGCGGCGCGATGACCGACAGCACTTCCTCCAGGGCATCGGCAAAGCGGAACGCTTCGCGGTTCAGATCGATACGTCCGGCCTCGATTTTGGAGATATCGAGGAGATCGTTGACGATCTCGAGCAGGTGCCGGGCGCCTTCCTGAATGTTGGCCACAAACCGCGGGTAGGGGGGAGGCAGGGGGCCGGCGGACTGTTCGCCGAGGAGGTCGGAGTAGCCCAGGATCGCGTTCAGCGGGGTGCGCAGTTCGTGGCTGCTGCGCCCCAGAAAATCGGTCTTCATCCGGTTGACGCGCTCCACTTCCAGATTGCGCTTCTCCAGTTCGGCGGCGGCGCGCTCGAGTTGGGCGGTGCGCTCCGCCACCCGGCGCTCCAGATCCTGGTTCAGCCGCAGGACCTCCTGCTCCGCCCGCTTGCGTCCGGTGATGTCCCGAGCGGCGGCAAACACGCCGGCTATGGCGCCTCCTTCGTGCCGGTAGACCGAAGCGTTGTAGCGCACGGGGGTAATGTGTCCGTCGCGATGGCGGATCTGCAATTCATAGTCTTGAACCGAACCTTCGCGAAAGGCTTGCTGGTACCCTCGCCGCGCCTTTTCCCGGTCCGTGAAGTAGTCGCAGAAATCGGTGCCAATCAGTTCCTGCCGCGGCCGCCCGGTGACCTGCTCGGTGGCGTGATTCACGTCGGTGATGGTTCCCTCCGGCGCAATGGTGACCAGCGGATCGAGGCTGGCCTCGATGAGGCTGCGGTGGTAGGCGCTGGCCGCGGACAGTTCGGCGGTTCGTTCCTCAACACGCCTCTCCAGCTCGTCATGCGATCTCTGAAGCGCCTCCTCGGAACGCTTGCGTTCGGTGATGTCGACGACGATTCCGACGACGCGGACCACCTGGCCATCGGCATCCTGAAACGGGCGCCCGCGGGACAGCAACCACCGCTCCGTACCGTCCCGATCGCGTACCCGGAACTCCACAATCAGGTCGATTCCCTTGCGGGCCGCTTCCTCGACCGTGCGCTCGGCCGTGGGCCGGTCATCGGGATGCACCACCTCCAGCCACGCCGCATAGGAGGGCTCGCAACTATGCGGCTCCAGCCCGTACAGTTTCCACAGCTCCTCCGACCAGATATTCAGGTTGGTCCGCAGGTCCCACTCCCAGGCGCCGGAATGGGCGGCGGCGTGGGCCAGCCGTAGCCACTCCTCACGCTGGCGCAAGGCCTCTTCCGCCCGCTTGCGCTCGGTGAGATCGAAGTGAGTCCCCACAATGCGGACGATGGGGCCTTCCACCTGGCGCCGTACGGGGAACCCGCACGAGAGAATGTCGACGTAATGGCCATCCTTATGGCGCAAGCGGAATTCCATCTCATGTTCGCGTTCTCCGCGCAGGACGGCCTCCACCGCCTCACGGAACGACGCCCGGTCGTCGGGATGGAGAAGATTCTCAAGAACGCTCATGTGCGGCTCGATCTCGGACTCGGCGTAGCCCAACATCTCCCTACATCGGGAGGAATACCAGACGGCGCCGGTCTCCACGTTCCAGTCCCACACTCCCTCGTGCGATGCGCGGAGGGCGAGGGCCAGGCGCTGCTCGCTATCGCGCAACTGAGCGGTGCGCTCTTCGACGCGTTTTTCCAGCTCCTCATTGAGGTTGCGGAGCGCCTCTTCGCCTTGCTTCAAATCGTCGATATCGGTGCAGGTGCCGAACCACTTGACGATGTGTCCCGCAGCATCGCGCAGGGGCACGCCCCGCATGAGAAACCAGCGATAGCTGCCATCGGCGGCCCGCAGGCGGCTTTCGACGCGGTAGGTTTCACCGGTCTCGGTGGCGTGGTTCCAGGCGTCCCACGCGGGTTGCCGGTCGTCGGGGTGGAACGGAGTGTTCCAGCCTCTTCCATAGCTATCGGCCAGGCTCAACCCGGTGTAATCCACCCATCGCTGGTTGAAGTAGACGTTCAAGCCGTCGGGCGTGCACATCCAAACCATCTGCGGGACGGAGTCCGCCAGGGTGCGAAAGGCGGTTTCGCTCTCTTGCCGTGCCGCCTCCGCCTGCTTGCGCTCGGCAATGTCCTGGGCGATGCCGCGCAGGCCGGTGATGGCGCCGCTCGAGTCCCGTACTGGCTCGCCGCGCGCCAGCATCCACCCGTGGTCCCCGTCGGCGCGCACGGTCTCCAGCTCCAGTTCGTAAGGCACGCCGGTGCGCACGGTGTTGTCCAGCCCAGCGGCAAGCCGTGCAAAGCTCTCGGGCGTAAAGATCCGCCCATGTTCGGGATATGGAGGGGGCGGCAGGGAGGGGTCGAAGCCCATCATACGGTACAGCTCGTCGGACCACGCGACCTGGCCGGTTTTCACATCCATGGACCAACTGCCGAGGTGGGCGACGCGCTGCGCCTCTTTCAGCTCCGCCTCGCTTAGGCGCAATGCTTCATCCGCCTGCTTGCGCCGGGTGATGTCGCGGGCAACGGCGGCGCCGCCCGTGATATGGCCTTCCGAGTCCCGGACGGGGAACATAGAGACGGACAACTGAACCCGTCTTCCGCCTTTGCCAAGCCGTTCGGTTTCGTAGTTGAGGATGGTTTCCCCGCGTGCGATTCGGTCGACAAAGCTCAATGGCCCGTCCGTACGATCGGGCGGCCACAGTAGCGAAACCGGCTGACCGACGATTTCCGCGGCGGAGTATCCGGAGAGCCTTTCCGCGGCGGGGTTAAAGCTCAGGATGACATTATCCAGGTTTATGCCGACGATGGCGTCGTCGGACGAATCCACAATCGCAGCCAGATAGATGCGCAGCTCGTCGGCCCTTTTTCTCTCCGTGATGTCGGCGACGACCAGACAGATGCCGGTTGCGTCCTTCAGTTTCATGGGGGATAGGGACAGCGCGGCCCACACCTCGGTTCCGTCACCGGCCAGAAATGGGACCTCTCCTTGGGCGTTGCCGGAGAGGGCTTGGGCCAGCAGGGGCCGCAAACGATGGCGGTGGTGCGGTGCGACGAACCCTTCGAGGGACGCGCCCATCACCAACTCCAGCGGTGTCCCGATCAGGTCGGAGAAATGCCGGTTGCAGTAGGCAACAGTGCCGTCCGCGGTCAGGGTGACGGCTCCGCCGTTCATGGTCTCGAGGAAACTGCGGCAGGGATGGCCGGCCTCCTCCGGTTCTGGTTTGCGCATCCTGGCTCCTGGACGCAGCGGGGCGGGAGGTCCCGGGAGGGCCTCCAGCCGCATCGAACAACTCTCGCACGATGGCCTGAGGGATTCAGACCCTGTACTATCTTATGGCCGAGCACGACGTTTTACAAGAAATCGCCAGGCAGGATGGATCGGCGCGGTACAATAACCGCTTCGGGAGGATGGTATCGTGACAGAACGCATCGTTCGACCCACAGCGAAGTTCATCAAGGCAGGCGCAATCCTGGCGGCTATCGTGGTTCTGGGGGTGGAAATCGCGTACGTGGCAAACTGGCGCGACAACGAGAAGCTGATCTGGGTGCCGATCGTCGCTCCGCTGGTGCTGCTGTGGCCGGCCGAGCGCTGGCTTCGCCGGCGTTTTACCAAGCTGGTGTTTACCGCCGACCACCGGCTGCGCTATGAAGTCGGAATAACCTCCAAATCCACGCGCAATATTCAGCTTTATAAGGTGCAGGATGTGCGGGTGGACCAGCGGCTTGTACAGCGCCTGTGGAAGGTGGGCGATCTTTCGATAGAGACCGCGGGCGGGGCCAGCCACGAGAAGATCTGCAACATGGACGACCCCCAGGCGCTGGCGGACGACATCATGACCCGGGCGCAGACTGGACCGACCGGCACGTGAGCGGAAAGCTGAATGGCAAGACCGCGGTGATTACCGGCGCCAGCCGGGGACTGGGCAAGGCCATGGCCTTGGCGCTGGCGGCGGAAGGGGCGCGGATTGCGCTGGTAGCGAGGGACCGCGAACGGCTGGACGCGGTGGCAGCCGAGATCGGCGCCGCGAACGGCCAGGCGACAGTCGTCCCGGCGGATGTGACCAGCGAAGACCAGGTGCGGCGGATGGAGAGAGAAATCGCCGCTCGGTTCGGGAAAGTGGACATCCTCATCAACAACGCCGGGGTCATCGTGCGCAAGCCGATGGTGGAATTCACACTGGAGGAGTGGCGCCGCGGCGAGTCGCTCCTGATGGATACCGGCAGCCCCGGGGGCCGCGATGCCGACCGCATTATGGGGGTCATTCAAGCGGCCGGCGTGAAGCAGATCGACCACATGGTATCGACGCACTACCACAGCGACCATGTAGGCGGGCTGCAGGAAGTGGCATCGCGGATTCCGATGGCGCAATTTATCGATCATGGCCCCTCGTCGGAGCCGAAAGAGCAGGTACCGGGATTCCAGAAAATGTACGCGGAGCTGTACGCCAAGGCCAAACACACGGTGGTCAAGCCGGGCGACAAGATTCCGTTCGATGGGGTGACGGTGGTGGTGGCTACGTCCAACGGCGAGGTGCTGAAGACGCCGCTTCCCGGGGGCGGCAAACCGAATCCGGCTTGCGCCGGCTTTGCGCCGCGGGATGAGTCGCGGGTAGACCCCGATAACACGATGTCGATGGGCCTGGTATTCACATACGGCAAATTCCGCACGGTCAACCTGGGCGACTTCACCTGGAATAAGGAACAGGACTTGATGTGCCCAAATAACCCGATTGGGACGGTGGATCTTTACCTCACGTCGCATCACGGCATCGACCAATCGGGCTCGCCCGCGCTGGTACACGGTTTACAGCCGCGGGTGGCGATCATGCACAACAGCACGCGCAAAGGCGGCGCCATTCAAACCATGCAGACGCTGCACACGTCGCCGGGACTGGAAGACATATGGCAGCTCCACTGGGCGTACGCGGCCGGCCTGGAGCATAACACGCCGGCGCTGTTCATCGCCAACATGGAAGACAATGCGACCGTGGCGAACGTGCTGCTGAATCCTCCGCCTACATTCGGACAGGGCCGCGGGCCCGGAGCGGGAGGACCGCCGCCGCCGGGGGCCGCCGCGGGCGCGCCCAACGCTCCCGGACCGGGCGGCCGGGCCGGTGGCGGCCCAGGCGGAGGCCGCGGAGGTCACACGGGTCCGGCATTCTGGATCAAGGTGTCCGCGGAATCGGACGGAACATTCAGCGTGACGAACACGCGCAACAACTTCACCAAGACTTACGCGGCGCGGAAGTAGGGCTTATCCGGGGTGAGAACCCGGGCAAGTGAAAGGACCCCATGATACAAACCATAGAAACGATGCTGAGTAATTTCGAGCGCGGCAAACTGACCCGCCGCCAGCTCGCACTTTCCCTGGCCGCGTTGGTCGCTTCCGCGCAGACAGCGCCGAAGGAGAAAAGCCTCCGGGCGGTCAGTATTAACCACGTCACGGTAAAGGTTCCCGACCTTCACCGCACATCCAAATTCTATCAGGAGTTCTTCGGGATGCCGCTGAAGCAACAGTCGGCGACCATACACATTCTGGGTGTCGGGAACTCTTTTTTTGGCGTTGAGCAGGGCGATAATCAAACTGCCCGGGTGGATCACTATGACTTCGGAATTGCGGGTTTCAACGCCGACGAGACGCGCGCGAAATTAAGGAAGCTCAATTTGAAGTTCGAGAGCGGCAATTCGAAAGAATCGTTCAAGCTCTTTGACCCCGACGGCTTCCAGGTTCAAGTGAACACACCCGATTACGTCGGGCATGTGAGCTGACAATTGACAATTCGCCCCCGCAGTTTGGGGGTTGCGTAGCCTCTTCCGAAAATCTCCGCGGCGAGCATGGAGTGGCCCACTCCTACCAGGGCTCGCCCTTTGCCACGATGGAGCAACCGGTGGTACTGAGCGGCGAAGTAGCTGTTCTTGTCATGCGTGGCCGCCCAGGCACACTGCGTCAGGCTGCCCCGCAGCCATCGGTTCCCCCTGCCGATCTTGCCGTTACGCTGTTTGCCCGCGGTCTTGTTATTGCCGGGAGCGATGGTCGCCCAGCGGCAAAACTGCTGCGGGGTCGGAAACGGGTCCATGTCCACGCCAGTCTCGGAAAGGATCGCGGCCGCCGACAGCCGATCAATCCCTGGCACCGAGTCCAGTCGGGCCATCTGCTTGTCAAAAGGGCGCGAGTACTCCTCAATTTGCTGTTCGAAACGCTCGATCCTTCGGCACAGATCGTCGAATTGATGGAGCAGTTGTTTCAGCAAAAAAGTCTGATGGGGGCGAAAATAGCCCTCCAGCGCCGCCACCAGTTGCGGGATCTTGGACCGCATTCGACCCAGCGCCAACTCGGCGATCTAGGTGGTGTCGGTCTCGCCCCGGATCAATTCCTCCAGCATCATCCGCGGCCCCACCCCCATCAAGTCGCTGGCCACCGTGTCCAGTTTGATGTTGGCCTCTTCCAGCCGTAGGGCGCGGACCTGTGGTGGAGCGATGAAACTCCCTTTGATCAACCCCTTGCGCAGCAATGTCGCCAGCCATACCGCGTCCGCCTGGTCCGTCTTCCGCCCCGGCATGTTCCGCACCTGTTTGGCGTTGGCCAGGAATAGATGAAAACCGCCCGCTTCCAGAATCTGCCACACCGGCCGCCAGTAGACGCCGGTGGATTCCATCACCGCGTGGGTCACGCCGCATTCCTGCAGCCATTGGCTCAGTTGACGCAATTCCCGGGTGGTGGTTCCGTAGGTGGCCATTTCACCCTGCGCCGAACCGTCGGTCCCCGGCCGGATCACGCAAACCGTTACCGTTTCCTTGTGGACATCGATGCCCGCGCATCGCTCGTATAGGTCCACCAAAGCGTTGATGTCTACTTTGTTCGTTCGTCTTCGAGTTGCCATCCTGCCTCCTTGGCCGGGGGCAGGGACACCGCAAGTGGAAGTCTCTTCCGCGTGCTCACCGCTCCAAGGCGGGGCTACAATGTGTGGTGCTGACGTGTCTGGGTCAGACTGTCACACGGGCTTTACAGCCTCAGTGGCTACACCGAGGCACTTTCTCCAGGGTGTTAACCGGACAGGGGGATTTCGGATTTGCGTCCTGAGATCACGTGAAAGCCCAGGATAGGCAAGTGGCTCCCCAGGTCGAAGAAAGGAGAATTCGCGGCCGGGAGGCACTCGCAAAATGATTGATTCCAGAGGGCCTACTCTAATTCGTCGATTTCGCCGAGTGGCAGTCAACAGGAGTGTTCGCGTGGTCGCCATCAGAGAACAAGTGCGCGGCCATGGGGAACAGGCATCGCGGATTTGCTCGCGGATGGTGACTTTGCACGAGGGCCGGCTACTGCAGGCGCGCCCCGCAGCCGTGGCAGAAGCCAGCGTTGGGGGACCTGGGAGCGCCGCAGTTCACACAGAAGGCCGCGCCTCGCGACGGCGGTGGGGGCGGCATCGGGACTGCCTGCGGAGGGGGAGCAGGAACCGCGGCGGAGGCCGCCGGTAGGCCCTGGGGCGTGAAGATCTCGGTCATGATCTGACGTGCTAGATCCTGGTCGGCGCCGATGCAGGTGACGGTGGCGGCGATGCGGTCGATGTTGAAAAAGAAAAGGGGCTGGTCGGCCCGCACCCAGAGAGCGCCCTGCGTGCCCAGACCGCCGCCCGGGGCGGCTGCGGCTACATCGATGGCTACGGCGCAGGTGCGGCGCCGTAGGGCTTCAGCCAGGAACAGGCCGGGGTCGGTCCACTGCCAGCCGTTGGCCTGGCGGGTGAGGAAGCCGCGTTTGGCCAGCTCGTCGGCGAGCGCGGGGACGGCGGCGAGCGGCAACTGGCGGGAGCGGTCGTCGAGCATGTGGGCGACGAACGGGAGCAGGTAGCGGGGATCGGGGAACTCAAAGGCGTTCTGCCAGCCCTGGACGAGCTCATTCCTTTCGAAGGAGTTGGGCACGCCCTCGTGAACGATCATCGAGGCATGATGGCGGCGGGCGTGGAGGTCCGTCATGGCCAGCAGCACCGTGAACTCGGCCAGCGAGATGGTGAACCGCATCTCGGGAACCCAGACCAGCCGCTCAAGCTCGAGATAGTTCAACATCGTGTTGACGAGATACTCGCGGCCGGGAAGTGCCTGAACGTGATACTCCTGCAAGTCGCTCACGGGGGCCAGCAGCAGCCACTGGGCATCGGCGGCGATGCCGCCGGCCAGCGCCCAGGTGTTGGTCTGGGAGAGGTTCTGGTAGAGGGTGCGAACGTCGGCGGCCAGCGCCGGGGCTGCCAGCGTCGCGATGGTTTCGCGGGGAATCTGCAGCCCGCGCGGCTGCGCCTCCCACCACGCGGCTGTGGCAGAGTTGAAGCCGCGATCGGGGCTGAATTCGACGAAGAACCGGCCGAGGTCGTTGACCGGGAGGTTCAGGTGTTGGACGAGCGGTCCGGTCAGGTGCCGCGCCAGCAGGATGGGTTCGGGAACAGCGGTGGGGCTTGTCACAGTGTTGTCTCTTCTTCTTCAGGTTCGCCGGTTTCCACGGCGCCGCCGTAGATGCGCTGCTCCTGGCGGGGGCCGTCCAGGGCGAGATAAGGACATCCATCGACCGAGCTCATCAGGGACATGCCGGGATCGTCCATAGCGGTCCAGAGCAGTTTGCCGTTCCGGATCCACTTGTCCAACTCGAAGTCCCAGTCGGCCGGGGTGTCGAAGGACTCCATCCAGCCCGGCGAACCATTGGCGTACTGAAACTGGTAGGCGTCGGTCCCCCAGAGGTTGGGAATGACGCTGTCACTCGGCCAGTCGGAGGCGAAGTAGACGACGGGATAGAGGACGTGCGGACCGGCGCGCAGTCCGCTGACCACAGCCCGGACGGAATCCTGCTCCAGCAGCCTGGGATAGACGAACGGGGCGCCCGGTCCGGGTGAACACAGCCACGGGCGGCTCTCTACGGGCTGGCCGAGGCGCGCGGCCCCGCTGAGCGCCAGCCAGTAAGGCGGCGAGTCCTGGTGACGGCGAACCGGCTCGAAATAGTTCCACCAGAGGCCGTCGAGTCCGAACGCATCAAAGGGCGGCGCGTAGATCTGCTGGTCGAAGGGGCAGCGGGCCAGAGGGACGTTGGGCAGACCGGCGGCGTACCGGCTGCGGAGTTCCACCCGGCGTTTGCGGGCCTCTGCGAGTTCGGCCTGTTCGCGGTCATGGAGCGGCCGGGGCGACTCCAGGGCGTTAATCCTCCGGACCAGCTCCGCATACTCGTCCAGCAACTGCCGGCGGGACGCGGCGTCGAAGGGCGTCATTCGAGAGCTCCGCCGCGAATGAAGACGCCCTCGACGGTTCCATCGGGGTTGTAGACGATGAGCGGCTGGCTGCCGGGTCTGCCGAGCTGGTGGCTCTTCAGGATGGTGCAGTCAATGGCCTGGTTCATTTCGAAGTCAGACATCCCGCCGGGGCTGTTGAGAATCCGGGAGGAATTGCTGTAGTCCCACACCGCCTGGGGGTTGTGGTTGATTGCGCATCCGCCACCGGTGATCTGATCCATGGTGCTGTTGTAGGAACCGGCATCCAGCTTGCCGCCGGTGCCGCTGCGGACATCCCAGAGGTCGACATCGCCGGTATAGGCCTTGCCGGTAGCCGAGCTATGGATGAGTCCGTTCTTCACCAGCAGCTCCGGATTTAGGCGGATTTCGGCGTTGTTGACGGTGTACTCTCTCCACCTGGCATGGTAGGTGGTGACCAACTTCTCCTGGACCTTCGGTGGGAGATCATGGTAGAACTTGGGGAGCTTGGGCTTGTAGTGGCCCACGAGTCCTTCGCTGTTGGGAGGGGCGCCCAAGAGCGTTTCGAAGTCCTTGATGGTTTTGTTGTGGATGTTGGAGGTCTTCGGGTGACAGCCTTCGGCGAGACGTTGGGCGGTTTCGGGGCTGTTCGGACGGACATAGATTTTGTTGCCGGTCTGCTGGGCGGTTTGGGAGAGGTGCGCCTGGGTCTCGGCGGGGATGCCCTGGAGGCTGACTTTGGCGCGCGGATCCCGGACGTAAGTGGGATTGCGTCCCGATATCTGACCGTCGGTGACGGGGGGGCGGCCTGGGACGCTCGGCCCACTCGACCTGCGGAGGTCCGTAGTGAGCACCTGCTTAACCTTGGTGAGGCCGTCGATAACGCTCTTGCCGCCACCGTTGTATAGCGCCTGGCCGACACGCTGCGCACCCTGACCGGCGCGGACCAAAGCCTGAGCGGCGGAGCTGCCGTTCTTGGCGGCCTGCACGATCGCCTCCGCACCTTCGGTGGCCAGGGCCTGCCCGATGACGGCGCCGCCCTTGAGGATTCCACCGGCGGCCTTTGCGGCGCCCAGGCCGAGCACGGTCATCAAGCCATTGACGCCGGCGACCTGGAGCGCCCCTTTGATGGCGGAGGTACCGCCCCCGTCAACATACTCTTTGGCGCCGATGATCCCTTCGGAGCCTCCCAACGTGATGACAGCTGCGCCGACGCGGCCGGCGACGCTCAACCAGGAGAAGTTGCCGTCGGCGTCGGTGCTGCTGGCCATCTGGCGGGTGGTTTCGATGAAGCCGTCCTTGAAGGTCTCCCAATTTCCCTGCGGCTTGGGCATCTCGCTGGGGGCGATCGCCTTGCCACTCATGCGGTCGCGCACGACCCGGGTTGTGGCATCGAACAGGCGCTGGTCGAACTTGCCGCCGGAGTTGATCTGGTCGGTGAGATCGCGCAGGCGGCCCATGACGTCGCCGGGCGAGCCGGGCGGCTCGATCAGCCCGTTGAGTCCGCCGCGCCCCTCGAACACCGCCTTCTCCATCTCCGAAACCCGAGTGAGAAGAGCCTGCCTGGTGGCGTCCTCCTGGCGGATCCTGTTCAACTCCTGGCTCAGGGCGTCCTGGCCAGTCTGCTGGAGCGAGTCGTTGCGCGCGCGCCAGTCCTGGACGTTGTTGATGATCTCCTGCTGGCGGTTGCTCCAGGCGCCGACCTCTTCGGGCATGATGAGGCCGCCGGTGAGGGCGTTGACGTAGCCGCCGTACTTGGGATCGAAGACCAGCGAGGTCCGGCGGCCGTCGGGGTAAGTGTAGTCAATCTCAGCCGGGGGGCCCGGCGGTGGGGGCGGAGGTGGTGGAAGAGGAGCAGTAGTAGGAGGAGCAGGTGGCGGCACGGCCGCCGTCCCACCTTCCAGGACGTACTTCAATCCCGTCAGAACGGCGAGCAACCCCGGAGCGACGATCCCGATGACGGCTTCGAGCAGACTGGCCGGGCCGGGCACTTCGCCCGCGCCGTCCAAGCCCGGCGGCGCGGCGGAAATGTGGCCCGCACTGTCCGGCCCCGCTGGCGGGTTTGCGGTAACGGTGCCCCCGCCCTCCTGCCCTGGTGGCGGCGCGGCGGAGTCGGAGCAAGTGGGGACGGAACCGGAATCGGAGGACGAGCCGGTGTAGCCGCGTCGTGTCGATGCGCTCCAGGATCCGCTGCAGGTTATGCGCTTATTGCTTACGCTCCAGGTTCCGCTTGCGATTTTCTCTGGGGGTTCGTAGCCGCCTTCCTCCGTGCGGGAGGTGCCTGCATAGGGTTCACGCTGGGCCCCCTGGCTGCTTACTTGGCTGTTGACCTGGATCGTGCCGGTAAACTCTCCTGTGAACCGATCGTCCTCCTTGAACGCTGGGCTGACCACGGGCATGGTAATCGTCCCCGTTGCGCAGTCCAGCGTGCCGGTGAAGCTAGGGGCCCTGAATGTGGCCGGATCGGAGCCGGCAGATGACTTGTTCAGACCGAAGGACCCTAAAGCCGATCCAGAGACCCTCGTTCCCGAGACAACGAGATTAATCACGCCTTTGATGCCGCCGCTCATAGGGCCCTCGTAGACGCCCTGGTATCGCATGTCCTGAGCATCCGTGCACTGAGCCGCCAGGGGCATCAGACCGCCCAGCAGCAGCAACTGAAGGGAGCAGATGGCGCGTTTCATCGCATTGCCTCCCGCAGCGTGGAACTCAGGCCCAGCCATACTGCCGAAAAGGCGAGCGCGGCCAGCATCGGCAGGGCGAAGCTGGGTAGCTTGCGCCCTCCGAGGCGGATCAGATCGGCCCCCACGGCCGCACCCGCGCTCATGATGCCCGCCGAAGCGAAGGCCTGCGTGGCGTGCCACCCTAATCCAAATTCGGCAATCAGAGCCAGCACAGTGAAGGGCACGATCAGAACGAAGCCGCGCCCCAGCGCTAGCTTGATGCCGGCCCAGCCGCAAGTGTGTCGTATGGGTGCGTTGGTCGCGTAGACCAGTCCTCCGAGAGTCTTCAAGAAAATCCAAGTGAAGACCAGGGCCGATCCGCCGCAAAAGAGAGCCGCTTCGACCCCTGGGTTCCCCCGGCGATTCGCCAGAGCGCCCAGCAGGCCAAAACAGCACAGCGCCACGGCCCGGCTGTAGACGGTGCCTTCCTGGTTGGCTTCTTCGGTCATGAGCTCACTTTCCCGTGGCCAGAGCGCCCCAGGCCACCAATACCAGCGAACCGCAGATCGTCGACATCAGGATGCTGCCATATGTCCTGCCGCCGGAAACGTCCTTGAAGACGGCCATCATCGGCCCCAGCGCCCACAGTACGCCCGTGATGCCGAAGGAAACCGAAGTGTTCCATCCCAGCGCCAGATTGAACACCAGTCCGACGCCCGAGTAGACCAGGGCCGAGCCATAGCTCAAGGCAATGGCCCGCACCATCCAATCCGGGCTCTGCCGGCCGCCGATCAATTGGGAGAGAACCCAGGCGACCAGCCCTATTGCGGCAATGCCAATGGTGCCGAAAACCAGGCCTTTTACGCCGAGAGCGAGGGCGAGTGACCAGTCGCCTTTGCCGCGAGTGCGATCGAGCCCGGTCTGAAAGAAGAACAGCGCGAACGCAGCTCCGGAGACGCTCAGCGCGAAGGGCCACGACAGCTTGCCCAGGCCCTGCGCCAGGATCTGCCCCGGGGCAACCATCATCAGCAGGATGCTCCACCACGGTTTACGGGGCGCAGCTTTGTTCGTTGCCGGGCCGGTTGGAAGCGGAACCGGCTGGAGTGGGCGCGCCGCCACCCACTGGCCGCTGTCGGCATCCAACTGCCAGGCGGAGCCATCGGCGCCAGTGGTCACCAGTTGCCCCACCAGCGCCCGGAATTCGGCATCGGGCAATTGACCCGTATCGCGCCGCTGGCGAAGAGCGGCGTAGCTTTGACCCACTTGTTCGGGCGTCATACCAGGCTCCTTCTCATTATCGGAAGCTCAGCGGCAAGCGCATCAGAATGGACGAAAGCAGCACCATTGGCGGCCACGGTGACGAGCGCTCCCACAATCATGAAGACCACCGCCTTCGCCGTTTCAACCCCGCTGATCTCGCGCACCGCCGCGATCGAGGAAGGAATCGTCCACAGGCGGATCAGCGTGCCGAGAATCGGAATGAAGCCGAGGACAGCGGCTCCTTGTGCGTAGGCCAGAGCCCGCATCAGTTGGCCTGTGCCCAAGCTCACTCCCAACAGGCTCCGTGAAAGCGCAGCCAGCACGAAGAGCGTCGCGGCCATGCCGACGATGGAAACAACCACAGTGCTCAGGATCATGGCATGGTAGACCGAATCTTGCCGTTTCAGGCAAACCGCCCGGTCTTCTTCCATTGCGCAATGCGTGACAAGTGATACTGAAAATAGAGGATGTTGAAGAAGAACGTCATCGCCCCGCCGAGTTGCAGCCCCATGGGCTCGACCGTGTTGTAGTACCTGACCAGGGAGCGGCGGATGCCAAAAATCGCCACTAGGCCGGCAACGATGATGACGAGATTGAGGAGCATGATGAGACCGAGGCCTCCGAACGCGGCCGATTCGGAAGAGGCGGTGACCATGCCGATGAAGACCACCAGTTGTCCCGCCATGCCGAGCAGCGACACCACTAGCAGCGGGACTCCTTTGCTCGCGGGGTCGATCTTCTTCACGAACAGGGCTTGACGGAATATCCAAACCAGTCCCACCAATCCGCCGGTAATCCAGCTCAGAACCAACACCAAGGCCCAGTGCATCTCGGGCGGCATCGGGCCACCGGCCGGGCCCGCGGGCGCTGGCTGAGCAGACCCCGGCTGGAACTGGGCCAGCCGGGCGGCGGGCCAGGCAGTTGGATTGCCGGCGGCCGAGGGCAGCGTGCCTGGAGGATACGCCGGCGCCGCAAAAGCCTGCTGCTGGGGGGGCGGATTTCCCGTCAGCGGGTATGCCGGAGGAGCGTACTGAGGAGGGGCGTACGGCGCAGCGGCATACTGCGGAGGCGTGTAAGCCGGCTCCTGTGGGGGGGAAGGACGGGGCGGCGCGAACGCCGGCGGCCGCGGGAAAGACGCGGGCGGTCTCGGATCCCCTACTGGAGCCGCCGTCGCGGGCACTGGCCGCCATGGCTGAGGCGCGGGCTGATTCGGCGCAGCTTGAGCCGGGACCGGCCCCTGGGACGGGTGCAGGGGCTGGCCGCACTGTCCGCAGAACATGCTCCCGGCCGGCAATTGGCTTCCGCACTTCCGGCAGAACATAAATGGTCCCCCAAGGGATGATCCTGTTAAGCAGCAAGCATACCATCAGGTCTACCGCAGAACAAGCACAAAAGGCCCATAACTGCGGAATAGCGAAATCGTTGCGCTTTGGCTCGGCACTTTGAGGTTGTACGATGGTGCTTTTATCTGAATTGATTCGGTCTCCGCTGCCTTGTTGAGCAGGACTTCGAGCGCCCCGCAGAATACCTCGGCTGGTGCATGGTAGCGCGAGGTGAATCGATGACCTGCACTTGGCGTTGACTCATGCAGCCGGCGATCGCGATCAGCAGGAACAGGAACGGGTCCAGAGGCTTCAGCATCGGATTGCCGATTGTTGCCGGCGGAGGCGCACGGCCCGAACTGTCGCAAATTCAAGCGGATCCAGTTTTCGGACCCAACGGGGGCGCCCCGTGATACACTCGCGCTTCGAATCGCAACGGTCCCGCTTGGACCTTCCCGCCTGAGCCGCCGCGCTCGGGATCTCTGGAGACGACATGAAACTAGCGAATCGCAAACCTGTCGTTTTCGGCGTCGTCGGCGCCTTTCTCCTGGTTATCTTTCTCCAGATGTTCCTGATGGCCCGTGACAACTCGGCGACCTATGATGAGCCCTCCCATATTTACTCCGGCTACCTGCAATGGAAGCACGGCTACGTCCTTCTGAATCCACCGCTGATCACGCGCCTGATAACCTTGCCCTTGATCGGTATGAACTTGCCGGAGCCGCCCATCCCAAGGCGCCCCTACGAGCCGTTGGGGTTTCAAGCCGGCAAAGCGCTCGTCTTTCAGAACGACGCGAAAACCATCATGTTCCGCGCCCGCATGGCGGCTTCGGTTTTCACGCTCCTGCTGGCGATCCTGGTCTTCGCCGCCGCGCGGAGGATGTTCGGTCTGGGCGCCGGATTCGTCGCGCTCGGCCTCATCGCCTTCGACCCCACGCTGATGGGCCACTCCGCGCTGGCTGCTCTGGATGCGGGCAACGCCTTCTTCATGTTATGGGCCGTCTACGCCTTCTACCGTTATGTGAAATCCCCGGCGGCGTGGCGCCTCATCGGGACCAGCCTCATCGTGGGGCTCGCGCTCACGGCCAAGCACAGCGCCATCCTGCTGTTTCCGACGCTGGTCATCTTCGCCGCGATCGAGCTTCTGTGGCCGAAGAAGCTCTCGCCCGAGGCTCCGGCCGTCCCAACCGCGCGCCACGCTTTGCGCCTGGGGCTCGCCCTGGCGGCGATTGGCGTAGTTTCCATCACGATGCTTTGGGCTGCCTACGGCTTCCATTACCCCCAAGCCGACGCCGTGCCGTTCAATCCCCCCATGGACGTGCAACTCCAACGCATCCCCAGCGCCCTGAATGCCAAGGTGCTCGGCGAGGTGGATAAGCTCCACCTGTTGCCGGCGCCCTATACTTACGCTTTCGCGTACATTCTGTCTCAGGCCAAGTCGTATACGAGCTACATCCTGGGCGTCGTCCATCCTCACGCGGTCTGGTTCTACTTCCCTGTCTCGATGCTCATCAAGTCGAGCCTCACGTTTCTCACCCTGCTGGCCATCGGCGTGTGGGCGGTTGCCGCCGGTAAACTCCGGCTTTCGCGCGAGGTTCTTTACACGGCGATTCCCGCCGTGCTCTACATGGCCTTCTCCATGACCGGAGGCATGAACATTGGCGTGCGGCATATCCTGCCCGTCTACATCTTCCTCGCGATCCCGATCGCCGGCGCAGCCTGGGCTTTGGCTGAGCGCAATCGCCGCTGGCTTTATGCCGTGGTTGGGCTGCTGGTATTTCAGGCCGTGTCGGTCCTGCATGCATTCCCAGCTTACATTTCGTATTCCAACGAGGCCTTCGGGGGACCCGCCAACACCTACAAGTACGTCAGCGACTCGAGCGCCGATTGGGGTCAGCAACTTATCTCCGTCAAGCGCTATCTCGATGCGCGCGGCGTCAAGAACTGCTGGTTCGCCTATTTCAACCAGTCCCCCGTCGACCCTGCCTCTTACGGTGTTCCTTGCACGCCGCTGTACACGGCCGAGGTTCGGTCCCCGGAGACGCCGCCCGCCGTGGACGGGCCCGTGCTCATCAGTTCCGGCGTTCTTTCCGGCTTTGAGACCGGCGTGGGCCCCCTCAATCCGTACCACCAGTTTCAGAGCATCAAGCCGAGCGCGATCATCGACTACGGCGTCTTCGTGTATGACGGGCATTTCGACATCCCTCTAGCCGGCGCGCTCAGCCTCGATGTGAAAGCACAGGCGCTCCTCCGCCAGCGAGACGCCCCGGGTGCCCTTGCCTTGGCGCAACAGGCCGTAGCGCTGGCGCCGGGCTCCGCCGCCGTGAACCAGGCGCTGGGGCAGATGCTCGACGCCAACGGCCAGATCGACCAAGCCACGCAGTATTACCAAAAGGCGCTAACGATTGCGAAGGCCGTGCAGCCGGATCTCCAGGCCACGCGTATCGCGGCGCTGGAAAATCGGATCAGGGCCGGGAGGCCGGAGCCAACGGGCGGCGGCCGCGGAGCCGGACGATAAAGGCGCGGTTTTCGGGGCCTCGGTAGATCACTTTCAGTGAGAGCTGAATCTGCCGGGACGAACCGGCTGTCTTGCAGATCGTGGCGAAACCGGGGGACGGTGCTGGCGACCGCAACTCACTCTTGTGCTACATTTTCGGCAGCGGCGTTTGCGGCTACTGGCTGCTCATTCACGCCCCCGCTGGGGGAAACTGGGGGGATTCGGCGGGTAAATTCGGGTAAATTCGGCGGTAGATGGGTAAAGATTGAAAACAGCCGGGGCTTGGGCGCACTCCCCCAACCGTCGTGTTCAGTAGGGGATACGTTGAAAATAAAGGGGTTAGTTTGGCTCCTCAGGTGAAACAAAGGGTATTTCACGGGGCAGAGACACTGGCAAAGTGATTGATTCTAAACGGGCTACTCAAAATCGTCAGGTTCGGGCGGTGGCGGTTAACCGGAGAGTTCGCGTGGCCGGCATCAGAGATCCGCGTAGAATTCCGCCAGTATCCGGAATGCCTCGCTAGCGGAGGGATCGAGGCGGCACTCCGCCGCCAGCCTCGCAAATGGCGCCCTCCACTCCTCTGGAGGTGGATCGAGAGCCTTGGGAACCGGGTGCGTCGCCCGAAGATCGAAGGTCGCATGAAGAGCCTGGACGACGCGGCTCGATTCAAGCGTGCGGGATCGAATCAGGAGAACCATATCGACCAGATCGCGCACCCGGCTGTTCGGCGCCCCTGTCCGCGGCAGCGTGTATGCGTGAAGCTTCTCTGCGAACTGCTGCTCACGCTGGATCATCGGAACGGATGGCGGCGAGATGCCCGCGAACCCAAGCCAGTCACGCATCTTGGCCTGTTCCAGCGGGTCAAGTACGACGTCGCCGATTCCCACGTCCAAATGGAACTTCACGAAAGTGCGCCCGCCCATAATGGACTCCACCGGGTACCGCGCTCCACCATACGGTGCTCCGTCCAGGTCCATCGTCGCCTCGCCGATGCGGAAAGTGAAGAAGTCCCCAGCGTCTACGGCTCCCACATCCTGGAGCTGCTTGAGCAGTACGGAGTCGGTCCAGGCCGGGGCGACGCGCACGGTGAAATCGAGATCCTTGGTGGTGCGCGCGGTTTGGAACCGGAGTTCCATCGCGTAGCCGCCCTTCAGGACCCAGTTCTTGTTCGGCACTCGAAAAAGCCTGGCAAGGAACCTATCGAAGGCTACTTGCCGGCGAAGACGCTGCAGATCGATCCCTTCTTCACGGGACACCCGCTTGAGGCGTTCCTCCAGTGCGGTGCG
The DNA here is from genome assembly GCA_003142355.1 of Bryobacterales bacterium. Next base: position 22,536 of record PLMF01000432.1, read on the forward strand.
GAGCGCGATGCCTGAAGCGTACTTTCGTTCAGGGATCACTTCGTTCCTTTCCGAATCTCAGCCAGCACCCGGGTCCGTTCAGCATCCTGCTGAGGCATGCCGACCTGCGACTTAGTGATGTTGCCGCGTTTCATCGCCTCGCGAAAGGCCGCGCGAAGAACAGGCTTGGGGAGTGATCCTTCCTGCCAGACATCCAAAATCGTTCGCATTGCGTTCGTCACAGGAACGCCGTAGAGGATTTCCCGGTCTTCAGCCCGGACGTCGTCGCGATGTAGGCGCAAAACGTTTGGAATGGGAACCCCGCGGCGGAAGTTCGTGGGGACGGTGAGGTCCAGCTTGGCTGGATTGGCGTCCGTGAGATCGTGGAGGCTGAGCGCGGTCTGGTGACTGAAGACGCCAGTCGGCCGGTCGCTTCGGTCACGCGACCAGAGCCACCAGAGCATCAGGTCCGAGCGCTCAGGTTCCGGGAAGAGCGCCAGTCGGTAAATTCCGCGGTGCTCGCGAATCCAGTTGCGCGCTCGGATGTGGTAGATCCGCTTGTTGCTCGTGTACCCGAGGGTGGCCGCCTGCTTCGTAGTGAAATAACCGCTTTGCGACTCGGCGAGTTGGTAGAGTTCTTTCTGGCGTTCGCTGGGCGAAGCAGTCGTGTACATAAAAGGTCAACTTTCTGGACCTATTATGCGCCTGAGGGCGGCTCAACGCAAATGCCTTCAGCCTCGCGACCACGGCCGGCTACGCCGGGGCGGCGATCCATGGTTAACAGCAGATATTGGCTTGGGCGCCCAAGCCGGATGGTCGGCCGCGGTTTGGCGTTCGTTGGTAGTGGTTGATAATGGATAGCGCCAGATCGATGCGCTTGTGAATTGGCTCCCCGAGAGGAACGCAGGTACGGAATGTCGAATGGAGAATTCCGGCGGAGAGGTTTTCTCCGTGCTGTTAACCAAGCGGGGGAATTCGGATTTGCGTCCGGAGGTTGTCGAAGGCCCCAGTGTCCCGGCCCTCCGCGCTGCCTGGAAACGTCAGAGACAGAGATGGTTCCGCGATTCCGGATCGGCAACACGTACCCGGCGGTTAACAGGTGGATTTGTGCGCAAAGCCAGCGGGAGTTGGTGTTGCTGCGCCTCGATGCAATGTGCTTTCGCCGTCGCGTCGCTGAAATGGAGAAATCGCCGGATCTGCCGTCTGAACTCGGCTAGATCGCGATATTGTTCGAGGGAAAGATCCTGGCCCGCTTTAATGGATTGCCAGATCCTCGTCAGCCCTGAGACTCAGCCTCTTGCTGGAGTCCCGCGCGGTTCGCGATCTCTACCTGCCGATCTTGAATCTTGATCAGCCCTTGGGCGCGAAAACGCCCCAGATTCCGGGAAACCACCTCCCGTACCGTTCCAAGCCGCGAGGCAAGCTCTTGATGGGTCACGGGCAGGTCGAAGGTGTCCGCGCCCGCAGCTTTCGAGGCATCCAACAACAGGCGCGCTAGTCTCTGTGTGACACTTCCAAAGGTCATGGCTTCGACCAGCCCCACGAGGTTCCTCAGCCGGCGTCCCACGACGGCCAAGACTTTCAATGCCACCTCGGGGTATTGGCGGCAGACCTGTTGGAAGTCGTCCTTGTTGATGAACAGGGAGACCACCGGTTCCACTGCCCGAACGGATGCCGGGTATGGCCCACCGTCGAAGAGGGGCAGCTCGGCCACAGTCGAAGGCGCCTCCTGAATGGCCAGCATCACCTCGCGCCCGGAGGGGGACGTGCGGAAGATCTTCACGCTGCCTTGAACGATCAGAAAGATGCCGGCGCAGTCCTCGCCCTCCCAGAACAGCACTTCATCCGGAGCGAAGCGCTTCTCCACGGCCCGTTGGCCTAGTCCCTGAAGCTCAATTTCGCTGAGGGCGGCAAATAAGGCAATTTGCGATAGCGCGGCGGTTTTCGGTGGCAAACATCCATCGTACTATGCCTAGGCAGGCGCATACTCCAACAGGCGGCGCTCGCCCTGTAGGGCGCGGATGGGGCCGACATCCTGCGTGATCTCCAGGGTGCCCAGGTAACGGCCGTCCTGGCTTCTGACCGCGAAATAACGGATGTGAACGAACCGGCCGACAAACTGAATCCAGAATTCAGCCACATTTTGCCGCCCCTCGCGAAAGTCGCTGAGAATCCGCTCCACGACGTCCACGCTTTGTGGAGGATGGCAGTTCTGCACCATCCGGCCGATGATGGCCCGGCTTCGGGCGAAGACCCTGTTGGGACCCTCCGAGAAGAACGCGACGCGGTCGTCGGCGTCCACAAACGTGAGATCCACCGGAAGTGTGGAGAAGATGGCGATGAGTTGTTCCAGTGCCAGGGTCCCTGTGGGTAGGGCAACACCGCCGGGCGCCGAGGATCTATCCGCAGCCTGCAGGTCCACCGGCTGGTAGCCCTGGCGCGGTTCCATCAGGCACCAGCCGTAACGCGGTGAGGCGGCCCAGATCTCGGCCCACTCGTCCGCCGTGAACCTCTCGAGGCAGACGGGGAGCAGGATGTGCTCCTCTTTGTAGATCATTTCGTGGACCGAATTGGCCGCGGCCGAGCCCGTGGTGGCCGCCAGGAGCTTCCACTCCGCAACCGTGGTATCGCCGGCGCGCAATGCGGCGCTGAGATCCTTCAGCAGTTTCCGGACCTGGTCGTCTTTGGCCCACATCACCTTTGAAGGCCCGGTGATTCCGTGGCGCTCCAGACATGTGAACAGCAGGTGTTCCTTGCGCTGATAATGCTTGTCGACGTCCTGTAATTCATTGAGTGCCTGCCGCCAGTCGAGCAGGGAGGCCGAAGCGTCGCCGTCGTCGGCGGTCTGGAGCATCCGATTCATGGCCTCTTGCAGGCGAGCCACGGACTCGCGGAGCGCCTGGTTCTCACGCCGAAACGTGTCCACGGGATGCCCAGGGGGAACCGGCGGCGGCGCCAACTGCACCAGGACTTCCCGGGTGACCTGGGAGTGGAGGTCGCACATGCCCTGGATCTCCTCGACGGGCATGCCATCGGCGATGAGCTCCTGCTCCATTGCCATGACTTCCGAGTAGTCGGTCTGGCGGACCAGTTCTTTCAGGCTGCTGCGCACCTGGTCCGGTGGCTCACCGGCATGCAGGCGTTGAATAATCCCTTTCAGGGTCCGCACGCGCTGTGCCCGGTTGTCGATCAATTCGCTCATGTTGTGTCCTCAATTCAAGCTTAGAAGGCGCTCTCGTGCCTTTCAGTGATTTGCGTCACGGGTCACCGGCGGCCTGGGCGGCGGCAGCACCATCCGCTGTAAAGCCATCTCGGTTTCAATGGCAGTTTTCGTTGCCATGGCAGTGAGCTTTCCCGGCGCGACGGGGCCAGCCGCGGGAACGCACCGGAGGCTAGCGTTTCCCCAGCGCAACGGCGCGGGGGAACAAGATATTGTTCTCAAGATGAATGTGCACGTGCAAATCCGCTTCCAGCACCTGCAGCCCTTCATAGAGTGCCCGCACCGTACTACACGCGTAGGGAGGAAGCTCGAAATCGTTGGCAAGTGTGCGGATTTCGCCAAGAGCATCGCCCGCGTTCACGTGCTCGCGCTCCATCATAGCGATCGGGTTGGCGATCGACCCAAAGGGAACCGGGGGTATCGGTCGATTCTGCACCTCGGCGCGACCGTACTGCTCGATGAACGGAAACAGGATTGCTTCCTCCTTGTGCATATGCGCTTCCATTTCGGTGCGCAAGGCCGCGAACACCTCGGCCATGCGAGGGAGGACTTCCGGATCGCGCGCGCCATGGACGGAAACCACTTTGTCCAGGCGATGGCCCAAAACAGGCAGGTCGAGTTTCAGGTACTCGTGGTGGGTTCCGACAATGTGCTTCACCAACTCATCGAGCGGGGCCGTCTGCCACTCCCTACCAGCCACACTGGCTACCTTGGCCTCCTCGATCTCTCGCATGATGGTCTGCGGCTTGACGCCCTTCGCGAGGCAAGCCTGTTCAAACGGCTGCTTCCCGCCGCAGCAGTAGTCCAAGCCGTGTTGTTCTAGAATGCTGATGGCACTCAAAGAGGTGGCGGCCAGATCCGCCAAAGTCATGGTAGTTGTCATCGGGTCTCCGTTTCTGCCCTTCTGAATTGATCTTGTCGCCAAGTGCAGCCAGGGTCAGTGACTCAGGTCACGCGGCGTAGCCAGACAGTCGGTCCGGAAACTGGTGGAAGAGTTGGGGCGGGGCGAGCAGATCGTCGTATTTTCCACAATTCAGGGCCTCTTTTTCCGATTTCGGTGACTTCGGTCACACCCTCCCTCCGGATGGGCCGGTACACTTAAAATGTTGCACCCATAATCCATTCACAACAGGAGAGTAATACATACATGTTCTGCTACCAGTGCGAACAGACGTTTCGGATGACAGGATGCGTGGACGTCGGGGTCTGCGGAAAAGACCCGGCCACCGCGGGGCTACAGGATTTACTGATTGAAATCGCAAAGGCGGTGGGGACGGAGGCGCACGCGGCGCGCCAGGCGGGAGCGAACCTGAAGGGCGCCGATGTGTTCGTCTTGGAGGCGCTTTTCGCCACAGGAACGAATGTCAATTTCGATCCTGAGCGGCTGGCATCGATAATCCGGCGCGGCGCAGCCCTGGTAAAGACGCAGCAGTTTCCGTCCGCGACGGCAGCCATGCTGGAACGGGCGGCGTTGACGCAAATCGATCGGCGCTTCTTGACCGCGGGCCCGGACATCACAGGACTCCAGGAATTGATCCTGTACGGATTGAAGGGTATTGCGGCCTACGCCGAACACGCCCGGCAACTCGGAAAGGAGAGCGATTCGGTATACGCCTCGCTGCAAGAGGCCCTGGCGTTCCTGGCGCGGCCCAACCCCACAGTGGAAGAACTGCTCAGCATGGCCATGAAGGCCGGCGAACTGAATCTACGCGTCATGGAACTGCTGGATGCGGCCAACACCGGCTCGTTCGGGCACCCCGAGCCGACGGAAGTGCGGGTGGAGCCGAGAAAAGGGAAAGCCATCGTGGTTTCCGGCCACGATCTGGCCGATCTGCGCGAACTGCTGGAGCAGACCGCCGGAAAGAGCATCAACGTCTATACGCACGGCGAGATGCTCCCCGCCCACGGCTATCCGGAACTGAAGAAGTATCCGCACCTGGCCGGCAACTACGGCGGGGCGTGGATGGATCAGGGCCCGGAATTCGACGCCTTCCCGGGGGCCATTCTGATGACCTCCAATTGCATCCAGCGGCCTCGGGACAACTATAAGAGCCGCATCTTCACGGCGGGTCCGGTGGCGTGGCCCGGAGTCACGCACATTGCCGGACGCGACTTTACGCCGTTGATCGAGGCGGCGCTCGCGGCCCCGGGATTTGAGAAAGACGGTCCGGACACGCGGATCCTGGTGGGTTTCGGACGCAATGCCGTACTAGGCGCGGCGGGCGCGGTGATCGAAGGCGTGAAGAGCGGCGCGATCCGCCATTTCTTCCTGATCGGCGGCTGCGACGGCGCCAAGCCGGGCCGCAACTACTACACCGAGTTCGCGCAGTCGGCGCCACGAGACACCATCATTCTGACGCTGGCCTGCGGCAAGTACCGCTTCAATAAGCTGGATTTCGGCACGGTGGCGGGCCTGCCGCGCCTGCTGGACATCGGCCAGTGCAACGATGCCTACTCGGCCATCCAGATCGCCGTGGCGCTGGCGAATGCGTTCGGCTGCGGGGTGAACGACCTGCCGCTTTCGCTGGTGCTCTCCTGGTATGAGCAGAAGGCGGTGGCGATTCTGCTGACGCTGCTGCACCTGGGAATCAGGAACATTCGCCTCGGTCCCAGCCTGCCTGCGTTCGTCACACCGGCGGTGCTGAAGGTGCTGGTGGATAACTACAACATCATGCCGATTCAGACTGCTGAGCAGGACCTGGCCGCCATCCTCAACTAGCTTTCTCCCCCGAACCGGGGCAGACCACGAAAGGCGATGGTCTGCCCCGCACACATCTCTTCCTCCAGCCGCCGTTCAGTACGTGAACTCACTGCGCGGGCGGGCCGATCCTTCGCAATAACTAAGAACTGCGGAGGGGAGTTGAAAAAGCGGAAGTACGTGTACTACCACTGCACCGGCAACCGGGGAAAATGCGAGGAGCCCTACACGCGCCAGGAAATTCTCGCACGCGAGTTCGCCGAAGTTCTGCAGGAGTTGGTCATTCCGCAGCCCATCCTCGAATGGCTCGGTAACGCCGTGCTCACCTCCGACCAGACTGAGCAGGCGGCGCGCGCGCAAGCCATCAAGAAGCTGCAGGCCCGGTACGAGCAAATCCAAGCGCGCATCGAGACGATGTACATGGACAAGCTCGACGGTCGAATCACCCAGGAGTTTTTTGACAAGCAATCGGCAGCTTGGTGATCCGAGCAGGATGGGCTGCAGCGCAAGATCCAAGACATCCAGAAGGCCACTCCGGCCCCCATCGATCAGGCCGTTGAAACGCTACGGTTGACGAGCCGGGCGAGCGAGTTGTTCCTTCAGCAGCCAGCCACCGAGCAGCGCCGGTTGCTCCAGCTCCGCAACGCCCCATCCTGCCAAGCCGCCTTTTCGACAACCACCTGGGATCTTGCGCCATTTGAACCAGGAAAGTTATAGAAAAGAAAAGGAAAACGGCGGGTCAGGACGCGACTTGGGAATTTGGCTCCCCGAGTGCGACATTGCAGGAAATGGAAACCGGTGTACACGACAAGAGAGTCTGTAAGTTGCTGATTTAAAAACCACCTCGGTAAAATCGGTGACGTGGAAACAAGCTCATGCGCGGGCCGACGATTCTCCGTTTCGATCTACGGCTTGGGGAGCAAGCGATGCATCGCACGATGCAGTTCGCTCCCCGGAGAGGAACCCTCTTCAATGGAAAACTGAGAATTCTGTAGGAGAATGCTTCAGGGCATAGGCCTCGGTAACCCGGCCGGCGGTCGGATTTACTTCACGGCCCCACCGCCAGGAGATGCGTCCTTTCCGTCGGGAATCTCCAGGAGGCGTTGTACCAGTTCTCGTACGCTCGGCCATTCCTCCTTTGAAAGGTAGGATCGATAATGCATTCCCTGCGCCCTTTGCTGAGAAGGAGATAGCCCGATAATATTCATTGCAATTTCGTAAACCTTCTTGAGATCGCAGAGCTCTGAATCTAGCATCTGAATTCTCGCGCTCTTCGAATCACTGATCGATTCTTCTCTTAAAGAACGTTGGAATGAGGTTGGATCTTTTCCGCCGTAAGGGCCTGACATGATGCACCTCCTTAAGGTTCATTTGCGGTAGTCGTTGACGAATATAGCACGGCGAAGGGGGAATGCTGAGTTCACCTCTCCATCTCGACCAGCGGCCAGTGGCACCTCAACTTCGGGGATCGCCCGTAAGGCATGAGGGTCACGCTGGATGCGTTAAAGCCAGCAGGACCCGCCGCGTCCCACACAGCCGCGTTGATGTTATGATCGCGTGTATGGTTTTCACCGCCCCCCCGCCAGACGGCCCCGGGCTACGGGCGTGGTCCATCTTCTCCGTGCTCCTCGGCAACGTATTGGAGATGAGTTTCGAGCAGGAGTTCGAAGGCAGTCCGGACGGCTGGTGGCGGGTGAAGTTCTACAAAACGGAGCCCAGCAAGGCGACGGTAGTGCGCGTCCCCGCGAAGGAACTCGATACCTTCTCGGACGACGAGATCAGCAGCCTTCGCTCCCAGCGCGGAAAGAACGCAACGCCGCAGCGGGGAGCGGAACGCACAGGACCGCGGACCATTCGGATGAAGGTGGACCTGCTCGCGATGGAAGAACCAGGCAAATACGTATCGGACGTCACCTTCGAGAGGCGCCGTGGAAAAATCGTGCGGCGACTCCAGATCCGAAAGCGGAGGCCTGGCGAACGTCCACCCATGATACAGTGAGCGACCTGCCGAGCACGTTGCCATTCCCGAGTCGCGTCGGGACGACGGATGCTGGAGCGGGACGGCGCGTGCTCTGGCGTGGTAAACTCGGACTGGTCGGTTGAGGGCTGAGTCGTGCCGTGGACGCCCGGTGTTCTGCGTTCGCGGTCGTTAGCCTCATAATCTGGATCGAGACTGCGCGTCGTCGAGTGGCTGCTCAGCGCAGCCGCATCACTAAAGCGACGGGGAGTGACAGTTGATCCGAATCGCCAATATTTGAGTTGCGAAGGGCGCGGTATCTACAGGATTTGAAATGTATCTGCAAGCAAATCGTATTCGAGTCGGACATTTAATTGAATTTGAGGGCCAGCCCTGCAAAGTCCTTGAGTCAATACACAAGACTCCCGGCAACCTGAGGGCGTTCGTGCAAGTGAAGTTGCGCAATCTTCGCACCGGCGTCCAGTTCGAGACGCGGCTTCGGGCTGTCGAAGACATCAAGCGAGTGTCGATGGATGAGCGTGCCATGGAGTTCCTTTACGCCGAAGGCGATACCTATCACTTCATGGAATCTCAAACGTACGAGCAGATCGGGGTACATAAAGATGTTCTGGGTGATATGGCGCCGTGGCTGAAGGAAAACACCACATATCAGATTGAGTACTTTGATGGCAGCATTGTCGGCGTGGAATTCCCTCCGGCAGTCGATCTTGAGGTGAGAGAGACGACGCCGGGCCTCCGGGGCGCAACCGCGACTAACTCACCGAAGCCCGCATTGCTAGAGAACGGCGTGACTATCAACGTCCCTCCGTTCATCGAAGTTGGCGAAAAGGTGCGCGTCAATCCTGAAACTGGCGAGTACTTAGAACGCGTCAAGGGCTAGAGTTGCGGACCTAAGCCCACGCCCGATCTTCAGCAATTCAACTCCGACTCAAAACCCGGGTGACGGGAACGTAGCAAAACGTCGCCTCCATCTTCGGCGTCCGAATATAGTCTTGACAGCCGACGGAGGTTCTCGGCTTCGCGGTCAAAGAACGCATTCTTCAGCGAACGGTATCGTCGGGGCGAAGATGCACCCCCTTTTCTGATAACAGAAAACGCATCTAGATAGACTCGCCTCGTGCCCCAGCGAAACAGTTCTTGGCTTTCGCACGAAAGGCCGTATCTCGCAGCCATATTCCGCACCGAGTCCGCGCTGACACCAACGTCCCTCCAATGGAAATCGCGATCAACGATTCGAGTCGCCTCAAGTAGCCATCTCAAAGCTGGTGCTCGGTTCAAGATAGCAAACAGGCGGGGGTACGCTCCTAGATTCGAATGGTGAAGGAACGCGCTGCCACCATCCTTCAGGACTCGCGGCAACTGCGCTATGTAGGCCTCTATCGTCGGAGGATCTACCAGAGGCAAAGCGTCGAAGCTGAATACAAAATCGACGGATTCGTCGTCGACCATATCGAGGGACGTGCCATCATTGCAATGCAGTAGAATCTGTGGACACCCCTGAAACCGTTCACGGCAAGCCTCGATGCACTTCCGCGAAAGGTCAATAAGCACTAAATGGGCGCATCTGTCCTTTAGAAAGTAGCTCCACCGCCCGTAGCCACAACCAATCTCCAGAACCGTTCCGGCTGGCAAAAACCGATGTATGCGAGGAAGAATAGTGCCATACCACTGAATCGAAACGTCGCCCCAACTCCTCGACCACTCGTCGCCTCGATGCTCCCAAGAATACTCTCCGTCCCAGTATTTCATGTTCTCCGCGATTGTCGGCATAGTATCATCTCAATGTTCACTCAGAGACTGCTGCATCTGCGTCTCATTCGAAATTCGACACCCAGTGACAGACTTGCTGTGAACGGCAAGCACTCACGAAAGCGGTTATGGCCGCCTGGCCCGAACAAGCACGACCTCAAGGAATGAGCGAAATCCTTCCGTCCAGTTCTCCCAGGAAACGGGGAACGGATCGTGGCGTTCAAAACGCCCGCCGGCGAGTTCCGTCGTGATGCATCGAACGAACGGTAATAACTCAGCCGGTCCCACCACGGTATTCGGGAGTCCGAGAATGTGGGCGTGCTGGAGTTTGTCAGCTGCAATGATACGCGTCCCACTAGCATATTGATCAGCGATAACGCCACTGCCATAGGGGCTAGACGAAGCAGCCGTCCAGCACCAAAGAAGATCACAGGACTGGAGACGCCGGTTCAGGGTCTCTGATTCCAAAAACGTGTATTCGAATCGGAAGCAGTCCGCATATTCCCGCCTAAGGGACTCCAGCTCTGCGAGAACGCCGCGAGACTCCAGTCTCCACGGACTTGTTATGAGTTCCAAGAACCACCGGTTCCTCCGGACCTCAGGCAGCAAAGCTCCTGCAATTTCAGCAAATTGGCGCTCGAACTTCAGGAAGCCGTTTGTACCAACCACGGGGCGTGTCTGCGGCAACTTGAATTCCATCCGCAAAGAGGCCCGGTCTTCAAGTCGATTTGGCACCCATGCTGGATGCGGAAAAATACCGACGGGCTTCGAAATTGGTCCAATCATGCCGGGACACATTGCAACAAAACCTTGGAGAACGTCAGAGAACCGGCCAGCGCCGTCGGAGTGAGCGAAGAGGACTATGGGGACGGTGCAGGCCGAGGCCAGTGAACTGACCTCGCCATCGGAGAACAGTTCATCGTGGTGATGGAGCAAAACGAGATCTGCATCGGAGCTCTGCGCCCACCCGCTGGAGTTCTCGATGTGGATGCCAGCACGCCGCGCCTGCTTCTGTAAATTGTCGGCAAACAGTGCAATCCCACAGTCGTGACCTCGAGTCTTGCTTATCTGAAGAACTTTCATGGGGTCCCGGCTCCTGTCACGCTTGCATCATATTGCAGCATCTTAGACAAGCATCGAACGGCCCAAGTCGAGTGTGATGTAGGCGAAAGGCGCGGTAGGAAGGACCATCCCAAATATCCGCGAGCTTCTGCTTGAGAACATTCCCCATCTTGTACTCCAGGCAGGGAATAACATTGCCTTCTGGATCAATCCTGAGGTTCTCATAGATATACGTACACCCTTTATAAAACCGATGCGTGAGAGGCATGGAAAACCATGCATTCAAGGCCTCTCCATCTGGGTTCCTTACAGGATACACAGTTGTCTTGAACTGCCGACGATCGGCCAATTCTTGAGCACTGCGGAGGGACGCGAAGGCTAAACTCGCATCGAACCTGACAGTGTACCGTCGCTCGCTAAGTAACTGGAAGCTGAGTTCATCCACACCGAAATCCATCGCGAGTTGTGCCATGTCAAAAGGTACAGATTCGTTGCCCGGCTGAAGAACGCAATTGATGGTTATTAGGGGACGATCACCTCCTGCCGCGCGCCGTGAGTCTAATAGGTGACCCAATCCCGCTACGCATTTATCAAAGGCATGTGGTTTCCCCCGCAGGCGATTGTGGATCTCCCGCGGGCCGTCGAGCGAGACGAACACACTATCACAGCGTGATTCAGCTACCGTGTGGGCCACAGACTTATCACAGAGCATCATGTTGGAATCAAAACACCAGTGCAGTTTAGACCTGCCCAGCGCACGGAATATCTCCGGTGCATCGCGGCGCACTAGTACTTCGCCGCCTGAAAGGGCAATCGCCTCAACTCCACTATCCTCGCATTGGGGGATGACCCGTTCGATGATGTCGGCGGTCGACATCTCGCGAAAGTTGGGCACTGGCCGCAAAAAGACGCTTGGCGCCACTGCGGTGGGCATCACCAGAGAGTCAGATGAGCGCCAGTCGCTATTGAAGGACAAGCAGAAGTCGCAACGAAGGTTGCAGCGATACGTCAGGAGTAGCAAAACGTGGCTAATCGGCACTATGATCTCCCTCGATGGAATTGCTGTCAACGTGAATAGCAACCGCACGTCCCTCGTGATCGCGGACCGTCATGTCGCATGCCATAGGTGTCACGGATATGACTCGGTCCACGCAGAAAGCATGTAGATCACTGTCGGGTTCAACGGTACCAAAGTCGATCAGCTCAGTGATCGGTAATCGCGTTGGCTGAGAGAAGTTTCGGGGTTCGGGTTTCGCGCAGATGTAGTGGTTCAGCCGGCTTTGCGCAGTAATCCTGATTTCGGTCTCCAATGTAGCCGACCGAGGTATATTGACGTTCAAGAACTCGACACGCGGCGGCAGGCCGCGACGCAATGTCGAACAGATTATCCGTCGGACAACAGTGATGGGCACCTCCCATTCCTCAATACAATATGGTTTCGCAAATAGGACCGAGTCCTCCGGTCCCAGGCTGACGGCGAGGGAGGGGATGCCAAAGCCGGCTGCCTCTATGGCTGCGCCAACGGTTCCGCTGATGAGGTTGGTCGCACCAAGGTTCTCGCCGTTGTTGATGCCGCTTACGCACAGTGTCGGCCGCCTGCTGCATACCTCAAGTACCGCGTGAGCCACAGCCTGCGCAGGGGAGCCGCTGACGGCGTGGTAATGCGTCGTCGAATGACCGAGGCCTTTCACTTGCGTTTCGATAATACCTTGATCTTCGGTCCGCGGAAATGATCGCCCCATTGCCGTCTGCGGCAGCTTCGGAGCTACGAGCACAACTTCGCCGATGGTCGAAGCAGCTTCTGCCGCGGCTCTGAGGCCGGGAGAATCGACCCCGTCGTCATTCGTAATGAGAATCAACGGACGCATCGCACGGACGCGGGCAGGCGTCCCCCTGATTATAATCAGATATTGTACACGAAGTGGCGGATCTCCGGATCTCCTAGCGCCCTCCGTGGAGGTTGCATGCGGCTGGAGCGCCCCCGACGGTCACGAAGGCTGAGCGAAGTGGAACGAGTCCTTGTGGCAACCCGCGTGGCACGGTAGAATATTTCTCGGACCTTTAGCTAAATTTTCCCTCGCATCGACGCATCGCGCTGTCGCGGAAAAGCGGGGCTGGGAGCTCAGAAAGTGAAGTCCTGTGGATCTTGCGTATTCGTCGGCGGGCCCATCCAGAATGCGCTCGGAGGAGATGGGTGTTTTCATGGTCCAACACGTTCTACTGTTGAGTTGGTCATCGCGAGCTTGACGCTCGACGGCCACGCAGTGCTCTCCGCACATATCCACGAGAACTTTGGAGAGATGGATGTTAGCGGAAAGTCTCAACAGGTATGCCTTCGAGACTTCGGCTGGATGAAACAGTGCGACCTGTTCATTGCAGTCCTCCCGCTCGACGAATCCCAGAACGTCATCCATTCAAGTGGGACCGCGATCGAATTGGGCTGGGCCTCCGCTCTTGGGAAGCCGGTCGTTCTGGTCTGCCACCCAGCACCGAAGTACAGCCATTTGATATTGGGTTTGCACGCAGTCACCTGCACAATTGCTCTCGACATCAATCGTAGCGACCTCGGAGAGGCTGTCCGTGAAGCGGTAGCACTGCTGCTCACTTCCCGGGCGACGCAACCGCGGATCGATCAGCCCAATTCGGCTCCTCAGATCTTTTCCTGATCGCCGAGGGGATAGCGCGCCTGAAGCATTCTATTCAGTGGATAGTACCACCTCGGTACCGCATAGCCCTCCTTATCAACACAACGGGCGCACAAACCGACGGAACTCAGCGCGCCCACTCGGTGAGCCTGCCGCAGCTCGCGGAGTCGCTCGCCAGACCAGATCTCCGCCAGAGATTGTTGTCGGAGATCACCTAACACGTACTTCGCGTCATGGTCGAAGCAGCAGGGAACAACGCGGCCGTCCCAAAGAATCGTCACTGATGTCCACGGCTTATCGCACACGAGTCGATCTACCTGTGGCTCAGGCAGAACCCGGAGAGCGTTGATCCGATGATCCTGCCCGTCCCAACTGACGTAAGACTTAACTTTCACCACATCCACTCCTGGGACGACCCGCCATCTCGATAACCAATCGCCCACTTCGTGATCGTTGAGTGTTTGGCGAACGAATTGCATTATTAGACGGGGCACGTTGGATTGCCGCTCTTGGCGATAGCGTATCAAATATCTTACCTTGCGTTCCGCCTCATCGACATCCTGAGCAGCCTTGCCGCGGACGGCAAGATTCGTCGCGGCACTCACGCCGTCGAGCGAAATAACAAGCTCCTCAAGTCCGCTGTCAACCACATCGCGCGCGCGCTTTTCAGTCAAGAGAGCAGCATTGGTCGACAAAATACATCGGAGATGTTGCCGGTTGGCGAAACGGATAAACTCACCGACTTTCGGGTGAACTAAAGAATCTCCAAAATGATGCAAGAACACTTTGGACGAACAGGACGAGATCTCTGTGACAGTTCGTTGGAACAGTTCCTCATCCATGTAACCCAAAACACGGCTCATGCCTTCCGTTCTCGGGCACATTACACACGTCATGGGGCAGTGATTCGTCAATTCAATCTGGAACACCTCAGGTTCCCCAGGCGTTGCCAAACTCTGGCGATTATACAAGAACTGATTTAGCTCTGAATTCGCTTTCCTTCTGAAGTATCGAACGACCGACGAAAAGAGTGACACATTCCGGCGCGTCAATTCCATATGCCCTCGCAACGAAGCTCCTCGATTGCGTCGATCACAGATTCGACAGATATCTCCAGAAGCCCAGGATCTGGTAGCTCACTGTAATTGTCCCCAGTTCTACCTGTCCACAGGGTTCTGTGCTGCGGATTTCCAGGCGGCGGTCCCCACCATGCTGGTGGGACCGGACCGAACAGAGTTATCGCTGGGCGACGGAAGGTCGTCGCAAGGTGGGAGACGCCGGTGTCCGTGGAGAGAACCAGGCGTGCGCCAGCAACCAAATGGGCAAGCCGCATAATATCGGTCTTCGTGGACCAGTTCACGTCCCAGGGGAGAGTGGCCACCTCACATACCTGCCGTACTCGCGGAAGTTCACTGTCACAGCCGGTAAGGGCGATGCGATGTCCCGTCGATAGAAGATACCTTATGACGTTTGCCCAGCGGTCAACTGGCCACAAGCGAGACGGACTGCCGGCACCAACGTGGACAACAGTGAAACCGGAACTGTCGACCTTTGTTGGCAGTTCCGCGTAGATGTCCTTATCTTGGACATCCACACCCACGGTGGAGAGAAGGCGTCGCCATCGAGTCAGAATGTGATCAGAGAACTCAAGGTCTGGATAGTTGCTTGTGGTCTCAAGGCCGACGTATCTGTAGCTCACGACGAGGCGCGGCGCGAAAGTGCGGACGATCTGAACAAGTTCCGGGCCTGGTGTCCGAAGGGACACCAAGGTGTCAACTTCTTCAACGCTTCTGAGTACGTTGCCTAGAAGCACACTATCAATGCCTTGGTGCTTTGACGGATCGGGCACTGCGGCGCAGGCGTGATCGGGTTGGGCGACCTCGGAAAGAATCTGATCTGCCGTGCTGAAATGTAATGCTAGTGGCACAAGCCACGATGGACAAGTAACTACTAATTTATGAAGCGGAAAGCGCTTCCTTAGCCCGCGCAAGGCTGGTTGGACGGTAAGGAGATCGCCGAGGCCATGATGCCGAAGCACCAGCAGTGTCGGTTTGGTTGCTTTTGGGGCCAAGAGAAGGCAGACTCCACTGCGTAAGACAGGAACAGAGCCGCACTATTTAGGGCGCGGGATCGGAGCCAGGAGTGCCTGCTTGACCAGCTGAGCAACCTGGGCGGCTCCCTTTTGGCCTAGACCGGATATCGACGGATCGAGCACGCCTTGCGGTGGTGCCGTGCATAGTGTAGACCTGATCGTAGCCAAAACGTCGGCGGCCGACTCCGTTGAACGCGCTGCATCGCTGATTGACTGGTAGATGTAGCCCAATGCCGCATCTTCGCCTTGTGGTCGAAGGCCGGCAACTGCTTCCATCGTCATTACGCTCGCGGGCCACCTCATAATTGGCGCCCCTGGCCACGAGTAGATCTGAGCGTTGAGGATCTGGCTGAGATTCTGCGGTGGTAGGAGGAGTGATGGCAGTTTGAGCGATATCGCCTGCAGGATGGTAGTGCTACCCGGCGAGGTTATGAGGAGGTCTGCATTCTTTAGCAAAGCCTCGAAGTCGTACGGTGTTTGTGGCCCGATGGCAGAGCAGCCGGGTAGCAATGACTCGACCCGGCGGCAGACATCGGCAGGCAAATTCCCGCAGACTCCGGAGATCTCACGCCCGGATGCCTTTAACTCAGCAATCAAAGGATAGAGAATGAGCCGCAGATAGGCATCGACTGTATCGCCTACCAGATGGCTATGTAGGCCACCAAGATTGATTACGATGCCATGTCCTCCGGAGCGGTGAGCCGAGGCCGGCACGATTGGATCGATCCAGTGGACACGCCGGTTCTTCAGGGGGCTGGAGACTGGCAGGCGATCTGCTGGGAATTTCTGTGCGCAGTAATACGCAACACTCTCGCGGTGGGGCACCTCCTCGTCGTTGGCCCAGAGGTACGGCAAGCTGTCTACGTAGATGACTGGGACACCGAGAGCGCCGATTTGGTTCGCTGCAGCAGGATCATTGATCACGATGGCGACATCAGCGCGCTCGGGTGAGCCGTGTCCGAAGCTGTGCCGGGACCCGAGGAGGGCGGTAGCTATATGGTTAATATCGGCACTGCCGTAGAGCAGGACACTACATGCATCCAATTCGTCTATGATTAAGCGGAACTTGCCTAAGCTCCCCCATCCGAAATCGCAAATTGCAGCAAGCAGAGTGTATTCGGTCTTAGCAGTCATCGATACCTCGTGTATACTTGATGCCGGACCTACGCGGCAAAGTGGCGCCACACGTTCAGTACGGCCTGGCTCGTTAGGCGCGCTTCCTCCAACGAGAGATGCGGCCCAGACTCAATTTCGATCAACCTCGGATGATTTGCAGCAGCAACTGGGCACTCCTGCGTCCCACGAAAAGCACCGTGCTGCTTGAGGTAATCGGAAAGCCACGGGATGCTGTACAGTGGGCGATGGGGAACCCGGCAACTGACGTTCTCGGCGCCGATAGCATCCACGACTTTCTGACGCAGTTGGATGCTGTCAGTCGGCAGCAATATAGGGCATTTGAAGTATACGCTACCACCCCAGCGCGGTTCGGGCACGACCGTCAATGAACTATCCCGTAAGGCGTCGATGTAGTAGCGGCCGGCCTGTTGACGAGCACAGACCTCTTCATCTAACCGGCCCAACCCGTCTAGTGCGACGATGGATGAAAACTCCGTAAGCCTATAGCTGAAGCCTATGGAAATGTAGTCGTCCCATCCAGGGCCCTTGCCGTAATTCGACATCCTCCTGACCCGCTCATATCCGTCCTCCGTATGGCACAAGACCATACCACCTTCGCCGCAGGCGATGTGTTTCCTGACGGAGAACGCGTATGCAGCGTAATCGCCGAATGTTCCTACCTTCTTCCCGTCAGCCGACGCGCCGAGCGCTTGGGCACAGTCCTCAATCAGAAGCAGCCCATTCCTACTGCAAATCTCACGGAGGACCGGCAGATTTGAGGGGTAACCCCAGAAATGTACGGGCAGGATTGCTTTAGTCCGGGGACCAATCAAGGCCTCGACCCGTTCGGTATCCAATGTTAAGCTCTCAGGCTCCGCATCGCAGATCACCGGAATTCCGCCATTTTGAACGACTGCTATGGCCGCTGCCACGAAGCAGAATGCAGGCACGATGACCTCATCTCCGGGTCCAATTCCTGCCGCTGTGACAGCAAGATGCAGGGCACTGGTGCCGGAGTTCACCGCAACTGCCCGATGGCTGAGGCCATGATATTCCGCAAACGCAGCTTCCAATTGATGTGCCCACGGGCCGTTATAATAATCCGACAGCTTCCCACCGTCGAGCAGATCCAAAACTCGTTCACGCGCAAGCTCCGAAACGTGAATGTCCGCTTCGATTGGCTTCGGCCGAATCGGCCTGCCGCCGCGGATCGCAAGTTCCTTTGCGGGTGCGGCTTGGAAATCACTTATCTGCGACATCGAGAACCCCTTATCTAGAATTGCCATAGAGCTACTGTCTCCGATTCAGCAACGCAATCGCTATACCCCGCGGCCGCGGTCGAACAGCCCCGGCAAACCTTCGGTCCAGCACCGCGAAAATGCTCGACATGGCGCTTAAAATCATCGGAATCCAATAACCACCCATCCTGAATTCTCAATTGTACGCCGCCACCGGACTGCTCCGAATCCCGATGCGGTAGCAGGCTACATCCATACCCTCGGCCCGCCTTAGCGTCGAGGTATATTACGTCCCCGACGAGGTTACATCGCGGGGGAGTGGGCCGCGGTGTGATCCCGAACCCAAAGAACGAACTGCGCTCCTGCCCCGTTTCCCCATAGAAGCGCTTTCCCATTGGCACAATCGCGACCCCAGGATCAGCATGATAGATTGGTTCGCAGACAGTGCGGACATGATCCGGGTCCGAGTACTCAATGGCACGTTCAAGCTTGATGGCTGACAGTTCCCATTGTTGAACTTCGAGAGCGGTGAGTTCGCTTTGCAGCAGAGGCATTTCTCTGTAGTTATGCGGTCCGACAACGGTATTTACGCGGGTGAGTACGCCGTACTGTCGCGCCAGCTTAAGGCCAACCACGCACTTTTCGAACAAACCAGGCGCCTTGCGATAGAAATCATGGGTTGCAGCCGATGCGCCGTCAATACTTACGATGACTTGGGCCAAGCCGGCAGCAGACAACTCTTCAATCCTCCTGGGCAGGAGGCTGCCATTCGTGATGATCGACATCTTCATGCCAGCATCGGATCCGGCACGAACGAGGGCGACGACATCTTTGTGAAGCAGAGGCTCGCCACCAGTAAAGCGGACGAATTCAAGCGCTGCTTGTCGCGCTTTTGGCAACAGATCGTGAAATTCCCGAAGGCTGAAACGGTAGGTATCGCGCGACATCGCATAGCCACACATGAAGCAGCCGGCGTCACACGCCTCCAGAATTCTAATGAACAAGTAACGCTTTCTCGCGCTCTCCATAGTGGCCCCGTAAGATACTTCTACGTCGCTGCCAAAGGACAGCGTGGCGTTCCGGAATTGAGCAACTCTGTTCCGAATACGCGAACGCCTAACGTTTGCCAGGATTTGGAAGACGTGCAAGGGCGATTGCTGCAGCTACTGCCACGTTCACGCTTTCGACCCCCTCGCGCCCAGCCGGGATTCTCACCAACACATCCGAGAACTTCTTTGTTCGCTGCCGAAGTCCTTCGCCTTCTGCCCCAAGAACGAGCACATTCTTTTCGCCGAACTCGACCTCATTGATTGTCTGCTCGCCTCGCTCATCCAGTCCGTAAACCGAAAACCCCAGATCCTTTAGAGTATCCAAACTTCGGGCAAGGTTTGTGACTTTGAAGATCCGCACGTACTCCGCACCGCCAGAAGCCACGCGTACTACACTCGTCGTAACATCGGCGGAACGATTCTTGAGCAACAGGACCGCGTCTGCCCCGAAGAAAGCGGCGTTACGCAATATGGCCGCCAGATTCTGCGGATTCGACACTTGGTCAAGCGCCAGCACAATTCGAGCGTCCGCAAGACTGTCGAGGTCCTGTTCTGTGTAGACTGTCCGAGCTTCGGCAACAGCAAAGACGCCCTGATGGCGGAACTGCCGCTCTTCGCTGGTGAAGCGCGCGAGGTGCAGGAACTCGTCCATCGGGAGGACTATCGGAGTAATGCCAGCGGCGACGGACAGCTCGGTGATCTCGTTTATGACGGCATCCTTCCCGGGGAGCACAACCACCTTCCGAACAGCTTTCGGACGCGTCCGCAATACCGCGCGGACCGAATGCTTCCCGAAAATTCGTTCCAACCTGGAGTTCTCAGACCGCGAATGTGGCGCGGCTGCTTGAACACCTCGATGTTGCCGATGATGACGTAACGCCATTTGATAACCAGAAAGCGCTTCGGTGAACGGCACGAAGCACCGCCCGACCCGAAAATCTCCCAATCACACGCTCAACCGAATAGAACTTGTTTGCAAAACAAGACGTAAGTGGTTGTACAGAAACGTAGTTTAGCACGGTTCAGCACGGGCCCCCCAGCACGGGCAACGCGTCTTCCGTTACACTCGACAAATGCTCCTCTGCTCTGTCCGCGGTTGTCGAATGCCGTTGGTGCGCGAGGGGCGGCGGCTGCTCTGTGAGCGAGGACACTCCTTCGACATCGCACGGAGCGGGTACATCAATCTTCTGCAGCCACAAGACCGTCGCTCAAAGCACCCCGGCGACGCGGCAACTGTTGTCGCTGCTCGCCGCCGACTACATGACCGAGGTGTGACCGCGCCACTGTTACGTGCAATCGCAGAGTTCGCACCTACCACGAGGGGCGACGTAGTTCTTGACGTCGGCTGTGGGGACGGCTTCTACCTCGCCAATCTCGGTCGTCAGACCGGGTTTGATGCCCACGGTGTTGACATCTCGATTGCAGCCGTAGATGCTGCTAGCAGGCGCTACCCCGAATGCGAGTGGGTTGTGGCCAATGCAGACCGATCCATACCTTACGCAAACGCGCGCTTCTCCCTGCTGTTATCGATCACGGGTCGCATGAATTCGAAGGAGTTCCGGCGCGTACTTCGGGACGATGGCCGGCTGCTCGTCGGTGTTTCTGGCCCCGATGATCTTATTGAAATGCGCCGTACGAGGCACGACCGCGTCTCACGGACCGTCGATGAGTTTGCACGCGAGTTCACCCTTGGCAGAAGACACAGAGTCATCACGGTAGCGCACCTCGATGCCGGGGCCATGAACGACATCATGCTTTCGGTCTATCGACCAAGCCGAACGCAGCCAGCGCAAGGTTCGCAAGTGACCTTTAGCCTCGATCTTCTTCTGTTTCGTCCTGTGTGAGCTTGCGGTCAATCAGAACTCTCGCGTCTTACGCCGCCGTCGTTTTCGCATTGATCGTGACCACCTGGGGCCTTTGCCTGTCTCTGGCGGTAGTTCGTTCCGGGCCGCACGGCGATTCGCGCCACCTCGTTGAGGCGGGTTTCAAGGTTTTCCATAAGCGTTCAGTAGATGAAGGAGCGGTCGTCGGTCGTGGGCATCGGCACGGGCCACCCGAACAGGCAGACGTGGTCGTAAGCCCAAATCTTGATGGCCGGAAGGCCGAGGCGGTTGACGTTCACGAACTCCCGCAGCCACGGCCAGGTGCCGTAATAGAGGCCCATCAGGTAGCGGCAGTGGACTTGGTCCCAGGCGAGTTCCCTCCACGGGTACGCGGCGCACCGGCTGGTCTGGTCGAGGTTGTGGTTGATTCCCGGATATTGGTAGCCCTCGATCAGGAACGTGTCAAAACCGGAGCCCGCGCGCGTGGTCCATTGCGACGGGAGGTTGATGTACCGCAGCAGCTTGCAGTTGTCCGGGTCGTTCACGTCCATCGGCCACAACAGCTCGAACACGGCGGACGGGCACTGCGAGAGAACGTAGCTCTGGATGGCGGCCACGTAGTTGTACAGGCGCGTCCGCAGAAAGTTTGCGTCGGCGTAGCTGTTGAGCGAGGGATCGTCGTTCGGCGTGTGGAAGGTCGCCAGCGCGCGGCCGAGTGCCGACTGTGCGGCGGCCTGCGTGTCCGCATCGTGAAACGCCATCCCGGACGCGTTCGCCAGGAACCACCAGAGGATTTCGCCGAACTGGAGTTTGGGCGTCAATCCTGCCGCGAGCATCAGGGCCGCCATCGCTGCGTAGGCCTGCCCCATGTAAGCCTGCGGCCCGGAACTGAAAGCGATCTGCGAACTGTTCAGCGTGCCGAATCCCGTGGCTGTCTCCACCGCCATGCCGTCGGGGAAGCGTTGAACCCACACGGCGCCACCGGCTGGATTGTCCGGCGGCTGAACCAGTTCCTGGGAGAACGAGCAGACGGCGCTCATGCCGTTCGACTTGAGCAGGCTGAAGAAATCCGTGTTCCAATCGCGGAAGGCCCGGTTGAGCACCGGAGTCTGGGTTGAATCGATGACCCACTTCACGCCATACGTACCACCTTGCATGTCGCCGGTCACCGCGGCGTGGCCGCTGCCGGTATTGGACGCGGGCAGTTCCGTGTAGACGTGATACTGCCACCCGCTCGCNNCCGAACACCGTCTTGCCGATAGCCGAGGCGCCGATGTGCAACCAGACGACGTCCTGGTCGTTCCAATTGCCGGAGAACGTGACCGTGCATGTGGGGTACGCGGGATTGGACGCCACCGACTGCTTCCACCAGAAGACGCCGCAGTAGTGATCGATCTCGCCCAGCAGCCCGAGCTTCTGAATGTTCCAGACCAGCCTCTGCGGCGACAGCTTGTAGGTGTTGTCCGTGTCGAAGTCGGT
>PLMF01000387.1 GCA_003142355.1 Bryobacterales bacterium
GCTGGTCTTCGAGATGCCGGCGGCCGGTGATATCCATCAGGGCCACCATCTCCGCCTGGCGCCCGCCGTACTGGATTTCATGCACCGCGAGCTCGACGTCGATCATGCGGCCACTGGCGGTCCGGTGGCGCCAGGCGCTGGCCGCCGGGTGCGCGGGAGCCTGAATATCGGCCAGGGGCATGGCGCGAAATTGGTCGCGGGAATAGCCATACAGCGCCGCCGCCGCGGGGTTCGCCTCCAGTATCTTTTGGCTCTCGAGGTCGAAGATCCACATGGGCTGCGGGTGTTCCTCGAACAGCAGCCGGAATTTCTTGTCTTTGTCTCTCAAGAGCCGCTTGGCCGGCATTTACTGGTATGCGCCCGCGGCTTTGAAGTCGCCGGCTTTCACGATCGAAAGGGCGGCCGGGTCCACGTGCTTGCGGAACGCGGCGTTGATCTCGCCGGGGGTGAGCGACCGGATCCTGGCTTCCACTTGCTCGTCCCACTTCATGGTGCGGCCGTATTGTTCCTGCGAGGCCAGCAGCGCCGGCAAAGCGGCGTCCTGCGAACGCGAGACCATGCGCGACTCCAGGTAGGCCTTCTTGGCTTCGGCCACTTCGGCGGCGGTGAAGCCGTCGCGCAGCGTCCTGGCTAATTCGTCCTTGAAGCTGGCTTCGACCTTGGGACCGTTCACGGGGTTGAGGCTCACGGTGCCGGAGAGCAGCGCGGAATCGCCCTCGGCCGGGATGGTCACGCGGGCGTTGGCGCCGTAGCTCAAACCTTCGCGATTGCGGATGCGGTCGGAGACCCGGGAGGTGATGGGGCCGCCGAACATGTAGCCGGCCAGCAGCATGGCCGGATAATCGGGATCGTCTTCCGACAGTTGGAAGCGCACGCCGGCCTCAAACTGGGCGTTGGCCTTGTCGGGCGTCTCGATCTTCTGGTTGATGGGCGCCACCTGCTTGTAACCGGCGGCCATGGGCTTGTAGGCCATCGAGGTGTTCCAGTTGCCGAGCAGCTCCGCGGCGGCTTTCTGAACGGTGGCCTGATCCACCGGTCCGACCACGGCAAAGACGCCGTAGTTGGCGCCGTAAAACTGGTCGTGGAACCGCTTGACATCGTCGAGCGCGACTTTTTTCATCTCGGCGAGCTGCTCTGGGCGCGTGGCGTTGTACAGCGCGTCGCCTTTCACCCAGGGGCTCAGATGGCGCGTCAGCGTCTCGGTGGCAAGCTCGGTGGGCTCGGTGGGAGGGGCCTCGAGGGCTTTGATGCGCTGCGACAGGACGCGGTCGAATTCGTCCGCGGGGTAAGCCGGCTCCTGCAACATTTCCGCGGCCAGGCGCAACGCGGCCACGAAGTTGCTTGCCGGGGCCGAGATGCTGGCGCTGGCGCTGAAGACTCCGCCGCCGCCCCCGAATCCGCCGCGTCCGCCGCCGCCGCGTCCGCCGAAACCACCGCCACCGCCGCCCGAAACCACGATGCGGGCATTCAGCTTCTGCATCTCGTCGGCGAGCTGCTGCCGCGTCTTGCTCCGGGTGCCGCTGTTGATGAGGCTGCCGGCGAACTGCGCCGCGGCGTTCCTGCCGACGAGCGTGGTCCCGTCGCCAAAGCGCAGCTCGATGACGGCGGCGACCATGTCGTTGGCGGTCTTCTTCGGCAGCACCACCAGCTTCATACCATTGGAGAGCTTGCTCCGGACCAGACGGCTTTCGATGTTGGCGGGCGTGGGGTCGAAAGACTCGCCGCGGCTGATGACGACGCTGCTCTTGTAGTCTTTCAGCAGCGCTTCGAGGTCGGGCGTTTCGGGAACCACGGTGCGATCGGGGGCCGCGTCGGGAATGTAGTAGCCGACGGTACGGTTGGAGGGCTTGAAGTACGCCTTGGCGACGCGCACGAGATCGGCCGCCTGCACGTCCTTGAGGCGGTCGTGCTGCAAGAACATCAGCCGCCAGTCGCCTTGCGAGATGGCGGTGTTGAGAGCGCCGGTGGCGATGGATTGCGGGTCGGAGAGGTTGTCCTCGAGGTTGCGGAGAAGGCCGGTCCTGGCGCGCTCCACCTCTTCCCGAGTGGGGGGATCGGCGGCCACGGCTTCGACGGTCTGGATCAAGGTCCTGCGGGCTTCATCGAGAGATTGGTCTTTGTTCAAGGTGGCTGTGAGGTAGATCAGTCCGGGATCGTGCAACAGGGCCGCGGACATGCCGGCCGATTCGGCCTTCTTGGTTTCAACCAGCGCCTTGTAGAGGCGCCCCTGGCCGCCGCCACCACCACGCCCGCCGCGTCCGCCGCGGCCGGCACCGCTCATCACGCCGGCCAGAACCTGGAGCGCGGCCGAGTCGGCGTGGCCGGTGGCCGGGCCGTGGTAGGCCACGATCACTTCCTGCCCCTCGCCCACGCGGCGCAGCTCGACAAAGCGCTCGCCATCCTGGGGCGGCTCCACCGTGTAGGTTTGCTCCAGCTTGCGGGTGGGGCGCGGAATCCTGCCCAGAGTATCGGCGACGAAGCCCAGCGTCTTGGATTCATCGAGCCGGCCGGTGACGACCAGCACGGCGTTGTCCGGCTGGTAGAACTTGCGATAGAAGGCTTCGAGGCGAGCGACCGGCACCCTCTCGATGTCGTCTTTGGAGCCGATGGTGGATTTGCCGTAATTGTGCCAGAGATAGGCGGTAGCCTCGACGCGCTCGCGCAGGATGCTCTGCGGGCTGTTCTCGCCGCGCTCGAACTCATTGCGGACCACGGTCATTTCGGTGTCGAGAATCTGCCTGGTGAACTTGACCTTGGTCATGCGGTCGGCCTCGAGACCCAGCGCCCACTTCAGGTTGTCGTCGGTGGCGGTGACGGTTTCGAAATAGTTGGTGCGGTCGAGAGAGGTGGTGCCGTTCCAGGCCGCGCCGTGGTTGACAATCTCGCTCTTGATCTGCCGGCCGTTGGTGGTTTGGATGAAATCCATGTGCTCCAGCAGGTGCGCCATGCCGGTCTCGCCGTAGCCTTCGTGACGGGAGCCCACCAGGTAGGTCACGTTGACGGTGACCTTGGGATTGGCCTGGTCGGGATAGAGCAGCACCCGCAAGCCGTTGGGGAAAGCGTATTCGGTGATGCCTCCCATGGAAGACTTCTTCTGGACACCCTGGGGCAGGGTCTGGGAAAAAGCGTAAGCCGCCAGTGTCAGAGCAATGGCGGGGAGGGCAAGCAGAGATTTCGAGCGCATAGAGACTACCTTTCGGAGAAACTGAACGGATTATAGCAAGGTGAGGCAGCGTTACGGCGATATCGCGGCAGCCTCGGCGGCGGCGCCCGTCTCGCGAATGGTGACCGAATCCGTGCGCACCTTGTTCCACTCCTGCACCGCGAAGCCATGCGCCTCGAACAGCGCGCGAATCTGGGCGGCGTCCCAACCCCCAATCTCTTCCAGGATGGGCACCAGCACGCTCAGGGCGTCGTCGCTGAGAACCGTGCGCCGGGCGATGTGGGCCACGTATTTCGCTTCCGATACGGCGATGGCAAGCCCCTCGTGACGGCTGACATGCAGCATGACGTGAATGTCCGA
>PLMF01000335.1 GCA_003142355.1 Bryobacterales bacterium
AACTACCGCCGCGGCATCGAGAAGGTGATCGATTACCTGCACAGCCTGGGCCACCGGCGCCTGGGTTTCGTGGGACACCACGCCCTGCTGGGGCCGCTCAACGAGCGCATGAAGACGGTGCTGGATGCGGTGGCCCGGATTCCCGAAATCGAAGTGCGGACCGCCGCCGACGCCGACACGCTCGAGGGCGGCCGGCAGGCCACGCGCGCGCTGCTGGCCTCGGGTTTCGCGCCCACCGCGATCATCTGCGTGAACGACGTCATGGCCGTGGGAGCATTGCGCGAAATGCGCGAGCGCGGCATCCGCGTGCCGCGGGACGTTTCGGTGACCGGGTTCGACAACGTCAAGCTTTCCGAGTTCTGCTATCCGGCTCTGACCACCGTGCATATTCCGCGCGAGCGCATCGGGAGGATCATCTGCGACTCCCTGATTCCGAAGCCGGACCAGCCCGCCACCATCGAGCACGACATCGTGATCGACCCGGAGTTCGTACTGCGCGATTCCACCGGGCCGGCGGCCGCGTCTGGGCAAGCTAAAGCATGCCCCACCATCGCTTGACATCGATAACGAGGTCCCATACGATGGGCAAGTGCAAGCGATTTCAGCACAGTTCTTTCCTTCTCTCTTGCTGCAGAGTGCTCCCTCGCGCTTGGTCTCGCTGTCGGGCGTGGACATCGCGATCATCGTCGTGTACTTCTTCGCCGTCATCGGAATCGGCTTCTATCTGAAGCGTTACAC
Organism: Bryobacterales bacterium; assembly: GCA_003142355.1. Next base: position 739 of record PLMF01000335.1, read on the forward strand.
CAAGACGGGCGAGGATTTCTTCCTGGCCGGCCGCGAGATGACGGCCTGGGTGGCGGGCCTGAGTTTTCTCGCCGCCAACCTGGGCTCGCTGGAGCTGATGGGCTGGGCGGCGTCCGCCTACCAGTACGGCATCCTCGCCACACACTGGTATTGGATCGGCGCCATCCCCGCCATGCTCTTCCTGGGGATCGTGATGATCCCCTTCTACTACATCTCCAAGACACACTCCGTGCCCGGCTATCTCAAGCTGCGCTACGGCGAGCCGGCGCGCGCCTTCTCGGCCATCTCCTTCGGCTTCATGACCGTGCTGATGAGCGGCATCAACATGTATTCCATGGCGCTGGTCTTGAAGGTGGTGCTCGGTTGGGACATCAACTTCAGCATCTGGGTCTCTTCCATCACCGTGGCGCTATACGTGGGCTTGGGCGGGCTGCTCTCGGCGATCTTTAACGAGGTACTCCAGTTCGTCCTCATCTGGTTGGGCGCGCTGCTGATTTCCATCATCGGACTGGTCGAAGCCGGCGGCTGGAGCGGAATGGTGGCCCGCATCCATCACAATTTCCCGGCTCAGGACTTCACCCACCTGTGGCGCACCATGGGTTCTTTCAGCGACAACCCCATGGGCATCCACTGGGTCGGCATCGTCTTCGGATTGGGGTGGGTTATCTCCTTCGGATACTGGACCACGGACTTTCTGGTGGTGCAGCGCGTGATCGCCGCCAAGGACCTCCGCGCGGCCAAGTTGGCGCCCATCATCGGCTCCGCGTTCAAGATGGCGGTGCCGTTCATCGTGATTCTGCCCGGCCTGCTGGGGCTGGCGCTGCTGCCGCCCGGATTCCTGACGGGCGAGAGCCAGGCCATCGCCACCGGCGGCCACAGCTACAACGAAGTGCTGCCCCTCATGATGGCGCGCTACCTCGGTCCGGGCCTGCTCGGCCTGGGCATCACCGCGCTGATCGCGGGCTTCATGTCCGGCATGGCCGGCAACGTCAGCGCCTTCGCCACGGTGTGGACCTACGACATCTACCGCGCCCTGTTCCGCAAGCAGGCCCCCGACGCGCACTACGTCAGCATGGGACGCTGGTGCACCATCCTGGGCGTGCTGGTCAGCATCGGCACGGCCTACTTTGTGATGCAATTCAGAAGCATCATGGACTACGTGCAGCAGCTTTTCAGCTTCTTTATCGCGCCGCTGTTCGGCACGGTGATTCTGGGCATGCTGTGGAAGCGCGCCACGCCACAGGGCGGTTTCTGGGGCCTGCTCATGGGCACCTTCTCTTCCCTCGGCATGTGGCTGTGGGTGTACCTGGACCCCACGGCGCTGCGCTACATCGCCCTTTCGTCGCAGGCCAAGCCCATGGCCGAGAACATGTTCCGCGCGCTGTGGGCCTGGATCATCTGCGTGGTGGTGACGGTGGTGGTGAGCATGGTCACGCGGCCCAAGCCAGAGTCGGAGTTGGCCGGCCTGGTGTACGGTTGCACGGAACTGCCTTCGGAAGGCCACCTTCGGTTGTACCAGCGGCCCATTTTCTGGGCGGGGGTGATCGCGGGCGTGTTCGTGGTGTTGCAGGTCATTTTCTGGTAGGTACACAATGCATCGCGTTGGCATGATTTCCATCTGGTTTTTCATCGGCGTCCTGCTCCTGATTTACGGAGTCTTAATTCTGGGCGCCGGCATATACGATCTGTGGAATCCGGCGGCGCACCCCGTGGTGCTGTCCGGCCTGCACGCCGGAATCTGGTGGGGCGCCCTGCTGATTGCGCTGGGCGTGACTTATTCGCTGCGGTTTAATCCAGGGAGGAAGAAATGATGACCTTCGGTATGATCGTCGGAAATCGGGGATTCTTCCCCGACCATCTCGCCCAGAGCGGGCGCGCGGAAATGCTTGCGGCCATCGAGAAGGCCGGATACCAAGCGGTGGCGCCCGGTCCGGAAGAGACCAAGTTCGGAGCCGTGGAGACGCGCGCGGAATCGGCGTGTTGCGCGGACCTGTTCAAGAAACATCGCGAGTCGATCGACGGCATCATCGTCACGCTGCCCAATTTCGGCGAGGAGCGTGGCATCGTCGACGCCTTGCGCATGGCCGATCTGAACGTGCCGGTGCTGGTGCAGGCCACCCCCGATACGCCCGGCCGCATGACCATTGAGGACCGCCGGGACAGCTTCTGCGGCAAGATGTCGGCGTGCAACAACCTGACCCAGTACGGGATTCCCTACTCGCTCACGACGCGCCACACCGAAGCCCCGGATTCCGACCTGTTCCGCCGCGACCTGGACTGGTTCGCGGCCGTATGCCGCGTGGTGCGGGGGCTGCGGCGGTTGCGCATCGGCGCCATCGGCGCCCGGCCCGCGGCTTTCAACACCGTCCGCTACAGCGAGAAGATCCTCGAGGCGGCGGGCATCTCGGTCGAGCCCATCGACCTGTCCGAAATCCTGGGCCGCATCGCGCGCATGAGCGACCACGACCCCGCGGCGGTCGCCAAACTGGAGGCCATCCGGCGCTATGTGCCGACCGACGGCGTGCCGGCCGAACCGCTCATGAAGATGGCCAAGCTGGGCGCGGTGGTGGATGAGTGGATGGCCCAGACCCAAGTGGCCATCAGCGCCGTGCAGTGCTGGACTTCGATCGAAGAGTTCTTCGGCGTGGTGCCCTGCACGGTGATGAGCATGATGAGCGAGAACCTGATGTCCAGCGCCTGCGAGGTGGATGTCTGCGGCGTGATCGGCATGCACGCCCTGCGGCTGGCCTCGGGAACGCCCAGCGCCCTGCTCGACTGGAACAACAATTACGGCGAAGACCCCGACAAAGCGGTCTGCTTCCATTGCAGCAATCTCCCCAAGCACTTCTTCAAANNGAAGGCGAGTTCACCGACGATCCACTCGAAACCTTTGGCGGCGCCGGCGTGGTGCACATCCCCAGGCTGCAAGAGTTGCTGCGCTTCATCTGCGAGCGCGGCTTCGAGCATCACGTGGCGGC
>PLMF01000318.1:0-17891 GCA_003142355.1 Bryobacterales bacterium
CCGAGGTAGCGGATCATCAATCCCCATGTCAGCCCGCCGAAACCCCAGATGGCGCCGCACATCAGGCAGTAGATCATCTCATCGCCGGGCGCGGCCCTGAGGACCGGCCATACATTCGGGGAAGTCGCCAGCGCCAGAATCCAAGGCACCAGCAGCAGGCCAAATACCGCGTAGACCAGCCAGTAGCTCTCCCATGCCCAGTTCTTGACCTTCTTGAAGGGCAGATAGAACACGGCCCCGGCCAGACCGCCCAGCATGAAGATCAGAATTCCCATTACCGGATTAGCGGCATTCGCTTGCACGGCCCTCACCTCGTACGCTTGGCGTTGATCTTCCCGATGTCAAAGGGTAGCGATATTGCTTCCGTTTTCGCAAGGTCTTTCGTCACGGCTCAGGGTGGTTTGAAGCGCAAAACGCCCGGGAGGCCGGCGCCGAAATCAAGCCGCTTTGTTTTCATCTGGTTTCGGGTGTTTTCAGCCTCCAGCCCGTGGCAGTGCCGGTTGGGTCCATGGACTCCACTGGTTTCACCCGCCGAAACTTCCTCACCGGCGCGCAGTCGCTCGTTGAAGACCGCGCCGGACCAGGGCGGCGACGCTGTCCGCCACTCGCTGATTTGTCGATCACCCCGATCAATAGTGGATGCTGTAGACGAGCACGCCCTGAGGGGGCACTTCGGCTTGGATCCGGAGCGGGTCGCCGACGGCAAAAGCCTGGCCGCGGGTAATCTCGCGAACCTGCTTCGGCGGCCTGCCGAGCGGCAACGTGAGCTCCAGCTTCGCAGGCTGCGCTCCCCAGTTCACCAGAAAGACCATCCGGCCGGATGGCGCTATCAGTTGCTGGAGATCGATGGGCGCGGAGGTCTTGAGGTCCGGCAGAGATAAGCCAGCCCATTCCGCCAGAAAGGCGCCGAGCGGGTGCCTTCCGTTGGCGGCGCGATCCCCCGGGAGGTTGCCGACGACGATATTGGCGCGCTGGCGCGCCATGGCTTCCGGCGTCTCGTTGGCCTGTCCAGGGAAGGAACCCACAATGATGGCGCTTCCGCGGCCGTAGTTGTGCTCATATGCGGCGGGAGAACCATCGTCGAAATAGGCCAGCGGCTTGACTGCCGGATCCAGCACCGTGAAGCGCTCTTCGAGAACCGCGCCGGCGATCTCCACGCCACCCCAGTGGATTCGCAGATCGGGCTTGGGGGTGGTGGATTGTTCGCGGACGCCCAACATGCGCTCCCAACCGAATCCGGGAATGGTGTCCTGCGCGTAGCCACGCTCATCCACCCATCCGGCGCGCGCCTCGGCGAACAAGTGGCCGCCCTCGCGCACGTATTCTTCCAGCGCGCCCGCTTCGCTGGAGAGCATCAGGATCGGATAGGGAAGGACAACCAGCTTGTAGCTTTTCAACTGCGCCGGCGTGAGTTCCACGGCATTGATGAAGTCGACCGGGATATTGCGCTCGGCAAACATCCGGTAGTACCCGGAAAGCGATCGCGAAAGCGCGCCGCGATTGTACAGGTGCCCCGCTCCGCCGATCAGATTGGTGAGCTGATTTACCACGATGGCCACCTCGGCCGGTTGGGGATGAGCGCGCAGCAGCAAATCGGAGTTCGCGGCGATCTGCTTCGCCGACTCACCCGCGGCCTTGCTGCGCTCCGTCAGCGTGCCGTCCAAATCGATCAGTCCATAGCCGCCCGACTCGTAGCCGGAATTCATCGGGTAAAAGGCATAGATGTTGATGCCGCGTGCGCCGCGCGACACCGCCGTCCACATGTACCGTACCAGGTCGAGCGGCGTGATTTCCTGACTGACGACATCGCCCCGGACCCCGAAGCCGCCCTGTAACTCTCCGATGTAAAAACCGCGATTGCCGCCGGCTGAGCGGGTCAGGTCCACCGCCATCATGATCCGTTCCGGAGACAGGTGCGGCGGCAGCGAGTGCTTCGGATAGAGGCTGGTGCCGTAGTAGTCCACCGCCTTGTACATCAGGTAGTCGTCGGGGTTGCCGTCGCCGCCGGCGAAGCTGCCCAACGCGCTGGGCCCCGCAGCATGGCTGGTGATCACGCGATCGGGAACAATCTCGCGCACCGCCTGCGTGCGGCTGGCAAGGTCCGCGGCGATTTTTTGCGTGATGAAGACCCGCCAATCCATGTAATCGGTATAGGAGAGAATCGTGTCGAAGCGTGGAGGCTCGACCTCCTTCCAATCTTGAAATTGCCGGTACCAGGCCTTATTCAACTCCGCAATGCCGCCGTACTTCGCCCGCAGCCACTGGCGGAAGCGCGCCATCGAGTAAGGGCAATAGCAGAACGATGCGTTGGGAATGTAGTTGATTTCGGCCCAATTGACAATGTGAGGCTCGCTCCACAAATCCCAGCCGTAAAACGCCGGGCTTTTCGCCGCATGCCGCGCGACCTCTTTCAGGAAGGCGAGCGTTGCCTGGCGCACGCCGGGATGATCGAAACAGAAACCGGGTGCGGCTTGCGACGGGATGGCCTGGCCGTTCTGCGCCACGAAATGCCCATCGGGATACTTCACGCCTACCCAATCGGGCGCCGAATCGACGTAGGTCTGGACGATGACCTTGAGCCCGGCTTCTCCAGCGAGTTGCAGCATCAGGTCGAGCTGTTCGAGGTGATATTCGCCCTGCCGCGGCTCCCCAGCCGTCCATTCCACCCATGTCCGCACCGAGTTAAAGCCCAGCGAGCGAATCTGCACCAGGTCCTTGCGCCAGATCGTGCGCGATGCGGCCGTGACCGGCTCCAGCATGGGGGCGCGTGTCTTCCCGCCGCCGTACCAAACGGATACCGGAAGGAAGTTGTCATCCCGCGGCGCGGTATTGGCCGGGGGAACTAGGACCGTGAGGACAATTGCGACCAAGAGGCTTCTCATTGTGTAGATGCCTTGACCGTTCGAACAAGATTCATCGCGGGAGCCGCGCCGGCGCTGGCGGCGGCCACCACCGTGGCCGCCAAAAAGTCTCTCCGATTCATCAGGGACCCCCTTTCCTATCCGACCTCTTCACCTGCCGGCCGCAGCAAGGCAGGCAAACCGGAGAAACCGCCGACGTCGCATAGACCCACCTTATTGCAGCCCATTGCCACCGTCAAGCCGAAGTCTGGCACTCGCCCGCGAAGTGAACTACAATCGGTCCGGAGGAGATCTTAGCTGCTATGATGTGCTTCGTTCGTCCGGCCTTGCTCGCCGCCTGTGCGAGCAGCCTGCTTACTTTCGGACTCGCCCAGACCCAGCCGGCGGCAGCGCCCCGCCCGGCAGCGCCTGCCGCGCGGGCCAAAAAGCGCATTCTGGTCGTCGGCCAGAGCAAGGGATACCAGCACGATTCCGTGCCCGCCGCCATGGCGAGCATCTGGAAATGGGGCCATGACACGGCGCTGTGGGAGGCCTACCTGCGCACCGACACCGAACTGCTCACCAAGAAGAAACTGGCGAACAACGCCAAAACGCTGCCCGATTTCGACGCCGTGGTCTTCGCCAGCCCCAGCGGCGAGATGGACCTCGACGACCAGCAGAAGGCCGACTTGCTCAGCTTCGTCCGTGAAGACGGGCGCGGCTTCGTGGGTATACACGCCTCGGCCGACGCCAACTACAAGTGGGAGGAATACGGCGTGCTGACCGGCGGCTGGTTCGACGAGCATCCTTGGAGCACCTTCGAAGCGCCGATCGTGCTCGAGGACCCCGACTTTCCCGCCGTGCGCCACTTCCCCAAGGCGTTCGTGAAGCGCGACGAAATCTACCAGCTCAAGAACTGGTCGCGCGACAACGTCAACGTGCTGCTCCGGCTGGACGAGAGCAAGCTGAACTACGACAACAACCCCCGCATCCACCGCGCCGACCGCGATTTCGCCGTGGCCTACGCCAAGATGTACGGCAAGGGGCGGGTATTCTATTCCACGCTGGGCCACACCAACGAATCCTGGGACGACCCCGACATTCAGAAGATGTACTTCGAGGCCATCCGCTGGGCGCTGGGCATGACAGAGGGGAGCACCAAGCCGCACCCGCGTTCCGCGCGGTAACCCGCGGCCGTGCTGGCAGGTCTCCCGATGATGAGAAGGCGCGAGTTTGTCGGTACGGTGCTCCTCGCCGGAGCGGCGGGCCGGGCGGGTGTGCCCCAGGAGCCCGCGGACGGCGGCGGCGAGGAAAGGATGACCTGGCCGGTCGGAGACGGATACGAGGCGCCGGTGGCCACCGCCGAAAACGAGGTCCGCTGGGTCCAGGTGGACCTGGGATCGTCGCGGAAAATCGACGCGGTGAAGCTCTATCCGAAGTTCAATCCTTCGCCGCCGCGCGGGATCGGCTTCCCGGTTCGCTTCCGGATCGACATCTCCGACGATCCGCAGTTTGCCGCGGCCACGCCGGTCGGCGACCACACCAGCGCCGACTTGGCCGATCCCATCGACCGTATCCAGACTTTCGCCGCCCACGGGGTTCAGGGCCGGTACGTGCGCGTGACGGCCACCAAGCTCAGGGCCGTTCCCCCGGCGCCCCGGTCCGGCGCCGCTCGGCCGCCGAGCTACCGCTTCTCGCTGGCGAAGATGGACGTGGTTTCCGGTGGACAGGACATCGCCGTGGGGCGGCCTATCGCCGATTCCAGCCAAGGCGAACGAGGCGTGACGCCGCTGACCCGCCCGGCCCGTCCGCAAGGCGAGACCATCGTCACCGACAATCCCGGCAATGTCACGCCCGCCGCGAGCTGGAAGCCGGTTGCCGGCCGGGTGCAGGTTCCACGCGGGGGCGTGCGACTCGAAGCCGGTGTGCTCCAGACAGCTTTCGACAACAACATCGGGTACCTGCTCAGCTCATTCAGCGTGGCCGAGCTGCTGAAGGACTTTCGCGACCGCGCCGGCAAGCCCAGCCCGCTGGATCTGCCCCCACGGGAGAGATTCTGGCAGGACGATCTGGCCGGTTCCAATGCCGGCCGCTTCCTCATGGGCGCCGGCAATTCGCTGCGCTGGAGGGAGCATCGCGAACTGCGCGACCGCCTCAACCAGGTGGTCGCCGGAATCGCCGAATGCCGCCAGCCGAACGGTTATATCATGGCCTACCCGGAGGACACGATTTTCTATTCCGAGCGGGGTGCCTACACCCGGGCCTGGCTGACCCACGGCCTGATCGAAGCCGGCTACGCGGGAAACGAGGAGGCGTTTCGCCTGCTGCGCGGCTACTACGACTGGTTCGATCGCTGTGAGTACCTGCCGCGGCTGTTGCGCGGCGCGATTCAGGGCGTCCAGGGCATGATCGCCAACACCCGCATGTATTTCACGCCCGCCGGCAAGCCCGAGGACTTGCAGGTGGTGCAGCGGTACTTCCAGGAGAACTACTGGCTGGCGCAGTTGGCGAAGCGCGAGGAGGCGGCCATCTGGCAGTATCCCTACGACCGCCCACACTGCTACCTGATCACCGACCTGGAAGCCTACATGGATCTTTACCGTGCCACGGGCGAACCGCGGTACCTGGATGCCGCGATGGGCGGCTGGGACCTGTATCACGACAAGTGGGAGCACGTCGGCGGCACCATCGCCATCTGCGAGAGCGGCATCTACCCTCCGGGTTCCTACCGGCTGCGGGCCAAGACCGGCGAGCTCTGCGGCAACGCCTTCTGGTCGTTCTACAGCCAGCGGTTTCACCTGCTCGATCCGGAGCAGGAGAAGTACGTGAACGAGATCGAGAAGTCGATCTACAACGTGGCCCTGGCCAACCAGGTGGGTGCCGAAGGCATCCGCTACACCGCGTACCTGGTGGGCCGCAAGGACCGCAGCTCGCCGGCGGGGAGCGCGGGACGCCCGGGGTTCCGCACCAACACCTGCTGCGAAGGCCAGGGCACGCGGCTGTTGGGCGCCATGCCGGAGTTCATCTACTCCATCGCCGCGGATGGATTGTACGTGAATCTCTTCGCCGCGTCCCGCATTGCCTGGCATTGCGGAGGGCAGATGGTTCAGTTGGCCATGGCCACCGAGTTCCCATTACGGCCGGAGGTGGAGCTGCACCTCTCGACGCCCCGTCCCGTGCGCGCCAGAATTCGCGTGCGGGTGCCTTCCTGGGCCGCCGGCCACATGCCCATCCGGGTGAACGGCGCCACCGTGGCCACGGGAAGCGCGGGGAGTTATACGGCGCTCGACCGCACCTGGAAAGAGGGCGACACAATCTCCTTCTCTCTGCCCATGGATTTCCGCCTGACCGCCTACACCGGCCAGGAGAGAACCGTGGGCCAGGAGCGATTCGCGCTGGAGTACGGACCCATCCTGCTGGCGCTGGTCGGCGAGGTGGACGAACAGGGCGGCGCGCGCATCCCCATCACCGAGGCGGACTTGCCACGGTTCCTCCAGCCCAAGCCCGGCCAGCCGCTGCACTTCACCATCGCTGGCGACGACAGGCACGAGTACATGCCGTACTGGGAGGTGGCGGACCAGCCATTCACCTGCTATCCGGTGATGGGCTACGCGTGAAGCCGGACAGATGGTCGAACGCCGCGAGGACCTCGTCAGAGGCGCCGGACGGGCCGCACCGCCCTGCCGCTTTCGGCGGATTGGTAGATCGCTTCCACCACTTCGAGCGCCCGCAGCCCATCCTCGCCGGCGATCGCCGGCGCCGTGCCGGCGCGAATCGCTCCGGCTAAGTCCTCGAGGAAATGGACCGTGGAGGCGCCGGCATAGCCAGGCTGTGACGGCAAATCAAAGCCAATCTGCCTGCCGCCGGCGGAGGCGAACCCGGGAGCATCGCTGCAGACGAAAAGTTTCTCGTGGATGCCCTCGAACGACGGGCTCCAGGAAAGCACTCCGTCGGTGCCGCGGAGCGCCAGGTACAAATCCCGGCCCGATGGAAAGGAATCCGGCACGGTGTAACTGATATTCAGCGCCACCACGGTCCCGCGCGAAAACGTCAGCACGGCGAAGGAATTGTCTTCGATATCGTATTGCTCGTTGACCTTGACGTTCTTGCCAAAGACTTCGACAACTTCGTCGGCCAGCAGCCAGCGATACAGGTCGATCCAGTGAACGCCGAGGTTGCACATGGGACCGCCGCCGCTGGCGCTCTTGATGAGCATCCATTCCGCATGGCCTTCGATGTAGCGGTCGAGACGCCCGGCGGCGCAACGGCCCTCGCAACCCACGATCCGGCCCAGTGCGCCGTCAGCCACGTACTGCTTCATGGCGCGCGCCACGGGATGATAGCGCCACACATATGGCGACGACAGGACAACTCCGGCAGCGTGCGCGGCGCGGATCGCGCCGGCGAGGCTTTCGGAATCGGCCGCCATGGGCTTCTCTACCAGCAGGTTGACACCGCGCCCGGCGCAGGCAATCGCGGCTTCGGGACATTCGCGATGCGGCAGAAACAGGAACGCCAGGTCCAACCGCTCGGTCTCCAGCATGACGCGCCAGTCGCGATAGGGGCGCACTGGGAATTCGCGGGCGAACACGTCCAGCACCGCGCCGTCGGATTCGGCGGCGGCGACCACCTCCAAGCCCTCGGCCGCCGCGAATACAGGCATGTAGCTGCGCGGGTGCAAATGGCGGAGCCCGATGAATCCGACCGACAAGGTTTGCACAGCGCCACCTCCCGTCACTGTCAGTTTAAGGCGGGGACACCCCATGTTGTCACATCGGAGGCGGTGGCGCATCGATGCCGCGGCCTGGTCGCATAGCCATCGGAAGGTGTTTCTGTTTCTGAACGTTGAAACGTGATATTGTTTGCGTTTTCGCGGTGATTCGCGAATCCCGAAAGGAAATGACATGTCCATGGCACGGCTCGACCGCTCGCCGCTTCCCAACGTGGAAGGTTCTTCCCGGCACAAGGCGGTGATTCTTGCCGCCGGCAAGGATGCCCTCGGCCCGGACGGCCGCTCTATCATGCTGAGCCCCCTGGGAGATCGCAGCGTTCTGGAGTGCGTGCTCCACAACGCGCTGGAATTGGTGCCGCCTCAAGACATCACGGTTGTGGTCGGCTACCGGCGGGAAGATGTTTGCTCCCTGTTAGGCTCCGGCTACCACTACGTCATAGAGGAAAACCAGTTGGGCACCGGGCATGCCGTGTTGCAGGCGAGACAGGCTCTTCGGGATTTCGATGGCGACCTGCTCATACTTTACGGGGACACACCCCTGTTTCGCCCCGCTTCGATTCGCGGCCTGCTCAATCGGCACACCCTGAAAAAAGCACACCTGACCCTGCTTACGGCGGTGCTGGACCGGCCGCTGCCGTATGGCCGGATCATCCGGAGTGCCGACGGCCGGATCATAGACATCATCGAAGATATCGAGGCATCGCCCGAGATCCGCGCGATCCGCGAATGCAACGTCGGGGCCTACGTGGTGGATGCATCGGTGATTTTCTCCGCCTTGGAAGGGCTTTCTCCTTCACCCCGCGATGGCGACTACCGTCTTACCGACTGTGTTCACCAACTGATCCGGGCCGGGCTGCGCGTCGAAAGCTACCGGATCTACGATCCGGACGAAGTGCAGGGCATCAACAGCGCCGAAGATCTGACCCATGCGGAGTTCGTCTTGCAGAAACGGTTGTTTCGTCCGCGCCGGCGGGAGGAGGAGAACCTGGTCACGTTCGGAACCGGCGGCTGGCGCGCCATCATCGGTGAAGGCTTCACCATGCACAACGTGCGCCGGTTGAGCCAGGCGCTGGCCAACGAGATCACCCGCCAGGGCACGGAAGAACGCGGCGTCATCATCGGCTATGACCGCCGTTTCCTCTCCCGGCAGGCCGCGGAGGCCTCGGCCGAGGTGTTCGGCGGCAACAACATCCAGACCGTTCTGCTGGACGAGGATGCTCCGACTCCGCTCATCACGTATGCCACGGCGGCCCGCGCGGCGGCCTACGGCCTGGTCTTTACCGCCAGCCACAACCCGCCGGAGTGGAACGGCCTCAAGGTCTTCCGCAGCGATGGGGCGCTCCTGCCGGACGATGAGACGCGACAGATCGAAGCGGAGACCAATGCGCTCACTCCGCACGACGTAATCAAACTGGAATTGGACATGGCACTCGATTCGGGCATCGTCCAGCGAGGCGACTTCACCAACGAATACGTGGACGCAGTGGAGGCGTTGATCGATCTCGAGACCATCCGCAATGCCGGCCTGAAGGTAATCGTCGACCCCATGTATGGCGTCGGCCAGCTCACCCTGGGTACCGTCCTGACGGAAGCCCGCTGCCGGGTGACCTTCATCCATGAACGCCACAATCCGCTGTTCGGCGGACGGTCGCCCGCGCCCAACCCGGAAGCCCTGCGACTGCTCACCTCGACCATGCGCGACGGCGGTTATGATCTCGGCCTGGCCATGGACGGAGACGCCGATCGCATTGCGATTGTGGATGAGCTCGGCGAGTACATCTCCATCAACGATGTTCTGCTGCTGCTTTACTGGTACCTGCACGAGGTCCGCGGCGAGCGTGGCGGCGTGGTGAGAAACCTGGCGACCAGCCATCTGCTGGATCGTCTGGCCCACCGCCTGGGCGAGGAGTGCTATGAGGTCCCCGTCGGCTTCAAGCATGTCGTCGCCAGCATGGTGGAGCACAACGCTCTTCTGGGAGGCGAATCCTCCGGAGGGCTGACGATTCGCGGCCACATTCTGGGCAAGGACGGGATCTTCGCTTCCGCCCTGGTCGTGGAAATGCGCGCCCGCACAGGTAAAAAGATCTCGCAGTTGCGGACGGCGGTTTACGAACTGACTGGCCGGCTATATGGCCTGGAAGAGACCTTCCCGGCCACGCCGGAGATGCGTATTGCCGTGCCGCGTAAGCTGCGGGACGCGCCGTCGACCCGCATCGGCGCTTACCCGGTTGTCCGAATCTCGCACATGGACGGAACCAAGCTGTATCTGGAAAACGACAACTGGGCGCTGCTGCGGTTTTCCGGCACTGAACCCGTGCTGCGGCTCGTGGTGGAGGCGGACTCTCCGGAGAAAGCACACCAGCTCATGGGGTGGCTCAAACAGTTCGTCTCGACTGGGGACTGACGCCCGAGTGCGGCAGGTGGCGAACCCGCCAGGAGGCAATGCTTGCATAACATCGCGGAACTGGAAGACACGCTCTCCCGTCCCAACGAGGCCGACGTCGTATTCCTCCGCCGCCTGGAGGGTGACATCCTGATCCTGGGCGCCGGCGGCAAGGTGGGGCCATCTTTGGCGCGTCTGTGCCGACGGGCGTCGGACGCTGCCGGCACTCCCCGCCGCGTGATCGCTGTCTCGCGCCGCCCGGTGGCGGAGCCCGAAGTCGAGGCCATCGCGTGCGATCTGCTGGACCGCGCCGCCGTCGCGCGCCTGCCGCTCTGCCCCAATGTTCTCTACCTCGCCGGGCGCAAGTTCGGTTCCACCGCCAGCCCCGAGCTGACCTGGGCCATGAACACCGTGGTGCCCGTGATCGTCGGCGAGCGCTTTATCCAAAGCCGCATCGTCGTGTTCTCGACAGGGAACGTCTACCCCCTGCGCGAGCTCTCCGCCGGAGGTTCGCGCGAAAGCGATCCGCCCGCGCCGGTCGGCGAGTACGCCCAGTCCTGCCTGGGCCGCGAACGCGTCTTCGAGTACTTCTCGCGGCAGCATGGCCTGCGCTGCCTCCTTTTCCGATTGAACTACGCTGTCGACCTGCGGTACGGCGTCCTGGTCGATATCGCACGCAAGATCTTCGCGGGAGAGGCGGTCGATCTCACGGTCCCCGCCTTCAACGTAATCTGGCAGCGCGATGTCAACTCTTACGCATTGCGGTCGCTGGAACACTGCGACTCATCGCCGCGCATTCTCAATATCACCGGGCCCGAGACCCTCATGGTGCGCGAGGCGGCACGGTTCTTCGCGCAGCGATTCGGCAAGCCCTGCCGTTTCACCGGAACCGAGGGGCGGGCTGCTCTGCTGAGCGATGCGTCTGCCAGCCACGCGCTGATGGGGCCGCCTTCGGTATCGGCTCTGGGCCTGGCGGAGATGGTGGCTCACTGGGTGGAGACTGGCGGCGCCAGCCTGAATAAACCCACACACTTCGAGGTAGCCGACGGCAAGTTCTAGCCGGATGCACCACGGGCGGAGGATTGCCGCTACCGCTGTGGAGCCCTGCCCACGGCCTGCATCAGCTCCCGGATGCCCGCGAAGATGATGTCCTCCACCCGGTCGCCAAGAGGGCCCGGAAGCGAGCCCATGAGGATAGCATCGCGGGCCTCGTAGCCTCCTTCTTTGAGGACCCGCAGCGACGGGATATAGCAGGGGCGGGCGTTGGAATAGCCGGCCACGATCATACCTTCCGCGCCGTACTCCTTCTTCACGCGCAGGCAGTAATCGACCACCACCTCGCCGTTCATGGTGAGCAGGGTGAGGTCCTTGCCGAACTGGATGGCCTGCATCGTATAGGGCAACCCCGGTAGAGGCGGCTGCCCGGATTCGTATTGCCGCAGCAAGCGCTCGGCATGGGTGCGTACCAGCGCCTCGGGGTCCTTGGCCTGCTTCTCGTACTGTTCCATGGAAAATGGCGCGAAGGGCAGTTCGGTGGTGAGCATGGCGATCTTGAGCGGCCCGTGCACCGCCTTCATGGGTCCTTCCGTCACGCGCGCCACTTCCGTGGCCAATTCGCTGCCGTACTTCTCCACCAGTTCCACCTTACGGCGCGGATAAGCATTCTGATCGCCGCCGCAGAGTTGCATGAACATGCCCGTGGCGCCGGGATGCGCCTTCTCCCAGGCGGCTTGGGCAATTCCGGCATAGTCCCCGCTGATCGTGAAAAACTCGTACGTCAGCACGGACGGATGGCAGGAAAGCCCGAACAACACTCCGCGCAGCTTGCCACCCGGCCCGAATACCCGCAGCACGGGGACAGTCTGATCCACGGGTCCGTTGGGGTCCATGCCGAAAACCCAGCCTCCATCGGGCGCGCGCTCCCGGCGGTTATGTGAAAACCCAACTTTGCCGGTGGCATAGGTGATCTCTGCGGGCTGTAGATCCGCGACAGCGGCGGCGGCCGCCTCCGCCATCGAGTCGATCGCTTTATTCCGGTACGCCTCGATGCGTTGCATCATTTCGCGGTCCGTGTGCGCGGGCCAGTCGAGCATGGGGCCCGAGTGGGTATGGGACATATTGATCACCAGGTGCGATCGGTCGATTCTGTGCTGGTGGGTGACACGAGCGGCCACCATGTCGATCATCGGCTGGGGTATGGTCACCAGGTCCACGGTGATGACGATCAGCTTCTGGCCGGTGGAATCCTCGACGGCCACGGCCTTGGTCCACAGATCGTTGGCGACAGTTTCGGCCGGCTTGGTGCGGTTATCGAAACCCGCCATCAAGATGGGCAAGGGCGGAGTGATCTGACGCCGGCCGAATCCGGCCTTGAAATCGGCGCCCCACAGGGCTCCGGCCAACAGGGGCGTAAGCGACAGAACGGCGATTACCGCTGGAAACGATCGGCGTCCGAGAGAGTGATGCATCGAGGCTCCTTTGATAACCATACCTAAACTTTCCAGAAGATCTTCTTCCGATAGAGCCAGTACAGCAACAACCATTCGACCGCCAAGGTGGACGCAAACGTAAGAAGAGTGGCGTAACTGCCCGCATACTTGATTACGCCGCGCATCGCGATGTTGGCGAAATCAACGAACTTAATCTGGCTCTGCAGTACATAAATGGTGATGGCATTCATACCGATCACCACGAACGGAAAAGCCCATTTCCGGTAGCCCCGCACGTCGATGGTCCAATAAAACACGCCGTACAACATCATGCTCCAACCGGTGGCATACATCACATACGAACTGGTCCACAGCGCGGTGACGATGGGGTGCACCGTGCTCCAGAGCAGCCCCAGACCCACGGCCGCGGCGCCGCCGCCCCAAAAGACCAGAAGCTTTTTGCCGGCCGGGACGGAGGAGCGCAACAGGTGGCCGCACAGGACCCCCGGCATCACCGTGGCGGCTGAGGGGAACGTGCCGAGAACACCCATGAAGTCGCCGTACCTGGCATAGTCCGCGCAACACCATCTTACGGCTGAGGGCAGTAACAGACGGTCCAGATAGCCGGAGAGATTTCCCTGCATCGTGTAGACACCCGCACCGAATCCCGGCACCGGAATCCATGCCATTGCCGCCCAGTAGCCAAGCAGCAGGCCGGCGGTCCACAGGATCTGGCCGCGGATGCCGCACCGCATCACGACCAGTGCCGCGATGACATAGGAAAGCGCGATACGCGGCAGAACCCCGGTGATGCGCAGGGGGAACTCCAAACCGAGCCAGCCGCTCATCAACCAACCCAGCAGGATCAGAATCACCGTGCGGCGCACGATGTGGCGATACAGGTCGCGGCGGCTGTCGCCCCGTTCCAGCCGCCGGCTGATGGAATAGGGCATGCTCAGCCCCACGACGAATAGGAACAAAGGGGCGATGAAATCCCAAAACGTGAAGCCCGTCCACTTGGAATGGTCCATCTGGGCGGCAACGGCCGCGCCGAAGCTCGGACTGATGAGAGCCGCGGCGGACATAGCGACCCCGTAGCCTCGCATCAACCAGAACATATCGAAGCCACGCAGGGCATCGATAGAAACGACTCGTCCCGATCCAGCCGGACTGGGGGCAGGCGGCGCCGGATGGGCGGCCTCTGCCGGGTTGGATATGGCTGACATACTTATTAGTTGACCTATCCCAAAAGAAACGGGAGAGGCGCCCGCGACAGGCGCCTCTCCCCCAACCGGTATTTACCAGGCCAGCCGCAACGACAACTGCAATTGCCGTGCCGAAAAGTATGAACTGTGCAGCGATTCATCCTGCTGTTATATGCCACCAGACTCGGCGTGCCGTTCACGTTGACGTACACGTTGTTGGTATTGTAATACCTGTCCGTTGGATCGGCAATGATGGGGGCGGCATGACAGCACGCCGCAGACGTAGCCCGCTGCCGTGGTCGGCGGATGGCAGTTTGCTGGATCTGGCGCCGTCACGCTCTCGGTCGATTCCGACCAGCGGCGTGTTGCCAACCGCTACGCCCGATCCGTCCAGCTTCAACGTCGGATGACCTGGCTGCCTGCCGGCCGAATCCCGGCGCCATAGAGAAGTTCAAGCTCATCGCCAACAACCGGGTCTGGGGTTGGTAGCAGGACGCGGCCGTCTGCCCGCTGGATCGGCTGCGCCAGGACAGGGCACCACCGGCACGTTCTTGTCCCACGCGAATCCTATTGACATCCTGTCATTTGGGATAGCATAATCTTATGAACACGCAATACGAGGTTTTCCGGTCTTAATTTGCATCTGGAGGAAATATGAGACGTCTCGCGTCATTTCTGTGCCTGGTTCCTCTACTGGCCTCTATCCCGCTGATCGGGCAGGAGACCAGCGCCGGAATCACGGGCCGCGTAACCGATGCCACCGGTAGTGCGATCGTAGGGGCTTCCGTAAGTGCCAAGGACATCAATCGAGGCACCGATTGGCCCACCTCGACTAATGAGGATGGAATTTACGCCTTTCCCCGCATTCCCAACGGCAGATATTCGTTAACAATTGAAGCCAAAGGCTTTAAGGCCTACATCAACCCCGCTCTCACGCTCGAAATCAACCAGCGGGCGCGCATCGATGTCACTCTGGAGATCGGCGCCCTTACCGAAAGTATCCAGGTGACCGGCGAAGCCGCTCTGCTCCAGACCGATACCACGCAGGTGGGCGCCACAATCGACGCCAGCCAGATCGATCATACGCCGCTCATCAGCCGCAACCCGGTCGCCCTGGCCCTGCTCAGCGCCGGCGTCACCAATCCCGATCCGTCCAGCTTCAACAGCGGCCAGCGTTCCGCCGGCGGCGGGCGCCCCTATGTCAACGGCAACCGCGAGGAATCCAACAACTTCATGCTGGACGGCGTGGACAACAACTTCACGTCCGATAACCTGGTTTCCTATCAGCCCAATCCCGACGCCATCGAAGAGTTCAAGCTGATCACCAACAACGCCTCGGCCGAATTCGGCAATTTCCAGGGCGGCATCATCAACGTGGTGATCAAGTCCGGAACCAACCAGTACCACGGCGACGTGTTCGAGTCCTTCCGCAACGACAAGCTGAACGCCAACGCGTGGGCCAACAACTGGAACGGCCCCTCTCCGGGCGTGCCCGTGGCCAGGTCCGCGCAGCGTTGGAACCAGTTCGGCGGCGTCATTGGGGGCCCGATTTTCAAGGACAGGCTGTTCATTTTCCTCGACGAGCAGAGCCTGCGCGCCACCACGCCGCCGTCCGTCTCCGCCACTACGGTGATGCCGATGGCGTGGCGCACCGGCGATTTCTCGGCGCTCCTCGATGCCAGCCAAACCGGCGGCAAGGTAATCCAGCTTTACAACCCCTATTCGTTGGACACCACCACCGGCCTGCGCGCGCCGTTCCCCAACAACGTCATTCCCCAGAACCTCCTCAATTCGGCCGCGGTGAAGCTCATGGGCGGCACCACGCTCTACCCGGCCCCGCAGTACAACCGCTTCACCACCTCCAATTACTATTACAGCTCCGCGAGCCAGCTCTATAGCGACCAGGGCGACATGAAGCTGGACTGGCGCCCGGAGAATAAGGACTATTTCACGGTGCGCGTCTCCAAGGGCCGCCAGGACGCTCCCTCGGTCAACTCCTTCCCGCTGTTCTATAACAGCTTCAACACGTCGCCGTTCGAGAACGGCGTCGCCAACTGGACCCGTACCTTCCGCCCGAGCATCGTCAACGAGCTTCGCGTGGGCGTCAACAACGTGATGCTGGATAACGGCGGCTCCGACAAAGGGCAGGGCAACGTCGCGCAGACGGTGGGGATCAACAATGCCGGGACCGGGCTTCTGGCTTTGGGAGCGGCCACCAACGGCGGCCCGGCCTTCAACTGGATCGCCGGTATTGGCAGCGCCAACATCGGCGTGATGCAGCTCTTCGCCAACACCACCTTCCACTACGCCGACAACCTGACTATCACCCACGGGCGCCACATGATGAAAATGGGCGGCCAGATTCTTCGCGAGTGGATCAATGTGTTCTACTCCGGCAACGGCGGGCGCACCGGATACATCAATTTCTCCGGGCGCTTCACCGCGCAAAACGCGACCAGCCCGTCCGGGACACAGATTGGCGAGGCCGATTTCATGCTCGGCCTGCCCAACGACCTCGGGCGCGGCTATCAGACCGGCACCTGGGGCCAGCGCTCCACCATCTACGGCCTGTATTTCCAGGACGACTGGCGCGCCACCAACAACCTGACCCTCAACCTCGGCCTGCGGTGGGAATACCACTCGCCGTGGCTTGAAGTGGCAAACCGGCAATCCAACTTCAACGAATTCACCGGCCAGATGCTGTTAGCCGCGCCACTGCCCAGCAATCTGGTGGTGCCTCCCGGCCCGGCGCCGGCGATCTACAGCAACGGCGGGCTCTACAACACCTACAAGAAGGACTTCCAGCCGCGCATCGGTTTCGCCTGGACGCCGGATTTCCTGAACAAGAAACTGGTGCTCCGCGGCGCTTACACCATCTCCTCGTACCTGGAAGGAACCGGCACCAACCTGCGGGCCACCATGAACCCGCCGTTCCAGACGGAGTTCGCCGGGCTGTACAACACGCCCGCGTACACCATGCCGGGCAGCACGCTAGACCAGGGCCTGGCCGGCCTCAACCCGAAGAACCCCTATGCCGGCGCGACCATTCGCCTGTGGGATCCGTTCGTACGGCCCGCCGACGTCCAGCAGTGGAATGTTTCCCTCGATTACCAGATGCCCGCCAACAATGTCCTGACTCTGGGCTATGTCGGGCAGCACGGCGATCACCTCATGGTGGCCATGCCCTACCTGCAGAACATCGTCTCCAACGGAGTGGTGACTCAGGGCCCGTATCTTTCCGGCAACCCCGTGCTGCGCGGCGAAATCTCGCAGATTTCGGGCACCGCCTCGATTGGCAAGCAGGGATACAACGCGCTCCAGGCCACTGTGCGCAAGCGGTTCAGCGCGGGCCTGGTATACCAGATGGCCTTCACCTACTCACGCGGCATGTCGGATTCGATCGGCTATTATGGCCAGGGCGGCCAGGCCGGCAGCCAGTCGGCTTACTGGCAATATCTCTATTGCCAGGCGTGCGAAATGGGGCCGACTTACTTCGACGCCAAGTTCATGTTCGTGCCGTCGCTCACCTACGAGCTTCCTTTCGGCCGCAACCGCCATTTCGGAGCGGGATGGGGCAGGCCGGTGGACGCCGTGATCGGCGGCTGGCAGCTCGGCGGCGTGTTCACCGCGCATACGGGTTACCCGCTCACCATCAAGTACAACACCGATTCCTCCGGCACGGGCCAGCGCAGCTATCGCGTCAATGTCGTCGGCACGCCCAACGACCAGCATAACATCGGCCCCGGCGCCCTCTGGCTCGATCCTTCCGCCTACGCCGCTCCCGGCAAGGGGACCTACGGCAACATCGGAACCGGCACCGCCCGCGGCCCGGGCATGGAGCGCCTCGATCTTTCTCTCAGCAAGCAGTTCCACATCACCGAGCGGAAGTTCTTCGAGCTGCGCGGCGAAGCCTTCAATGCGTTCAACACGCCGATCTACCTGAGCCCGGCGTCGCAGACCATCACTTCGACGCTGTTCGGCCAGATCCGCAGCGCGCAAGGCCAGCGCAACATGGAGATCGTCGCCAAGTTCTACTTCTGATAGCAAGCGACTGGTCAAGGCCCGATGGCTGTTGAGGGCTTGGGCCGGCTCTCGGATCCACGATCCGGGAGCCGGCCCTTTTGTTTTAGAACTCTGCTATCCGCGGCCGGAACCGTTACCGTCGCTTTTCCGTGATTTCGCGAAACACGCGGAGCAGGTTGCCGCCCAGGAATTTGCGGATCCGCTCTTCGGAGTAGCCGCGCCGCAGCATGGCGTCGGTGATCATGGGCAGATCGCGTATGTCGCGCATGCCGCGCGGCA
>PLMF01000318.1:17910-18128 GCA_003142355.1 Bryobacterales bacterium
ATGGCGCGGTCGACCACGCCGACCCAGTCGTCCACGGTCATTCGGATATCCTGCGGAATATCGGCGGGCAGCATGGGAAACTGCGGCCCGACGATTTTGTCGAGCTCGTAAATCGAAACCTGAGTGCCGCGCTGTAAGATGGCGCTGGTGTCCCAGAACGCTTTGCCGGCATGCGCAGTGACCCAGTCGAACGCCTTGCGGTTGTGGAACTCGTTGCC
>PLMF01000125.1 GCA_003142355.1 Bryobacterales bacterium
TGTAGTGCGTCAGAAATCCCGCTGGTTTTCGCGAAGAGATGTGGGGCGGGCAATCTTGCCCGCAGCCGGGCTTCCGGCCGGCTGGACCCGCTAGAAAGCGGGTCCGCAGGCTGAAAGCCTGCCCCACTACAACATCAACTGCCCGCCGTTCACCTCAATGGTTTCCCCCGCCACGAAGCTGGCGGCCTCGGATGCCAGGAACGCGATTGCGGTGGCGCACTCCACTGACTTTCCCAGGCGGCCGAGCGGAATCGTAGCCACGGTATTCCGCAGCATCTCGGCCGTCGAAAAGACTTCGTGAAACGGCGTGTCGATCGTCCCCGGCGAGACCGCGTTCACGCGTATGCCGTACGGCCCCAGCTCCCGGGCTATCGATTTGGTGAACGCGATCAGGCCGGCTTTGGCTGCCGCGTAGGCGCCCGCGCCCGGCCCGCCGCCGTTGCGCCCGGCGATCGAAACCACGTTGATGATGGAGCCCGTCCGGCGCTCCGTCATGGAAGGCGCCACGGCTTGCGAGCACAGCATCGCACTCTTCAGGTTGAGATTCAGGATGACGTCCCACTTCTCGGCGGTGACCTCGTGCAGCTTCATGCGCTCCACCAGCGACCCCGCGTTGTTCACCAGAATATCGATAGGCCCCAGCTCGTCCGCGGCGCTCTTCACCAGCCAATGAATCTCATTCTCCTGGCACACATCGGCCCGGATGGCGATGCCTCTCCCGCCCCCGCGCGCGATGCTCGCCCGCACCTGTTCGGCGCCTTTCTGGTTGTGGCAGTAACCGATGGCCACCTTGGCTCCCAGATCGGCGAATACCGCCGCCGTGGCCGCCCCGATGCCCGACGATGCGCCCGTAATCAGCGCCACCTTGTCCGTCAAATCCAGATAGTTTCGCATGTCAGCCTCCATACTATCTGAATTGGTCCCTCCGGCGCCCCCTCTATCTTGCGCAACCGCTCCGCGCCATCACATACTGGTTTAGATGCGCACGGGTCGGATGCTGGCGGTGGCTGCGGGATGCGCGCTGCTGGTATGCACGCTCTGCGCGCAGAGGCCGTTTCGCGAGTACCCCGCCTGGGAGTACAACAATTTTCCCATCCCGCCGGACTATAACCAGCCGGGCGAGTGGACCTTCGCCCGCCTCATGTACCCCACCTTCCACATCCCCATCGATTGGCAGTTCCGCGGCTTGGACTGGACCCACGGCAACACCAACTGGACCATCGATTACCCCCGCTCCGACCGCCACCTCGCCGCCGCCGTCCGCCGTCTCACCCGCATCCAGACCCGCTCCGCCGAGCAGCCCATCAACCTCGACGAGGACGACGACGTGTTCAATTATCCGTGGCTCTACGCCGTCGAGGTGGGCCACTGGGAGCTCACCGATTCCCAGATCGCCAAGTTCCGCGAGTTCCTGCTGCGCGGCGGGTTCTTCATGTGCGACGATTTCCACGGCACCCAGGAATGGGCCGTCTTCATCAACAGCATGCAAAAGGTGTTTCCCGACCGCGCCATCGTGGAACTCCAGAACGCCGACCCCATCTTCCACACCGTGTTCGACCTGGACGACCGCTACCAGGTCCCCGGCATGCAGTACGTATACAGCCACCGGGTGTACGAAAAGGACGGCACCTCGCCCCGCTGGCGCGGCATCTATGACGACCGCGGCCGCCTCATGGTGGCCATCTGTCACAACATGGATCTAGGCGACTCTTGGGAAAACGCCGACGAACCGCGATATCCCCAAAAGTTCTCCGCCCTCGGCATCCGCATCGGCATCAACTACATCACCTACGCCATGACGCACTGAGGGCCCCTCGGGCCGGTCGGCGCGGGACAGCCCGCCTTATAGAGCCAGGAATATCGTGAGCTTCTTAGCCACGATGTCGAAGGTGGGTCCATCAACAACGCCGAGATAGCGGACGAGGCTGGAAGCATGGATGGTTGCGAGCTTATGCAGACGCAGCGTGGATAGAATCTTCAGATTTGTTGAGCGGAACTCGGGTCTGGCAGGGTCCAGGACGAGATCCGACGGAAGAAGTTGGCTTGGTATGACGGATGAGATATAAGAAACCAGGACTTCCGGCACAGACCCCACCGCACCAGTAAGGAGCAGTACCGGTCGAAGCTTCATCCCAGGAACGTCCCCAAATGGGAACTGGGCCAGGTAGATCTCACCGGGTCGCATCAACGGGTCGTCCGTCTGCGAGCGTGTAGAGGTCCTGCCGTGAATCGCTCAGTACATCCGCCCATTCTCGGGCAAGGCCTTGGCCCCAGACGGTGCCGGCTTCATCTTCCTCGGAAAAGAGGACGAGTAACCGCACGGGCCCCGCGGGAAGTTCCTCCGGTACGCTGGCTCTCAATCGATGTTGTTCGTCGATATCGCCGATGAGTTCGATCGCTTTCATGGGAGAGGCTTCCATTCCAGTGTTCTTGAACCGCCTTAATCATAGCAAATGGGGGGTGCGACTCAAAAGTGATGGACGGTGCGAACCTGATGCTGAGCCGCGACGCGAATTGCATCCGGCGGAGACGTCTGATAGCGTGATCGTTATCCCAGCACATCAAGGAACCGCACATGGCACGATTCGCGAGACTCAAAGTCCTCAATAAGATGATCGAGACGGGCATGGTGCCCGTGTTCTATAACGCCGATATCGAAGTCGCCAAAAAGGTCGCGGCGGCGGTCTTCGCCGGTGGCTGCCCGTTGCTCGAGTTCACCAACCGCGGCGACCACGCCTGGGAAGTGTTCACCGAACTGGAGCGCTACTGCACAAAGGAGCTCCCCGCCATGATTCTCGGCGTCGGTTCGGTGGTGGACCCCGGCACGGCCTCGCTCTACATCAACTGTGG
>PLMF01000270.1 GCA_003142355.1 Bryobacterales bacterium
ACCAGAGCCATACATCGGTCAGATCGGCGGCGCCGCTGCTGTCGGAGTACTGGAACGTGAACGTCTGCTGCAGCCCGCTCCCCGATGCCGGTGTCACCGATACCGCGGTGGTGCCCGCTGCAGGCACCGGCACGGTCCAGGTTCCGAGAGCCTGCCAGTTGCTCGACCCAGACGGGCTGGTCGCCTGCATGTAGATGTTCTTGTTTCCGTTGAACGCCGGGAAGAACGTGAGCGCCAGATTCACCGTCAGCACCGTGCCCGTTGTCGAGACGCTCGACCCGCTTCCGTTCAGAACGCACTGGCTGTTTTGCTGGGTGCCACTGCCCGGCGTGATGGTCCCCGCCGGCGCTGTCCCCGCATCCGTCAACAACGAAAGCGTGTTTTGTGCGCGATTGTACGTCACTGAGCATCCGTCCGCCACCTTCAGCGACGCGTTGAATAAGGCTGAAACGCTCGTCAGATCGGATGCACCGTTAGCGTCGGCAAACTGAAAGCTGAACGTCTGCGAAGCTCCGCTCCCCGAATTCGGAGCAACGCCCACCACCGTCAGCGACTGGTTGAAGATCATCTTCGTCACGAACGCCCCGTAACTGCCCGCGTTGGCGGACTGGTATGGGTTGAACAACGGAAAATTCGTCGAGAGCGTCCAGCCCGCCACATAGACGTTCCCGGAGGGGCTCAGCGCCACCGCCGTGGCAGTGTCCGAGTTGTTTCCTCCCAGGTAGCTGAGGTAGGCCAGGGAATCTCCCGTCGCGCTCAGTTTCGCCAGGAACGCGTCGCAATCGCCGGCATTGGCCGCCTGGAGCGCATTGGTCACCAGCAGATCGGTCGAGTAGCTATACCCCGCCACATATGCGCTGCCGGTCGCGTCCACGGCAATGGCATTGCCCACCTCCACACCAGACCCGCCCAGGTACGTGCTGTATATCAACGCGCCGGAGGCGTTCACTTTGGTCACGAAGGCGTCGGTTGAGCCGCGCCGGGAAGTTTGTACCGCATGCAGCAGTGGGAAGTCCGCCGAACTGGTCACGCCAGTGACGTAGGCGCTTCCCTGGCTGTCCAAAGCAATCCCCTGCGCTGCTTCGGGGTAGGCCGCGATGCCGCCCGTCCCGCCCAGGTAGGTACTGAACAGGAGCGAATTCCCGTCGGCGCTGAGCCGGGCAATGAATGCGTCCTGGCCGCCGGCGTTTCGGATCTGAAATGCGCTCGCCACCGGGAAGTCCGCCGAGTACGTCGAGCCGGTGATGTACGCACTGCCGCTCGCGTCCACCGCGATGCCGGCACCGCGGTCGTTGCTTTCCCCACCGAGGTAGGTGCTGTACAACAAGCGGCTTCCATCCGCGCTGAGCTTGGCCACGAAAGCGTCCTGCCCGCCATGGTTGCCTCTCTGCATCCCGGTCGCCGGGAAGTTGGTGGACGTCGTGTCACCCACCACGTACGCATTTCCCCCCGCATCCAACGCAATCCCGTTCCCGTTGTCCGAGGCGTTGCCGCCCAGGTAGGTGCTAAAGACCAGGCTGTTTCCGGCGAGACTCAACTTCAAGACGAACGCGTTCCGCCCGCCCGCGAGCCGGGACTGCAGCGCATTGCGCACCGGGAAATTTCCCGAGTTGGTTGAACCCGTCACATAGGCAAATCCGTTCCCATCCACCGCGATTCCGTACGCCCGGTCGTCGGCCGATCCGCCCACATAGGTGCAGTACGCCAATCCGCTTCCAGATGGGTTGAACTTCGCCACGAAGACATCGTTTCCTCCGGCGTTGTAACTCTGCTCGGGGTTGGCGGTCGGAAAATTGTAGGATTCGGTAAATCCCGCCACGTATGCCGCCCCTGCCGAGTCCACTGCCAGCGAGGTGGCGGTGTCGAAACCCGAGCCGCCCAGCAACGTACTGTAGGAAAGCACCGGGTCGATGATCAACGGGCGGGCCACATCGTAGTCCCCTACCACGAACCTCACGGCGCCATCGACATCCACGGCGAACCGGCCTTCCACCGCCACTCGCCCGCCGCTCTGTTCCTGGTAGATCGAGGGCGCCTGCTCGCGCAGTTCCCGCCCATTCACCGGGATCGCCAGAGCGCCGTCTTCCTCGATGCGCACGCTGCCGGCTCCATCGTACCGGACCCGGATGCGCGACGGGTCGGCCCCTGGCGCCACCACGAACTCGGACTTCAGATCCCGTCCCTGGCCGCCGTAGACCATGTCGATCCCCGGGTACAGCGCCCGGTACACCACGGCCCCATAAAGCGGAACATCCGGCCGCCAATCCCGCGGCGCGCCAATCAGAAAATTGGCGTGCCCCGGCAACCGTTCTATTCCCTCGATCAGCGGGGATGGGTTGGCCTTTTCGAATTGCATGTGAACGGACCGGCCGGCCACACGAAACAAAGCTCCACCGGGTGAGAAGTAGGCAGTCAGTCCGGAGCCTTTGGCCATGAACCGTACCGCCGGCGGCGCCTGCCCGTGATTCGCAATGAAGAACAGCGGGACCGCGTCTTTCACCGGATTCGCGGCCAGCGCCGCGCCATTCGCAATGAGAGCAACCAGCAGAGTTCGCATCATACGTAATACCTGTTTATCGGCGGAATATGCTCGGCGCATTAGTGGTAGCGCCGCAGGTCTTGCCGCCGGCCCCAATTGCCTCCAGGCGGGCCAACCATATACACTTGGCGTTGCCGGTCATTGTATCTATGGCATCCAGCCCAAACCTCCAGCAATCCCTGAACGCCACGCGCGCCGACCGGAGCTTTTTCGGCCATCCGCGGGGCCTCGCGACCCTCTTCTTCACCGAAATGTGGGAGCGCTTCAGCTACTACGGCATGCGCGCGCTCCTCATCCTTTTCATGACCGCCGGCGCCGCCAGGGGCGGCTTGGGCTTCTCCTATGCCAAGGCCGGCGCCATCTACGGGCTCTACACCGGCATGGTCTACCTGCTGAGCCTGCCGGGCGGCTGGGTGGCGGACCGCATCACCGGCCAGCGCCGGGCCGTGCTCTACGGCGGCATCCTCATCGCCGCCGGACAGTTCTGCCTGGTGGCGCCCAGCATCACGACCTTCTATCTGGGATTGGTGCTGCTGGTGATGGGAACCGGCCTGCTGAAGCCCAACGTGAGCACTATCGTGGGCCAGCTCTACGCGCCGGGCGACGGGCGGCGCGACGCCGCCTTCTCCATCTTCTACATGGGCATCAACCTCGGCGCGCTCATCTCTCCGTTCGCCTGCGGCTGGGTGGGAGAAAAGATCGGCTGGCGATTGGGTTTCGGCCTGGCGGGGGTGGGCATGATCGCCGGCTTGATCCAATACACTTTGGGAGGCAAGCACCTGGGCGTGGCGGGCCTTCACCCCGCAATTCCCGACGACCCGGCGGCCGATCGCCGACAGAAGCGCCGCGTGGCCATTGCCGCAGCCGGCGCGCTGGCGGTTCTGGCGATACTCGGAGCCCTGGCCGCAACCGGCGCCATAGCGTTTACGGCCGAGCTGATCTCCGACGCGCTGGGGGTGGCCCTGGTGCTCGTCTCGGTGGCCATTTTCTCGTGGCTGCTGCTGGGCCGCGGATGGTCCGCCGAGGAGCGCAAACGTTCGGCCGCGATTCTGGTTCTGTTCCTGTCCTCGGCCGTCTTCTGGTTCGCCTTCGAGCAGGCCGGTTCGTCGCTCAACCTCTTCGCCGAGGGCAGCGTCGACCGCTGGGTGCACGGATACCAGTTCCCGGCGAGCTGGTACCAGTTGGTGCAGCCGTTCTTCATCATTACGCTGGCGCCGGTGTTCGCCTGGCTCTGGGTCCGGCTGGGGAAGCGCGAGCCTTCCAGCCCCGCCAAGTTCGCTCTCGGCCTGTTCTTCGTGAGCGCCGGATTCGTCCTGCTGGTTCCGGTAGCGGGCGGCAAGGCAGTCTCGCCACTGTGGTTGATTGGCACCTACTTCCTGCACACGCTGGGAGAGTTGTCGCTCAGCCCCGTGGGATTGAGCGCCATGACCAAGCTGGCGCCCACGCGCGTGGTCGGAATGATGATGGGTCTCTGGTTCGTTTCCACCGGCGCGGGCAATTACCTGGGAGGCAGGATGGCTTCGCTCTACGGATCCATGACGATCCCGACCCTGTTCGCCATCGACGCCACTTTCGCCATGGCCGCCGCCATTGCGATGGTCCTGCTCCTCAAGCCCACCGTGCGCCTGATGTCGGGGGTGAAATGACGGGTGACCGTGCAGCCATGGCCGCCGCCATTTCCCTCCTTCGTGGCGTGAATGTCGGAGGCCACCATAACATCAGAATGGAAGAACTGCGCGAGCAGTATGAGGCTTTGGGACTGCGTCATGCCCAGACCTACCTACAGAGCGGAAACGTCGTTTTCCGCACGGACGCACGAGACTTCACGCGCCTGTCGAAGCGGATTGCGGACGCGATCGAACAAAGATTCGCCTTTCGCCCCGGCGTCATCCTACGCACCGCGGCCGACCTGCGGGGTGTCATCGCGGCCAACCCGTTTGCGTCGCGTCGCGATCTCGACCCCAGCAGACTGCTCGTCCAGTTCCTTGCCAGCGAGCCGCCGGCGGACGTGCGCGAGCGCATACTGCGGATCGAAAGCGAACCCGAGGAACTGCGCATGGGAGGCAGGGAACTCTACATCTACTACCCCAACGGCATAGCTCGTCCGAAGGTTCCTTGGACATTCATCGAGAAGATATTGCAGACGCCTTGCACCGGAAGAAACTGGAACACGGTCCGGAAGCTGCTGGAGATGGCGGAGAGCCTGGAGGGTTCCCGACCAAGCTAGATAGAGCGCTTGCTGACGCGCGCGGCTAAGAAAATCGCCGAGATCGCCGGGTTGACAGACGAAAGCGTCTGTCCCACATTGGTGTGCAAGGGTTTGTGTCTTTGTGGGGCAGGCGCTTCCGCCCAATGCCACATACTTTTCGCAATTTGTGAGGCGGACCCCCTGGTCCGCGCGGGTCCCCCTGGACCCGCTTCTCGCCGACGAAACCAACCGGGTTCCCGCCAAGCAAGCCGACGGGGGCGTCGGCTGCGGACCAGGGGGTCCGCCCCACCATCAAAGGAGACTGT
>PLMF01000065.1:0-16271 GCA_003142355.1 Bryobacterales bacterium
TTGCGGTTGTGGAACTCGTTGCCGATCTGGAAGCCGATCACGCCGCCCTTGGCCGCCAGTTTCTTCAGCAGCGCGTCCGGCATGTTGCGGGGGATGTCATTGACCGCGCGCAGTCCGTGATGCGTGGCCACGACCGGGTCCGCGCTGGCATCGATGGCCGCCGAGATGGCCTCGTCGGAAGCGTGCGAGACCTCGATCACCATNNTAGTTGCTGGTCCAGTTGTGCGCGGAAAGCTGGACCGAGCGCATCCCCAGGCGGTACATCTGCCGGATCACGGCCGGGTCGCCATCCAGGTCGAAGCTGCCTTCGATGTCGAGGACGGCGGCGATCTTGCCGCTCCCGTGAATGCGTTCGATGTCCGACGCCGTGCGGGCGATTTCGATGCTCTGGCTGTTGCGGCCGATTTGTTCGAGAGCGCAATCCAGCATGCGTAGCGCCTGTTTGGTTTCGAGGCGGGCGGGATAGTAGTCCTCGGTCACGAAGATGGAAAAAAAGAGCGCGCCGAGTCCGCCCTCTTTGGCGCGCGGCAGGTCGAACTGGCCGTCGGGCTTCCGTTGCCCGATGTCGCCGCCGTGATAGAACTCGCGGTCTACGGCATGAATGTGGCCATCGAAGACCAGTGCGCTGGCGTGCAGTGCGCGGGCGCGCTGCGAAACGGGGGTGCCGTCCGCAGTTTGCCCGCTCAGCACGGCCGCGGCGGCCGCCAGAAAAACCAATCCGCGCGCCGCTGGAATATAATCGTGACTACTGATGCGTCCAAAGCTCGCTGCCATTGTCACCGCCTATTTCAAGTATTCGCACGCGCAACACATCGTCGACCGCCTGCTGGATGGTTACGGCTGGAACGGTACGCACCATTATCCTCCCATGGACATGGTGTCGCTCTATGTCGATCAAACCGGCTCGAACGACCTGAGCCGCGAGCGCGCGTCGCGGCACCCCGGCATGCGCATCTATCCCACCATCGCGGAGGCCCTGACTGCCGGCGGAAGCAAGCTGGCGGTGGATGGCGTGGTGATCGTGGGCGAGCACGGCAAGTACCCGCGCAACGAAAAAGGCCAGACGCAATACCCGCGCTACGAGTTTTTCGAACAGGTGGTGAAGGTGTTTCGGGACAGCGGGCGGGCGGTGCCGGTATTCAGCGATAAGCACCTCTCGTGGAATTGGGAGTGGGCGCGCAAGATGTACGACACCTCCCGTGAAATGGGATTTGCTTTCATGGCCGGCTCCAGTCTGCCGGTGACGTGGCGTACGCCTTCCGTCGAGATGCCCCTGGGCGCGCATATCGGCGAGGCGCTGTGCGTGTGCTACGGCGGCGTGGACAGCTACGATTTTCACGGCCTGGAAACCGTCCAGTGCATGGTGGAGCGGCGGCGCGGCGGGGAGACCGGGGTCCAGTGGATCCAGGCCTACCGCGGCGACAAATTCTGGGAGGCGCTGAGCGAGGGCGTCTGGTCCAAGCCGCTGATGGATGCCGCCCTGTGCCGCAGCCACACGCTGGCGCCGGCACGGGCGGGTTTCAACCATGTCTTCCCGGCCGTCGAGGATATGCGCCGGCTGGTGAAAGATCCCGTGGCGTACCGGTACCAGCACGCCGATGGCCTGAAGTGCAGTGTGCTGCTGATGAACGGGCTGGTCCGGGACTTCAACTTCGCCGCTTACGTCAACGGCCGCAGCCAGCCGTGGTCCACCCAGATGTACCTGCCCATGCCGGATGGCCGGACCACGCTCGCCGATTTCTTCAGCCCGCAGGTGAATCACTGCGAAACCATGTACCTCACTGGCAAGGCAGCCTATCCGGTGGAACGGACACTGCTCACCACCGGGCTGACCGCGGCCGGAGTCGAGAGCATCTTCCGCGGACAGGCCCGTTACGACACGCCGCATCTGGCCATCCGCTACCAACCGGCCAAAGAGTCCACCTTCTGGAGAACATGACGATGCTGACGCGACGCAGCTTTCTTCAGACCGCCGCGCTGGCCGCGGTCCCCGCGAGCCAGCCGAAGCGCATCGCGATTATCGCGACCGTATACCGGCTGCTTTCGCACGCCCAGCACATGGGCGACCGCTTCCTCACCGGCTACCCGTACGGCGGCGTCTGGCACCAGCCCCGCATGAAGGTGGTGTCGCTTTACGTGGACCAGAAACCGGAAGGCGACCTGAGCGGCGCCCGCGCCTTGGAATTCGGTTTCCAGGTCTACCCCACCATCTCCGAAGCCCTGCGCTGCGGCGGCAAGGAACTGACCGTGGATGCGGTGCTGATCATCGCCGAGCACGGCAACTACCCGCGCAACGAAAAAGGACAGATTCTGTATCCGCGCTACGAGTTCTTCGAGCAGTGCGTCCAGGTGTTCGAGCAGGACGGCCGCGCGGTGCCCGTCTACAATGACAAGCACCTCTCCTACAGCTTCGAAAAAGCCAGGACCATGGTGGACGCGGCGCGCCGCCTCCGCTTTCCGATGTTGGCCGGATCGTCCCTTCCGGTGACCTGGCGGCTTCCGGCCATCGACCTGCCGCTCGGCTGCCAGATCGAGGAAGCCTTGATGGTGGGTGAAGGCGGGTCCGACGCCATGGACTTTCACGCGCTGGAGGGCCTGCAATGCATGGTGGAGCGGCGGCGCGGCGGCGAGACCGGCGTCGAAGCCGTGCAACTGCTGGAAGGCGACGCTGTCTGGAAAGCCGGCGACGAGGGCCGGTACTCGAAGGCCTTGCTGACATCGGCGCTCTCGCGCAGCGACACGCCGCTCGGGCTCACGGTAGAGGACGGCCGCACGCAGGACCTGGTGGCGTCCGGCCAGTTACAGATTCTGGCGAAGCGGCCGGCGGCATACTTCATTGAATACCGCGACGGTCTCAAGGCCACCATGCTGATGCTCGACGGGGCCATCAAGGATTTCAATTTCGCGGCGCGCCTGAGCGGCGTCCGGCAGACGCAATCCACGCAGTTCCTGCTGACTCCGGAGCCGAACGTCACCTACTCCGCCTGCCTGATGCACAAGGTGGAGGAGATGATCGAAAGCGGAGCGGCGCCCTATCCCGTGGATCGCACGCTACTGGTCGGCGGCATACTGGAAAGCTGCCTGACGTCGAAACTCCAGCAGCATGTACGGCTGGGGACGCCGCACCTGAATGTCGTCTACAAGGCGCCTCAACAATCGCAGTTCGCGCAGGCGTAAGCCGCCCCGTGTGGCGCAGGCACTCATGCCTGCCGCGTCCCGACTCCTCGGGACGCCGCCTTGAGGCTTTCCGAGCGCGGCATTCGGTTATACCATAGGCACATGCCACTCACCAGACGATCCTTTGTCCAAGCCGCGGGCACGGGCTTAGCGGCTCTGGCTGGAAACAGCATTGCCTTCTCCGCCCGCGACATGAAGTATTGGGTGTGGATTCCCAACGGAGGCGCTCGGCGGTCCGCCGACGATTGGAAGCGCCGTCTCGCGCTCATGCGGGAATCCGGAATTCGCGCCATCATTCCGGAAATCTACGATGGCAGGAACGCCTATTTCGCCAGCACCCGCCTGCCGGTCAAGACCGACTGGCTGGAGACGCTGCTGCCGCTGGCTCGCGCGGAATCGCTCGAGGTGCACGCCTGGATGTGGTCCATGCCTTGCCTGATCGAGGACGTCGTCAAGAACCATCCGGATTGGTACAACGTGAACGCCAAGGGCGAGTCGGCGGTCGACAAGCCGGCCTACGTACCCTACTATAAATTCCTCGATCCCGGCCGCCCGGAGGTCCGCGAATTCGTCCAGGGCACCGTCAAGGAACTCGCCAATATTTCGGAGCTGACTGGAATTCACCTGGACTACATCCGCCACCCGGACGCGATTCTGCCTTCCAACCTCTGGAAGAAATACAACATCGTTCAAGACAAAGTGTACCCACCCTACGACTACGGCTATTCGGATTACGAGCGCAACCAGTTCAAGCGGAAGTACGGCGCCGACCCGATGACCATGAAGGACCCCAGACTCGAGGAGCCGTGGCTCGACTTCCGCTGCGAGATGGTCACAGGATTGGTGAACGGCTATCTGGCGCCGGCCGCGCGCGCCAAGGGCAAGACGATCACGGCCGCCGTTTTCCCCGGACCGCGCCTGGCGCGCACCATGGTCCGGCAGGATTGGGGCAAGTGGGACCTCGACGCATTTTTGCCCATGCTCTACAACCAGTTCTACGACGCCGGCCCGGAGTGGGTGGAACAGCAGACGCGGGAAGGGGTCTCGGCCGTCAAGCGGCCGGTCTACAGCGGCTTATTCGTGCAGGGTATGACGGAGCCGGTGTTCACCGAGACCGTGCAATTGTCCCTCAAGGCAGGAGCGTCTGGCGTATCGCTGTTTTCGGACGGCGGAATGGACGACGTCAAATGGAAGGCGCTCGAAAGGCTCGCGGCGGCGGGCATGAAAGGCTGACTCATGCACTCGCTGCTCGCTTTTCTGATGTCTCTGGCTGCCGCCGATCCCGCCGCTGTGCTCGAAAGCACCTACTCCCGCCGCGATTTTGAGCTCTCCGCCGACTCGAATTCGAAATTGTGGTCGACCGCGCCTCACGTCACGGCGGACCGCAATTATCTGGGGCAACCCATCCCCGGGGCGCCCACCGAAATCCGCTCGCGCTGGAGCGGTCAATATCTCTACTTGCTTTTCATCTGTCCCTATGACGAATTGAACCTGAGGCCCGATCCCAACCCCGCCGCCGAGACCCCCGAGTTATGGAACTGGGATGTTGCCGAAGCCTTCATCGGCTCCGACTTCGAGCACATCGCCCGGTACAAGGAACTCCAGGTATCGCCCCAGAGTGAATGGGTGGATCTGGACATCGATCGCGACAACCCGAAGACCCAGGCGGGGATGCTCTGGAACTCCGGCTACACGGTCAAAGGCCGCATCGATGCGCAGCATAAAGTCTGGTATGGCGAGATGCGCATCCCATTTCGCGCCATCGACACACGCTTGCCGGAAGAGGGCAGGGAACTGCGCATCGGTCTGTTCCGCATTGCCGGCGCCGGCCGGAACCGCGTCTTTTATGCCTGGCGCCCTCCGGGCGGAACCTCCTTTCACGTCCCCCAGGTGTTCGGCATCCTCCGCCTGCGCAGCGAGCGCGCGACGCAAGAGTGATGCGGATTCGTGTGCTTGGTAGGGCGGACCCCTGGTCCGCGGCCGACCCCCTGGTCGGCCGTTTTTCTGCGAGAATTCCGCGGTGTTTGGGGAACTACTCCGGTATGACGTTCTACCGGCGGCGACTCCCGCATCTCTGTGCGACGCAGCAGTCCGTTTTCCTCACCTGGCGTCTCTACGACAACTTGCCGCCCCACCGGGTTTTCCCGACGTCCGCGCTCACTTCCGGACAGGCATTTGACGCCATGGATCGATTGCTGGACGAAGCCTGCAGTGGCTCATTCTACCTTCGCCAACCGGCCGTTGCCAACATGATCGTGGAAGCCATCCAGTACAACGCAAGCACCCTCGGACATTATGTCTTACATGCCTTCGTGGTCATGCCGAACCACGTTCATTTGCTGGCTACTCCAGCCGTGCCATTGCCCAAACTGACGAAATCGTTGAAAGGCATCACCGCCAAGCGGGCCAACGCGATGCTGGGATTGACGAGAAAGCCCTTTTGGCAGGAAGAGAGCTACGACCGCCTGGTGAGGCATGAGCGGGAGTTCGGAAAGATCTGGAACTACATCGAGGGAAATCCTGTGCGGGCGGGACTGGTGAGGGACGCCAGTGAGTATCGATGGTCGAGCGCGGGATGGGCGATGGCAGGAGGAGCGACCCGGGGGTCGCCCGCGGACCAGGGGGTCCGCCCCACCAGCGCGGTTTGACCCGCGTGAAACCGTGTTGTACCATTGTCACCGTGAATCGACGAACCTTCCTGCAACTCGCCGCCGCCACCCCGCTGCTTGCCGGTCCGGCGGACGAACCAGTCTATCGTGTGGTCTCCGCCTATAAACCCGCTTCGCAGCCAGGGATGCCCGGACCTTATCCGGGCCTGGTGGTCAGAGTCCATTCCGAGAACTCCATCGACGCCAGCTCCGGCAAGGTGAATCCGGAACTGGTCAAGCAGATGATCTCGAGCGGCATGAAGACGCTCACCGGCGATGCCCGCCAGGAAGACGCCTGGGCGCGCTTCATCTCTCCCAAAGACGTGGTCGGCATCAAGGTGAACTGCTCGGGAGCTCCTCGTATCCGTTCCAGTCCCGAGGTAGTGGCGGTCATCGCCGAAAACTTGATTGCCGTGGGCGTGCCGGCCAAACAGATCCACGTGTACGAGCGTTTTGATAACCAGTTGCAGACCGTGGGCTACGGCAAGTACCTGCCCGCCGGGGTGAACGTTTATGCGGCGGAAACTACGCGCGAGTCGATTCTCGGCTACGATCCCAAGACCTACGTGGAAACCAGTTTCTACGGCGAACAGGATACGCGGTCGAACGTGGTGCGGCTGGTCTCCGAAACCCTCACCAAGATCGTCAACGTGCCCAACCTGAAGGAGCACCAGGCGTCCGGCGTGACGGGCTGCCTGAAGAACATCTCCTACGGCAACTTTTCGAACGTCGCCCGTGGGCACAACGCCCCGCAGACCTACCTCGGGACGTTTATCGGCGCCCTCGCCGCCGTCGAACCGGTGCGCTCCCGCGTGGTGTTGAATATCATGGATGGCTTGATGGGAGTCTGGCACGCCGGCCCCTTCAGCGAGATGCCGCGCTTCCGCTTCTATCCCAAACAGATGATGTTCGGCACGGACCCGGTGGCCATGGACCACAAACTCATCGATGTGATCGAGGAGAAACGCAAGGCCGAAGGCGCCGTTTCCATCTTCGACCGTTCCATGTCCCATGTCGGCAAGGACAATAGCAACCCCAATACCAATCACTACATCCGCGAGCCCGGCCACATCGAGTACGCCTCGAAACTCGGGCTGGGTGTCTTCGACGCCGCCAAAATCAAGCTCAAGGTGATCGAACTGTGATGCTTCTGCTGCTGGCGGCTTTACCGGCGCTGTTCTGGGATGGCGCGGCGGACACCGCGCCCGCGCTGCGCGATGCCGGAATCAACCAGATCCTGGTGCCGGCGGCGCGCCTGGCTTCGTGGAAGAGCGTTCCCGGCATTGTGGCGGAAGCGGCGGACCTCGAGGGCGCGGTGAAGTTGCCGCCACCCACGGTGAACTACCGCATCAATGAGGCTGCGGCGACAAGCGCTCCATGGGTGATCGCCAACGGCTGGAGGTTTATCCGCCGGCCGGGGGGCCGTTTCTATTACGACGTCACCGGCAAACAGGCGGCGCTCGCCGCAGCGGAAGCTTTCTGTTACGGCGCCAATGCCATGATTCGGACCGATGCCGCCGGGCTCAAACCCCTGGCGGCGATGCTCGATTTTCTACGCACCATCACGGGCGAGCCGTTGCCGCCGGTCGCCGACATCGGGTACATCGACGATGGCTCGGCGGCCTCCGGTGAGGTGATGAATCTCATGGTTCGGGACAATCTGCTGTTTCAGTTGGTAACCGCACCGGACCGGCGTCTGAAACTGAACGTGAAACTCGGCACTCGGGAGTATCCTCTGGAGGACGCCAGGAACCC
The DNA here is from genome assembly GCA_003142355.1 of Bryobacterales bacterium. The sequence continues at coordinate 7,581 of PLMF01000065.1, forward strand.
GGGTGTGGTGGCTCATGCAGTGCGCTTTCATCTGACCGATGAAAAACGGTCCCTGCGCATTTTTGGCAGCCAGGTAGTGGTCGCCCGGCTTACCGCCACGCCCGACCACGTCCGGCTGCATCTGTTGAATTACGCGGGGGCGGCCCGGAAGGTGGAGGGGATTCGCGTGCGCGTGCTCGGCGGGTTCCCCAAACACCAGTTGTCGCTGGCGGACGGTGCGGGCGTCGAACTGCTCGACTACAGCGTGGAGCCCGACGCCACCGAGTTCACGCTTCCGGAATTGAAGATGTATGCGGTAGTCGATCTGTTGCGGTGATTTCAACTATGCGATTCATTTCAAGCACGGCGCGTTTGACGGCCTTGACCTGCATGGCGGGTTATGGGTTCAGTCAGCCCGCCTACGATCTGCTCCTCGAAGGCGGGCACGTCATCGATCCGAAAAATGGCGTCAGCGCGGTCCGTGACGTGGCCATCAAAGATGGCCGCATCGCGGCCGTAGCCGCGCATCTGGATCCGGCCGCGGCTTTGAAGGTGGTCAACCTCGCCGGCCTGTACGTCACACCGGGATTAGTCGACATCCACGTGCACGTGTTCACCGGCACCGGGGAGCGCGGGTCTTATGCCGGAGATCTCAGCGTCTACCCGGACGGCTTCACGTTCCGCACCGGCGTCACTACCGTGGCGGATGCGGGCTGCGCCGGATGGCGCAATTTCGAAGACTTCAAGGACCGCATTATCGATCGCTCCAAAACGCGCGTGCTGGCGTTCCTCAACATTGTGGGAAACGGAATGCGCGGCGGAAAGTTCGAGGACGATCTCGCCGACATGGAGGCCGCGCCCGCGGCGGAGATGGCGCTGCGCCACAAGGGTCTCATTGTGGGCTTCAAAACGGCGCACTACAACGGACCCGAATGGACCCCGGTCGAGCACGCCGTGGAAGCGGGCACGATCGCCAAGATACCGGTCATGGTCGATTTTGGATCCGACCGGCGGGAGCGCCCCATTGCCGAGCTTCTGACCAAAAAGCTGCGTCCGGGCGACATCTACACACACTGCTATTCCGGGCTGCGCCACGAGCTCGACGAATCCGGCAACCTCAATCCGGGAATGTGGGAAGGGCGCAAACGCGGCGTCATCTTCGACGTGGGCCATGGCGGCGGCAGCTTCGCCTGGCGCGTGGCGGTGCCGGCGCTCAAACAGGGTTTTCTCCCCGACTCCATCTCCACCGACCTGCACGTGGGCAGCATGAACGCCGGCATGAAGGACATGCTGAACGTCATGGATAAGTTCCTGGCCATGGGCGTCTCCGTGGACGACGTGATCCGGCGTTCCACCTGGAATCCGGCGCGGGAGATCCAGCACGAAGAGCTCGGCAATCTGTCCGCCGGCGCGCCGGCCGACGTAGCGGTTCTGAGTCTCGAAACCGGCAGGTTCGGGTTCACCGACATGTACGGCGCGCGGCTTCAGGCAACGCAGAAACTGGTCTGCGAGATTACGATTCGCAACGGCAAGGTGGTCTATGACCTGAATGGCACGACCCGTCCGGATTGGGACAAGCTGCCGAAAAACTACATGCAGACCGGGGATCCGCGGTGGGATGGCATCACGCCGCAAAGAAGACCCGCAACGGTTCCGCCGGCCCGCAATACTGGGAAGTGAAAACTATGTCACAAACGTACTGGAAGAAACTCCGAGAGCCCTGGGCTGGTTACAGCCGCCGGGACCTGTTCCGGCAAGGCGGATTGCTGGCGGCCATGCAAGCGTTGGGTGGAAGTGTGCGGCAGGCGGTGGCGGCCCCTCTGGAACTGGGCGCCGACATGTACCGCTCCATCGGCGTACGGCCTCTCATCAACGCCCGCGGCACGTTCACCATTATTACCGGCTCGCAGACTCTCCCCGAAGTCAAGCGCGCCATGGATCAGGCATCGCGCGGCTTCGTCGACATGGATGAGCTGATGAATGGCGTCAGCCGGCGCCTGGCCGAGCTGACCGGCGCCGAGTGGGGAATCGTGACCGCCGGTTGCGCCGCCGCCATCACGCATTTCACCTCTGCCGCCATCGCCGGCGGCAACCCGGAACGCATGCAACGGCTCCCCAGCCTTGCCGGGCTGAAGAACGAAGCCATCCTTCCCGCCTACTCGCATAATGTCTACGACCACGCCATCCGCATGCTGGGCGTCAAACTGGTCGTCGTGCATGACAAGGCCGAGTTGGACGCGGCCTTCAACGAGCACACTGCCATGGTCTACATTCTCGCGGGACCGGGCGACGACGGGCCGCTGGGAACACGCGTGGTGGCCGAGGTGGCCAGGCGCAAAAACGTCCCCGTGCTGGTGGATGCCGCGGCCGAGATTCTGACCGTGAAGCCCAACGTTCACCTCGAGCGCGGCGCTCATGCCGTGGCCTACAGCGGCGGCAAGTGCATCCGCGGTCCGCAAGCCGCCGGCCTTCTTCTCGGCGAGAAGAGTCTGCTCCAGGGAGCTTGGATCAACAGCGCGCCGCACCACGCTTTCGGACGCTCGTTGAAGGTCGGTAAAGAAGAAATCATGGGGATGCTGGCCGCGGTTGAGATGTGGTTCAAACGCGACCACAAGGCCGAATGGGCCCAGTGGGAAGCCTGGCTCGACCACATCGCCACCAGCGTGAAGCGGGTGGACGGCGTGACGGCGCAGATGCGCCAGCCTTCGGCGGACCTCTCCAACCGCACACCGGAACTTCAGATACAGTGGGACGGAGCCAGGCTGGGCATCACCGGGCCGGAAGTCGCCAAGTTCGTGCTCGACACGGATCCCCGCATTGTAGTCGCCGGATCCCGCGGTGCGCGCCCGGGCAATATGGCGAGCTCGGTCTCCATCGTTCCCTACCAGATGATGCCAGGCGATGAAAAGGTGGTGGCCGATCGTCTCTATGCCCTGCTGTCGAAGCCACCGAAGATAGAGAATCCTCCGTCCCCGCCGCCGGGCCAGCCCGCGGCCCTTGCCGGCCAGTGGGACCTGCGGCTCGATTTCGTTTACGGTTCGGCGAGCCACGTTCTGGTGCTGGAGCAGGACGGCGCCAGGCTGATGGGGACGCATCAGGGGGAGTTCGCCTCCGGAGAACTCAGCGGCACGGTTGCCGCCAATACCGTGCGTTTCCAGAGTTCCCTCCCTACCGATGGCACGCGCGTTTCTTTCCAGTTTTCGGGAACCGCCGATGGCGGCAAGATGTCGGGAACCGTTGCCCTGGGTGAGTATGGCGAAGCCCGGTGGACGGCGGAGAAGCACCAGTATCGGACGGGCGGCGGACGCCGCGGATAACTAAATGGAGATGATATGAAACAGACGAATCGACGAAATTTCCTGGGACGCGGGGTCACCACGGCAGCGGTGGCGGCGGCAGTGGCGGTGCCCGCCGCGGCGCAGGCCGATAAGCCTACCAAGAAGGTCCTTTACAAGGATGGCAAGAAGCCGGCCAAGACGCCGCTCTTCAACGGCACGGTTTCCTACGGCAATCTGCTCTTCATCGCCGGTGTGGGAGCGCACTTCGAAGGCGATATCAAGGCCCATACCAAACATGTGCTCGATTCCATCCAGCAGCAACTGGAGAGCGTCGGCTCATCCATGGAAAAGGTCCTGAAGTGCAACGTCTTTCTCAACGACCTGAAAGACTACGCAGCTATGAACGAAGAGTTTCTGGGCCGCTTCGGGCCGGAACCGCCGGTGCGCACCACCATCGCCGCCGCGGGTGGGATTCCGGGCAATTCGCTGGTTGAGATTGACGTGATCGCTTGCATTTGAAACTGTATTCCGCAGTTGATCTGCATTGCCTGCCGGGAATGGGGCCACAATACCTTGGTACCCTCGGTGGGGCAGGCGGTTCCGCCTGCCCTCGCCGGCGTCCCGCGCAGCGGGACGCGGCGAGTTTCGCTCGGCTGCGTCCAGGCGGCGCCGCCGGCCCCACCACAGGATACGCAACCGTATTTGCGAAATCGTGTACTCAGGAGGTGATCCAATGAAGCGCAGCGAGTTTATTGCGCGAGTTGCGGGGGGCGCATTCGCCGCTTCCGCCGGGGTCGCGATGCCGGATGAAGGGCCGTTTGCCGCCACGGAAATTCAAATCGAGCGCGCTCAGCCGGGGAAGCCGCGTGCCGGGAAGGTGCTCGCGGCGATTCAACCGCATGCCGACGATATTCCCCTCTTCGCAGGCGGGCTGGTTCTGAAACTGCTTCACGAAGGGTTTACCGGCTATCTGATCCGCACCACCAACGATGACCATACCGGCCCGGGAAGTGTCGGTGAAGGTGTGCTCGCCAACGAGCGCGACAATCTCGCGGTGGCCAGGGCGTTCGGCATGAAGAAGGCATACGACCTGTACTACCGCAACCACATGTTGGACGGCGTGTCTCCGCTCGAGCTGCGGCTGCGGCTCATCTTTCTTTTCCGCTTGCTGAAGGTGGACACGGTCGTCTGCTACGATCCGTGGTCGCACTACGAGGAGAATCCGGACCACTATGCCACCGCCGATGCGGTGGAAGCGGCTTGCTGGATGTCCGGCGCGAGCAAGGATTATCCGGAACACTTCGACGCCGGCCTGTCGCCCCACTCGGTGACGGAGAAGTATTACTTTGCGCGCGGTCCCCAGTATGTCAACCGCGTAGTGGATATCACCGACTTCATGGACCGGAAAATTGCCGTCAATATACTCAACGCGGCTCAAGGACCGGCCGGCCAGAGCGGGGCACAACTGCGGCGCCGCCTGACGGAGCGGGGATTGCGGCTGGCTTTGCTCGGCAACGATGACGAAACCGCGAACCGGGAATACACTCGCCAGTTCGTGCTGGACCGGGACGCGGAACTCGGCAAGAAGTACGGTCTGACCTATGCGGAGGCATATCACTACATAGGACCGGCGCCGGCCAAGGTCGAAGACTACATCTCCAAGAACGCCGTGAAGCTCTGAAGCGTGCGCCATCGGTGACGTTGAAGGCCCGCCGGAGGCGCGCGGGAGTGGGCGGCGTCAGACTTTGGCCGGCACCACGAAGGGCGCACGGTAGGCCCGCGTCAACAGGGCGTTGGCCTCCGCGTCGCCTCCGAAACTCCAGGCTTCCCCGTCCCACGCCAGCCGGCGCCCCACACGGTAGCTGATATTGGCCAGATGGCACAAGCAGGCCGACTTCACGCCCTCATCCAAACGCCCGTTGATCTTTCCGCGGTCGCGCGTGCGTACGGCATCGAGGAAGTTGGTGAAGTGCGGGATGGTGTCGATCGCCTCGCTGGGGTCGATCTTCTCTTCGATCGCCAGTTTCTTCTCTTCCCCCTGGTAGATGCGGAAACCGCTCTGATCCATGGCCATGTAGCCGTCGGAACCATAGAACAGGTTGCCGATCAGGATACCGCTCTCGGCCTCGGTCGGCAGTCCGCGGACCTCGAAGACGAGTTCGCAATCGCCGTAATCGTAAGTGGCAAGCTGCGTGTTGGGCGTCTCCTGCTCGTCGTCATAGACGTACTTGCCGCCGGTGGAAACGGCGGCCGAAGGAAGATCCTTGCCCAGACCCCAGCGGGCGAAGTCCATTTCGTGGACGCCCTGGTTACCGATGTCGCCGTTGCCGGTTTCCCAGAACCAGTGCCAGTTGTATTTGTAGCGGTTCCAGGTGAACGGGCGCATGGGGGCGGGACCCAGGAAGAGGTCCCAGTCGATCCCCGCCGGTACGCGTTCGGCTGGCTTACGGCCGATAGAAACGCGCCGCTTGTAGCACAGGCCCTTGGCAAGATAGACCTTGCCGATGGCGCCATTGTGCAAGTGCTGGATGGCGCGGTGGCGGTAGGGGATGCTCCGGCCCTGCGAGCCCGCCTGCACCACGCGCTGATATTTAGCGGCGGCTTCCAACATCTTGCGGCCTTCGAACACGTTGTGGCAGACCGGCTTTTCCACGTAGACGTCCTTNNGTGCCAATGGTTGGGCGTGGCCATACTGACGGCCTGGATGCCGCGGTCGTCGAACACACGCCGCATGTCGGCGTACATCTTAGGCTTGCTGCCGGTCAGCTTCTCGACCAGGGCGGCGCCGCGTTCCCGCGCCTCCTGGTTGACATCGCAAACTGCGGCGATGCGGGCCGAGGGAATCCGCGATAAGGCCATCATGTGATCGTTGCCGCGGCCGCCGAGGCCAATTACCGCTACATTGACCGGGTCCTGCGCCCGCGCCATCCGCGATGCCGCCAGGAACGCGGCGGCGCCGCCCAGGAACTCTCGTCGTCGTATCATGCCACTCCTCACAGAACCGGCACCTTTGGAATCCGGATCAGATCGGTGATCGCGTGGGGATCTTCGGAGACGCGGGAAAGAGCGTAGACCGCGCCGTCCTGGCCCACGGCGATGGAATTCACGTAGTTTGGCCGCTGTCCATTCGCGAAGAATATCGCGCCGTGATCGATATAGCGGCTGGTGGGGATGTGCCAGGTAATCAGGTGAAGGTCTTCCAGTCCCTTCGATTCACCCTTGGCGGTGGATTCCTTGCCGCGCACGCGGCGGCCGTTCTGGTAAACCGGGCCGCCGGTCAGATAGTAGATCGTCTGCCTGTCTGGTCCCAACGTGAAGCCCAAATAGCCGTAGCTGAACTGGTCGAACATGCCGCTGCGCTGCGAGGCCTCGGAGGTGATACGGCCGAGCACTTCGACCTGTCCCGCGGCGGGAGCGAAACGGAACAGGTATCCGGAATTGCCGTGCACGCCGTAGATCGCCTTGCCGGGGGCATACCAGAACGTCTGCCGCCAGTTGTAACCCATGTGGCCGGCGCTGGAGGGGTCGTAAAGGCCGAAGTAGTCCTTCTTCAGATCGTCGGTGCGGACGGTGTCGATGGCTTCGGAATCGTAGTGGTATTGGTGGATCGCGCCATCGGAAGTGGAGAAGTACACCGCACCGTCGGTGGGGTCCACCGTCAGCGAGCGGCAGATGGTGCGGAAGGTGGGCCCCTTGCCGTTCTCCCCCTGTTCGGAGACCGGCCCGAGGTCTTTGAGTTCGCCTTTGGGAATGTCGTAACGGATGAAGCGGCCGGTGGGCCAGGTGAGGCCGTACAGGCGTTTGCGCTGGGTGTCCATGGCGAAGGTGATGATGCCCTCGTTACCCGGCGCGATGCCCAGGCTTTCGTACTTTCCGGTGGACATGTCGTAGGCCAGGAAGTGCCCGCCGGGGTACGGCTTCATCCCTACGGGCGGGATCCCCGGCTTCTCCATTCCATCGATGATGGAGTAGAAGCCGATGTGCGTCGTGAAGTACAGTTTGCCGTCGGATTCCACAAAGCGCACGTGGCTCTTGCCCTGGGAAATCGCGTTCAGTCCCTTTTCGCCGCAGGCCTCGGTGAGGTCGCCAAGGTGTTTCACCGCCTTGCTGCCGGGGTCGTAGCGGTACATCTGCGCCGCCAGGCCGGCCTTTTCACTGGAGAGCACGTAGTAGATGCGGCCGTCGCTCGCACATGCGATGCAGTTGTAGGTGTCGTGCGCTTCGGGGAAGCCCGAGTTGACGATGTCCGCCTGCAATCGGGCGGGGGCCGGTTGCGTTACGCCGGCGCGGTTGCCGCCGGTGCAGGCCGCCGATACCAGAACCGCGGCCAGCGGGGCCGCGGACAGAAACCCCCTGCGCAGGTTCATGCTTTCACCAATTCCGCGGCATGCGTCTGGATCTTGCGCACGGCTTCGGCGATCCGGTCCATGGCGCCGCGCGGCGCCAGCAGCATGGTCTGGGTGAACCAGACGGCCTCTTCGCAGAGGCGGTCGTTCACCGGGCAACGCGTGCGCTCGCGCCATTCCGCCAGAACCTTCTCCGGGAAGAGCCGCTGGTAGCCGCGGGAAGCCAGCGCATTCCTGAGGAACGGCTGCGTGTTCAACGGCGTGTAACCGCTGGCCGCCGGAATCCCCTCGGCCGCCAGCGCCTTCAGGAAGACCGGTCGCGGAAGGTCGGCGAATCGCGCCTTGTCGTACCGGAACATATAAAGATGGTAGGCGTTGCGCGTGCAGCCGTCGTACATGCGGGCCGGCGCGATGCCCGGAATCTCCTTCAGCAACGAGGTCAGGTAAAGCGCGTTTTCGGTTCTGGTCCTGGCCTGGGCCTCGATGCGGGTCATTTGCGCCATCAGCAGGGCGCCCTGAAATTCCGTCATGCGCAGGTTGGCTCCACTGGAGTTGTAGGTGAAGCTGGTGCCGATGTACTTTAGCCCGCTGCCGTTGTTGTGGAAGGCATAGCAGCGCTCGCGCAGGTCTTCGTCGTTCGAGAGGATGGCGCCGCCCTCGCCGGAGTTCAGATTCTTGGACGCCTGGAAGCTGAAGCAGCCCACCTGCCCGTAGGTGCCCACCTTCCGCCCTTTCCACTCCGCCAGGTGGGCCTGGCAGGCATCTTCGATCAGGGGAATGCCGTGCTTCGCCGNNGATCCGTGTCCACGAACACCGGAAGCGCGTGCTGGCGCAGCACCACGTTGATGGTGGCCACGAAGGTGTACGGCGGAACCACCACTTCGTCGCCGGGTTCGACTCCGAGCGCGTTGAGGCTGGTGTAGAGCGCGCTGGTTCCGTTGGCCGTGGCCAGGCACAGCTTGGCCCCGGTCAACTGCGCATAGGCCTGCTCGAACTTGCTTACCATCTGCCCGCTGCCGCGATACCATTTCCCGCTGTGCAGGGTATCGGCGAGCGCCCGTTCCTCGGTCTGATCGTAAACCGGCCAG
>PLMF01000065.1:16298-16507 GCA_003142355.1 Bryobacterales bacterium
TTTCGCCAACCCGAGTTTCCAATTCAGAATACAATACCTCGCTCAGTCAGGCGCGGCACCCGCGGACTACTTCCTGCCCAGGCCCACGCCTTGGACTGGTACAATGGCAACAGCATGAGATACCTTGCCTGTCTGCAGCAGGATGAGCACGGCGTCTTTGTTGCCACCTGTCCATCCCTTCCCGGCTGCGTCTCACAGGGCGCAACCCG
>PLMF01000275.1 GCA_003142355.1 Bryobacterales bacterium
GGCTTCAGCGGCGACAACGGCCCGGCCACCAGCGCCCAGTTGAACAACCCCACAGGTGTCGCGGTGGACTCGGCTGGCAACCTTTACATCGCCGACTCCGGCAACAACCGCATCCGCAAAGTCGCCAATGGGGTAATCGCCACCGTGGCGGGAAACGGCACACAAGGCTTCAGCGGGGACAATGGCCCGGCCACCAGCGCCCAGTTAAACTATCCCGCAGGCGTCGCCGTGGACTCTGCCGGCAACCTGTACATCGCCGACGAAGTGAACAACCGCATCCGCAAGGTTACGAACGGGGTGATCACCACCGTGGCAGGAAACGGGACGTCTGGATTCAGCGGTGACGACGGCCCTGCCACCAGCGCCGAGTTGTACTTTCCCTCCGGAGTCGCCGTGGACTCTGCCGGCAACCTGTACATTGTCGACTCTCATAACTTCCGCATCCGCAAGGTCTCGAACGNNAACGGGGTGATCACCACCGTAGCAACCAGCGCCGAGTTGTACTTTCGCTGGGGAGTCGCCGTGGACTCTGCCGGCAACCTCTACATTGTCGACTCTCATAACTACCGCATCCGCAAAGTCTCCAACGGGGTGATCACCACCATAGCGGGAAACGGGATGATCGGCAACAGCGGCGACGGCGGCCCGGCCACCAGCGCCACGTTCGATGTTCCCGAAAGCATCGCCGTGGACTCCGCCGGCAAGGTCTACATTGCCGACAGTTATAACTGGACCATCCGTGTCTTGACGCCAGCTTCCTGCACTTACTCTGTGTCGCCAACCGCGTTGCAGTTCCCAGCCTCGGGCGGTAGTTTGACCGTCAACGTCCAGAGCGCCGCTTCTTGTGCTTTGGCGGTCTCCGGGCTACCGGGCTGGATGACGGTTTCCGGCGCATCCTCGGGCGCCGGTTCAGCCTCCGTTACTCTGGCAGTGGTTCCGAACAACACCGGCGCGCCGCTGGGCGCCATTATCGTGGTGGCGGGCGTCTCCGTCACGGTCACTCAGCCTGCGCCGGCGACGGTGCCGCTACCCCCCATCAAGAGCGTGGTGAACGCGGCCAGCTACATCGGCGGGCCGGTTGCCCCAGGCGAGGTGGTCACCATCTTTGGCACGGTAATCGGACCGCCTACCGCGGCATACGCAACTGTGGACCCCTCGACCGGCAAGCTGGCGACGACCATCGGCGGCGTGCAGGTGCTGTTCAGTGGCACGCCCGCTCCCATGATTTACGCCGGCAGCACACAGGTGTCGGCGGTGGTGCCGTATGAGATAGCGTCCGTCGCCAACCCCTCGGTACGGATCACTTACGAGGGACAGACCTCCGACGCGTACCCGTTGAGCCTGGCGGCCACGGCCCCGGGGCTGTTCGCACAGAACGCGTCGGGCGTCGGGCAAGGGGCGATCCTGAACCAGGACAACACCCTGAACTGGAGCGGCAACCCGGCGCCCTGGGGCATCATCGTACAGATGTTCCTGACGGGTGAGGGGCAAACGAACCCGCCGGGCGTCACGGGCGCGATTACCAGCGCGACCTTGCCGCCGCCGCAGGTGACGCCTGCACCGGTACAGCCGATCCAGGTATCGATCAACGGCCAGCCGACTGTCTATACCTATACGGCGCTCTATACGTACGCCGGGGAAGCGCCGGGCCTGGTCGCGGGGGTGATGCAACTCAACGTGCGGATCCCAGCCGGTGTGGGGCCGGGCCCAGTGTTTGTTCTAGTGTCGATCGGCGGGAATATGAGCCAGTTCGGCATCATGATGTCGGTCACTGAAGTGATCCCTACTTCGCCGTAGCTGGTATGGCTGCGCCTGGGCGCACTTCATCGGTGGCGCGGCGGCGCCGCGAGGATGCGGTCGAAGGACCACGGACCAGCGCCAACCAGCAGCAAAAAGACGCCGCCTAGAAGCATCGAGTAATCCGTGCGGGCCTCATGGGCCATGGACCAGAAGCCTTTACTGAGCCACCAGGGAATCTTGGTGGTGGCAATGGCGACACTGATATCGATGATCAGCGGAATCGCCGCCAACCGCGTGAGTAACCCGAGCAGGAGCAGCGCTCCAAAGACGATTTCCACGACTCCGACAAAAGGAGCCGTAAAGCCGGGAGCGGGAATGCCGATGCTGGTGAAACGTCCGACGCCAAGAGCTGCAGGAAAGAGAAACTTCTGTATGCCCTCGGAGAGGAAAACGCCCCCAACCAGAAAACGAACCAGGATGACCGCACACGGCGCATCGATTTTTAGAAGCAGCTCCCGAGTCGTCACGAACACCTCCAATCTTCAAAGTGATGCTGAACTGCGCACTATTTGGACCGAGCCTTGCGGGGAGTATTCTCCCGGCGCCGGTCCTGTTTCGCCGGAATCAACAGGAGCAGTGCGATGCTGCCGACGACGGCGAAGGCCGCACCGAAGTAGAACACGGCGGCATGGCCGACTCGATCCCAAAGCAGTCCGGCGACGACACTGGCCACGAGTTGCAGCAAGCCCACGGTAGTGCTGTACCAGCCGACCGCGCTGGCGCGCAACCGCTCCGGCACGAAATCGGATGCAAACGATTTGCCGACGGCGCGGAATATTCCCTGATACAGTCCGTAGAAGACGAACAGCGCGCCGACGAGAAGGACGTTCCGCGTCAGGGCAAAGCCGAGATAGGCGATCAGGAAGACGACAAAAGAGGCGAGCAGGATATTTCTCCTGCCCCACGTGTCGGAAAGGGAACCGGCCGGATAGGAGATCAGCGCGGCCACCAGGTTGAACGCCGCATAGATCAGGATCGTGGTCTCCAAAGAGACACCGATATCCCGTGTCCGCAGGATCAGAAACGCGTTGCTGGAGTTGCCGAGTCCGAACAAGGCGGTCACCAGCAGATATTTCCAGTAGGCCTTCGGAAACTGTCGCAGGCTGACATCGATTTTCGCCTTGGCGGTGACCGTCGCATGCTGCTCCTTCACCAGCAAGAGCGTGAAAAAGGCCAGCAGGCCGGGGATGATCGCCAGATAGAAAATGGCGCGTAAACCAACATGCAGCGCGTAGAGGAGGAAGACGGCCAGCAGCGGCCCGAGGCACGCGCCCGCATTGTCGCCAACGCCCTCAAGACCGAAGGCCCGGCCTCTGTCTTTCTCGTCCACTGAAGACGCAATGAGCGCATCACGCGGCGCGGAGCGGATGCCGGTGCCAATCCGGTCCAGCAAGCGTGCGCCGAACACGCCTTGCCAGACCGTGGAAAGCCCCATCAGCGGTTTGGCGACCGCCGCCATGAGATAGCCGGCGAGCGCGATGCCTTTTCGCTTTTGCAGCTTGTCCGACAGTGCGCCGGAAAAGCCCTGCACGATATTCTGCGCGGCCTGAGCAAAGCCGTCCACCAGGCCAACGATGCTGCCGGTGGCTTTCAGCGTCTGCGTCAGAAAAACCGGCAACACCGGGTAGAGCATCTCGGTGGAGATATCCGCGAACAGGCTGGTGAAGGCGAAAAGGAACGTGTCCCTGGAGAGCCCGCCGAAGTATCGTTGGATCGGTGAATCAGCCATGGAGGACTTACCTCAAGGGAGTACCGTCTCGAATTTCGTCCGTCGCCCGCCGGACGACCATGTCGCCAGCGCGCAAGTTGCCGATGACCTCGACGAGGTCGCCATCGGCCGCTCCCTTTTTCACGTCTACCCACTCGGCGCGGCCGCCTGAGTTGCGGATGACGAAGGTGCGCTCGGTGGTGGTGACCACGCTGGTCCTGGGCACGAAGAGAGCGGGACGGGAACGGCGAACGGGCCAACCGACGGTGGGGTACATGCCGGGTGCGAGCGAGCCGTCACGGTTGAGGACATCGAGCTCGACCGGCATGGTGCGGGTTTTGGGATCGAGTACGTGAGCGATGCGCGCGACCGTGCCGGAGTATTTCCGTTCGGGGTACGCGGGGACACGAAACGGCACACTGGCGCCTGCCGCCACTCCGCCAACGTCCTCCTCGGGGACCGGAACCACCAAGCGCAGATGCGCCACTTGCTGGATGACCAGGAGCGCAGTGTCTGCGCCGGGGCCGGCCAGCGCGCCGGGGTGCACGAAGCGATCGGTCACCACGCCGTCGAAGGGCGCGGCGATGGTCAAGTACGATTCCAGTTCCTTTCGGGCTTCGACCACGGACTGGGCGGCGGCGGTGGCCTGGCGGCGGGAGCGCACCAGCTCTTGCGTGGCGTCCACCTGCTTTTCGGCCAGGGTCAGCTCGTTGCCGGCCACGGCTCCGGGCGTTTCCGCGGCCTTCTTGAGACGATCATACGTGCTCTGGACGGCGATTAGTTGCGCTTCGGCCTGGCGGCGGTCGGATTCCGCGGCCTGCACTTTGGATTCGGCTTCGGCGATCTGGGTCTTTAGTTCGGGCGCGCTCAATGCCACGAGGAGGTCGCCCTGCTTCACCATGCTGCCACGGTCCACCAGAACGCGCTCGACATAGCCGGGCAGCCTAGCGTGTAGCGAGACGGTTAGAAAGGGCAGGAGTTCGCCGGGAAGGTCGATGGTTCGGGAGACGGGTTTCGACAACACCGGGGCAAGGTCGGTGGTTTGCGCGGCGGCGGAGGCAAAGATAAGGGCCAGGCACAGG
>PLMF01000282.1 GCA_003142355.1 Bryobacterales bacterium
GCCCAAGGCGCCAGCCTTGGGAAAGGGATGAACGACCGGAAAGCCCCGGAACGGGGCGGAAGAACTGGGCCAGAACATCTTACGCCCTTCCAGGGCTGAATCGTTTTCATGCGTATTCCCACGGCTTGCACCGTGGGCTACAGTCTACCGCTCCTGCGGAGCTGGCTTAAGTGAACCGTATTGGGGCTAGCCAGCAGGGTGCGCCAACTCAACGAGAACAAGGCACGCGCTCGGGAAGTGGCAGTTGCAATCCAGAATAATGAGTCGATTTCAGTCTTGCACCTGACCGATGAAGCAGCACTTGATCGGGTTCGGGCAATTGCGCAGGCTCCTGGCGCAGCACTCCGCGATGTCCAGCAGCATCTCTCCGGTGCTTTTCGACGGCTCTACCGGTGCCGAAACTTGATCCTACACTGGGGAAGAGTCGGCGGCGACACCCGCAGGTGCTGCCTGCGCACCGCCGGACCACTGATGGGTGCCGGCGTCGATCGCATCGCACATTCCTGGCTAATCGAGGGCCTCCATCCCCTGGGCCTCGCTTCGAGGGCCGCCGCAAGTCTGGCTTCTATTAAGAGCGGCGGGAATCTCGTTGATCTTCTCGAGTGAAACTGAGGTTGTTCTCCCGACAACCCAACTAAGCCAAGTGCGCTACCTCGTCGTGTGCGAGTATTATCGACTGGCTCACGGCTCGATCGAGTCCCCCGCAAAACGCTCGCTCTTCGCCAGTTGGCCGTGTCACGCCCTAACCTTGGATGTGGCCCTGCCAGCCCTTCCTTGCCATTGTCCTTTGACTCGCAATCCGCGTTCCGTCAACGTCCTTCTGTCAGAATGGGCAATCGCGCGGACGCCGTTTCCGGGCCCTTGGCTCCGGCGTGCTCGGCACCGATTGCACCGCCATCTGCTCCGGCTGGCCAATAAGGAATCGATGTGGAACGGTCAGCACCAACGTCTTCTCCATGGAGTAGTCCGCTAAAGCGATAACGCGGCTCTGCCCCTTCAAGAATCCGAAGACCTCCCAATACCAGCAACCTTCCTGCTCAAGGAAGTTCCGGAAACGATGTCCCCTCGCGGCCAGTTCTTCAACGCGCGCGTTATTCTTGACACGCGCACGATCGAAATCCGCGTCCTTCGACGCAACTTCGACTGCCAGATCGACATCACTCAATCGCTCGACCGCAGGTTCCAGCATGCTGCCGAAAAGAACTACCCTCGTCACCTTGCCGAGGAAATACGGGTCGTTGTTGACCTGCTCCACACGGCCCAGGAATTGCAGCAACGCCCTTTGGGCCGTTGTCCGCGTGACGCGTTTGGCCGCTGTTGCGGAAGACAGGGTCCGCCCCGCTTGGGTTACCTGCCACGCGTTCCGGCCGGCGGCTTCGATCAGTCCCTCAGCCAAGAGAGCCTTGATCAGCGCACGTCCTTCGCCGGCCCCCACCGAGGCGGCGGACTCCAGTTCAGTCAGTCCCCACGGCAAGGGCGTGCGGAGGTGCCGCAACGTCTGGCGCACCGGCAGAGCAGGCCGGCCGGCAACCGTCCCTTTCGGATCGATCCGCATTTGCCTCTAGCATAGACCCACGTCGCCCTCCCCGTCATGGCCTGACACACGGAGCACACTTCGGACGGGTGCGAATACAAACTGGCGAGAACGAGGACTCCCGGTCATGGCAGTTATCGGGGCAAGACTACGGCCGCCGCCGCGGCGCTTCTTGCGTTTGGGCGGTCGCAAGCCGGCTTCACAGGACTAATTACTGGGCAAGCAGTGGCTCCTTTCGGTGGGCCAGAACGTAGACTGCGACCAGGGCGGCGGTGAAGCCCGCAACAGCGCCAATACCGAGCGACCAGCGCGGGCCGAATTGGTTGGCCACCCAACCGACGATCGGAGCGCCAATCGGTGTTCCCCCGAGTGCAATGCCAACCCGCAGCGCCATCACCCTGCCCCGCATCGCTGGTTCTGTTGAGAGCTGCATGATGCTGTTCGTACCGTTGGTCAAGGTCAGGGCAGCCGCGCCGATGACTATGAGAGCGGCCGCGAACCACCAGTATCCAGGCGCCAGTGCGGCCAGGGTACAGCCGAGTCCGAAGACGCCGGCACCCGTCAGCAGAGACGTTAGGTCTGGTCTCCTCCGGCCGGCAGCAAACAAGGCTCCTGAGAGAGTGCCCACGGCCATGATGGAAGAGAGCAGGCCGAAACCGCGTGCATCGGAGTGGAAGACACTTACGGCCATGGTAGAGATGAAGATCGGAAAGTTCAGGCCAAAGGTGCCGATCAGAAACAACATGATCAGGATCGCCCGGAGCTCCGGTTTTCTCCAGACGTAGCGAAGCCCTTCCAGAAATCCGGATGTAGTGCGAAGCGCTCTGGCGCTTGCGTGCAGTTCCGAGAGACGAAAGAACGACATCGAGATCAGAACCGCTCCGAAGGAGAGCCCGTTCAGAAGAAAGGCCCATCCAATGCCAACCCTTGCGATCAGCAGACCGGCAACCGCCGGACCAATCATCTGGGCAGCATTGAACGAGGTTGAGTTCAATGCCACGGCATTGGTCAGATCCTCATCGCCCACCATCTCTGCCACGAAGGTCTGTCTCACCGGAGCATCCAACGCAGCGGCAGAGCCAGACAGGAAGGCGAACACATACACATGCCAGAGCCGGACGACTCCTGCGATCGTCAGAACTCCCAGCATGAGCGCAAGCACGCCCATCGTTGCCTGCGTGAACATCAGGAGCTTGCGCTGGTTCAGGCGGTCTGCCGCCGATCCCGTCCAGGGCAGAAGAAGAAGCTGCGGAGCGAACTGCAGACTCATCACGATACCCAGCGCTGACGCATCATGATGCGTCAGTTGCGTCAGCACGAGCCAGTCCTGAGCGACGCGCTGCATCCAGGTACCGATATTGGAAACCAGAGCGCCAGCCGTCCACAAGCGGAAGTTGAAGCTTCTGAGCGAGCGAAAGTTGCCCGCCACTGGATTCATGGGCGGGTGGGGGTATTGCCCCCGTGGAACTGCCCGAAGTGACGCGCCGAACCGATGCTGATGAACAGCGCGCCCAGCCCAAACGCAAGGATATGGCCTGTAGCCCGCAGATCGAAAGACCCGACGCGCGCCACGAGCACATACCCAACCACCGCGTTGAAGAATCCCCAAAGAACGTTGACCGTTGCAGAGGAGAGTCCTTGGCCGGGTGGTTTTGCAAAGGGACTTTGAAAGGGGCGTCCCATCGTGCCGGCGACAAAGTGAGGGATGGCGTTTGCCGCAAAAACGCCCCCAAAGAAGTACGACACAAGCCAAAGCCAATTCATGATGCAGAGCTCCTTCTTTCCAGCAGCGAAATGATTTCCTGTGAAGACCCTGTCTCGCCAAGACGAGGGAAGACGTTTCTGATGCTGTACTCGTGCGCTTCCTCGCGGATATCGGTCATTGCATCGAGTGCCAGGGACACGTTGAACCCCTGCTCGTAGGCCTGGCGAGCGGTTGCCTCAACGCCGCCGGATGTCACCACTCCCGTCACAACAACCTGGGTAACGCCTCGCGCCTTGAGCTGGCGTTCAAGATCCGTTGTTGCGAATGCGCCCCAGCTTCGCTTGGTGACGACAATATCGCTCGGTTGCTGATCCATCTGCGGTAGAAGGTCGCTCCATCCCTCGGCAAATGTCTGGCTGCTGCGCGGACCCTGTTCCGTCCGGCCCGGCGCCCGTCCCGCCACATTGACCAGCGCGACTGGGAGGCTCTTCGCACGGAAAACATCTGTTAACGCGCGCGTCCGGTCAATGACCTCGCCGATGGGATGAATGAAGTTCCCGTTGACGATGCCTTTCTGCAGGTCGATGACGATCAACGCCGTGTTGGGGTCGAGAATAGTAAGCGGCATGGGGTTCTTCTCCTCGGATGAAAAGTTGACATGGGTAAGAAGCGGGACGCAGTGGGTTCAATCCTCAACCAGCCGCGTAAGGAGTCCGAGTGCCGCCTGAAGCTTCTCCTGCTCGTGAGCAGAGAGCTTCTGCGAGATGGTCGC
Source organism: Bryobacterales bacterium (assembly GCA_003142355.1). The sequence continues at coordinate 4,012 of PLMF01000282.1, forward strand.
GGTGAGCCAGTCCTGTCTCGCGGCCCTGCCCTCCTGAAGCCTCTTCAGGCATTTGGGGGTGAGAGACATCAGAGTTTGCCGCCCGTCGCTCGGGTCGGGAGAACCACTGACCAGGCCCGCTTCCTCGAGCGGCGTCACCACAGCGCTCATGGATTGCGGACGAATGCCTTCGGTTCGCGCCAGACTGGAAACCGTAGCCGAACCATCCTTCTCGAGTCGAAGAAGAACAGAGACCTGTGACGGCGTCAGGTCGTCGCGCCCCCCATGCTCGCGTAAACGCCGCTTGAGCTTGCCGCATACCGTACGGATCTCGGCAGCAAGCATCGAAGCGAGCCCGGTCTGAGTAGATGACTTTCGACTGCTCACCGGATCAATATCTCATATCTACAGGTAAACTGTCAAGTTTGGCTGTATACATGTCCAGCCGCCGGCTTGTGGAGCTCTCACGAGCATGGCCGGTCTGAGACGCTAATCCTGATAAACGCGCCAGCTTCCGGCGATCCACCTCGCCGCGAAGTCGGCGCCTCAGCCTTCGCCTGCCACTGCATCGGCTCGTTGTTCCAACCAGATCTGACCTTCCAGTTCCCTGGGAAAGCACCCTGGACACCTCCATTCCCGGTCATCGAACCCGCACCGGCCCCCAACCCCGCCCCGCCACCCCCAACTCCCCCAAATCCGCTCTCCCCAAAAACCCGTTCACCAGTTTTTTGCCCAGAGTTTTCTGAATCATTTCAATCACTTCCGGATTTCAAGGCCAGCGAGCCCGATCTTGGCCTGCTATACCAGAATTAGAAGGACGTGATGCTATCTTCAATTCCGTGGAAGCCGATGCCAACCACAACCACCCAGACCAGCGCCTCGCCGTTTGGCGCCCCGCCGGATGTCGGCGCGGCGCTCTCTTGCCCGCCCAAACTGACGCCGTTTCCGGCCCCCGGCCCCCATCCGTGTGACGCATCTTGCAAAAAAAGCCCTCCCGATGCGTCACAAAATCTCGACCCACATACGCAACTAATTGAAAAAGAATGGCTTAAAACCCCGCAAATAATAATCTCACACCCCCACCAGATGCGTCACCCGGATGGTGCCAGAGGTGGCGGCCGTACCGCGCTGCAACCGCTGTTTTCACCCTGCCAAGCTCCGGGCTTTGATCGTCACGGGTCGGAACATCCCCGCTCACCCAAGCGCGAGGTTGACATGACTAAGGATCGTCTGAAGAGACTGAAGGAGATAGGTCAAGGTGCGGCGCGTGCAACCGGTTGAGCGCCGCGCTACAATCGCTGTTCTCACAAGGAGACCTTCTTGAAGCCACTCTTACTCTGCGCGCTCTTATCGGGAATCGCCTCGCTGGCCTCCGCCCAGGCGCCCGCACCCAAGCTCCAGGTTCTGATCGTCACCGGCCAGAACCACCCCAGTCACGATTGGCGCACCACCACGCCCGTGCTGCGCAAGCTGCTGGAAGATAGCGGCAGGTTCGAAGTCCGCGTGGCCGAGGAATTCCGCGGCGCCGGGCCGGAAACCCTCGCACCTTACGACGTCGTGGTCCTCAATTACTACGAGAACAAGAAGCCCGAGCAGCGCTGGGGCGAGCGCACCGATGCCGCCTTTCTGAATTATGTGCGCGGCGGCAAAGGTCTCGTCATCTACCACTTCTCCACGGCGGCCTTCGAGGGCTGGACCGAATTCGAGAAGATGTGCGGCGCCAACTGGCGGCCCAACCACGGGCACCACTCCGCGCGGCACAGTTTCACGGTGGACATCAAGGACAAGGAACACCCCGTCACGCGCGGAATGAGAGCTTCCTTTCTCCAGGCCAACGATGAGTTGTACGCCAACTTGCAGTGGCAGCCGGAGGGCGCCTACCACGTTCTGGCCACGGCCTGGGACGATCATTCGCGATACCGGCCCAACGAAAAGCAGCCACTCCCCGGAGCCGGCCAGAATGAGCCCATGTTGTGGACCGTCAACTATGGCACTGGGCGCGTATTTGTCACCGCCCTGGGCCACGACACGGACGCCATGAAGAGCGCGGCATTCATCGCCACCTTCACTCGCGGTACGGAATGGGCGGCCACCGGTGGTGTCACCATCCCCTTGCCGGATGAGTTGAAGTAGGCCGCGTGATGGTAAAATCGGGACATTCAATGCCCAAATCCATAGAAGAACTTCAAGCCATCTGTAAACGCGTTCGCCGCGAGATTATCGAGATGACCGGCGCCGCCAAATCGGGGCACCCCGGAGGATCGCTCTCGGCCGTCGAAATCGTGGTCGAGCTCTACTTCGACTACATGCGCATCGATCCGAAGAACCCCAAGTGGCCCGATCGCGACCGCTTCATTCTCTCCAAGGGCCACGCCGCGCCCGTGCTCTATGCCGTCATGGCGCAGGCCGGCTTCGCCGACACCCCCATCGGCCAGTTGAATACCCTGCGCAAACTCGGCTCCGTGTACCAGGGGCATCCCGACGTGCGCTTCATTCCCAGCCTCGAGGCCTCCACCGGCTCGCTCGGCGAGGGCCTCTCGCTGGCGCTTGGAATGGGGTTGGGCGCGCGCCTCGACGGCCGCCCCTGCCGCACTTATGTCATGTTGGGCGACGGCGAAATCCAGGAAGGGCAAATCTGGGAAGCCGCCATGGCCGGCGCCTTCCACAAGGTCGATAACGTGGTCGCCATCGTGGATTACAACCGCATCCAGCTCGACGGCTTCGTGAAGGACATCATGGAAGTCGCCCCGCTGGCCGAGAAGTGGCGCGCGTTCGGCTGGCACACGCTGGAGATCGACGGCCACGATATTCCCTCCATCCAGAAAGCGCTGCGCGAGGCCGAGGCCACCAAGTTCCGGCCCACCTGCATTGTGGCGCACACCAGCAAGGGCAAGGGCGTCTCCTTCATGGAGAACAACCCCAAGTTCCACGGCACGGCCCCCTCGCCGGCCGAAGTCGAACTGGCCCTACAGGAGCTCAAATAACCATGCCTCCCAAGACTAAATTCGAAGTCAAGCTGGGTGCGGCCACCCGCGAAGCCTTCGGGCGCACTCTGGTCGAGTTGGGCCGCGAAAACAAGGACATCGTGGTCTGCGACGCGGATCTTTCCAAGTCCACCATGACCACCTATTTCGCCAAAGAGTTTCCCGACCGGTTCTTTTCCTGCGGCATCGCCGAGTCCAACATGGTGGCGATCGGCGCCGGGCTGGCCGCCACCGGCAAGATCCCGTTCGTCTCCAGCTTCTCGGCCTTCTTGATGACCAAGGGCTTCGAGCAGCTCCGCGTCTGCGCGGCCTATCCCCAGGTCAACCTCAAGGCCGTGGGGACCCACAGTGGAATCTCGATCGGTGAAGACGGCCCCTCGCAGATGAGCGTGGAAGAGACCGCGCTGGCCTGTTCGCTCGCCGGTTTCGTGGTGCTGGCGCCCGCCGATGAGGTCGCCGCCAAGGCGCTGGTCCGCCTGGCCGCCGCGCACGTGGGTCCGGTATTCGTCCGCACCGGCCGCGTCAAGGTGCCCATCGTCTACAGCGCCGATCAAAAGTTCGAAATCGGCAAGGCCATCCAGGTGGTGGAAGGCTCCGATGTCGCCATCATCGCCAACGGCCTGCTGGTGGCCCAGGCCATCCTGGCCTCCGAAACGCTCGAAGCCGAAGGCATCTCGGCGCGCGTCATCGACATGCATACCGTGAAGCCGCTCGACCGCGAAGCCATTCGCCGCGCGGCCGCCGAGACGGGCGCCATCGTGGTGGCCGAGGAGCACCTCGTGGATGCCGGCCTGGGTGTGCGTGTGGCTCAGGTGGTTGCCGAGACCGTGCCGTGCCCCATGGAATTCGTGGGTATCCACGATACCTACGCCGAATCCGGCCAGCCGGACGAGTTGCTGGAGAAATACGGCCTGGTGGCCCGCGATGTTGCCGCCGCCGTTCGCAAAGTAGTCGCACGCAAACGCTAGTGAGGGGCCAGACACCCGCGTCCCAAGGCGCGTTTTTTGCGCCGCGTGGACGCTGGTGTTTGTCCCCGAATTTGGCTGCTCCACGAGGAGATTGCAGCATGTCTGACCCCGAGTGTCTGGCCGAAGCGCTTCTCGAACAGAGCCCGGCCTGTCATTGGGTCGCCACCGCCGCCGGCGTCTTCGACCGCATCTACGGAGACCCCGCCTCCCTCTTCGGGAAACCGGCTTCCGAGCTGGCGGGGCGCTCGGTCGCCGAAGCCCTCCCCCCCGAGCTGGCCGGTTTGTGGCGGGACCGCTTCGCCCGCGCCTTCGAAGGCGAAACCATGGTTCTGCGCGAGCGCCGGGGCAACGCCATCTGGTACCTCACCGTGTTTCCCATTCGCTTCGGCGGGGAGATTCGCTACACCGGCGGGCTGGCTCGCGAAATCACCGCCTGGAACGCCGCCGACCAGGAATTGCGCTACACCGTGCTCGGCGCCCTCAAGGCCCAGGAGTTCGAGCGCAACATGGTTTCCAAGTTTCTCCACGACACGGTGGGCCAGAACCTGACAGCGCTGGGACTGCAACTGGACCTGATCCGCATGGATCTGGAGAACGTGTCGCCCCAGACCTGCGTGCGGGTAATCGAGATGCAGCAGGTCCTGGAAGCCATGATGCAGCGCGTGCGCGAGTACAGCTACGAGCTCAACCCATCCATCGTCGAGCGCGCCGGCTTGCGTTCCGCTCTGGACCGGCTCACCGGCCGCATTCGCGGGCGTTTCACGGGCTCGATGCGCGTGAATGTCGATCCTTCCCTGAAGATCGATCCCAAGATCGCCTCCGCCATGTACCAGATCGCCCAGGAGGCGGTCGAGAACGCCGTCCAGCATGCCAGTTGCTCCGCCATCGAAATCGCGGTAAAGTCCACACGTGGGGGTACTGCTCTGGACATTCGGGATAACGGAAAGGGGTTCGACACTTCCGACCTGCTTCGCGGATGCCGGGGGCTGGGACTGCTGAGTATGGAGCATTATGCCGCCCAGGCGGGACTGGACCTCTCCATTACCAGCAACCGCGAGATGGGAACGACCGTGCGGGCCGCCGCTCTGGGGGCCGCCTGAGGGGTGAATTATGCCATTCGACATTGTTCTTGTCGATGACCACAAATTGGTGCGCGATGGAGTCAAGACGATCCTCGAGCGTGGGGCGGAGTTTCGAGTCGTGGGCGAGGCCGATAATGGCGCCGACGCGGTGCATCTGTGCCGGAAGGCCGCCCCGCATATCGTCCTCATGGATATCGGCCTGCCCGGAATGAACGGCATCGAAGCCACCACCGAGCTGCTCCGGCACTGTCCCGGCGTGAAGGTGGTGATCCTCTCGATGTATGACGACGAGAATTCCGTGGTCAGCGCCATACGCAGCGGCGCGCGCGCGTTCGTTCTGAAAAAGGCTTCCTCGGCCGAGCTGCTGGATGCGCTGCGCACGGTGGCGCGCGGAGGCTCGTACCTCAGCCCGCAGGTCTCCGACCGGCTGCTGGCCCGCATCCAGCGCGGTGATCTCGAGACGCGCGACCGCAGCCCGCTCGCATCGCTCTCTCCCCGCGAGTTGCAGGTGCTGCGGCTGGTGGCCGAGGGCAAGACCAGCAAGGATATCGCGGTCATGCTCGAACTCGGCCTGCAAACCGTGCGCAGCTACCGCAAGACCATGATGAAGAAGCTCGGCGTAAACAACGTGGCCGGCCTGACGCAGCTTGCGCTGGCTGCGGGAATCACCCATTGGGATAAGCCGGATGCCAACCCTCTGGCCTGATGGCGCCAGGAATCTGAGAGTCTTGGGACGCCCCTCGCACTACTCTTTGTTATGCGATTGAGGCTGCTCCGGTCCCCCATCCGGCATCCGTTCTATCCCGGCTTGGCGGTGACTCTCGCTGTGGAGTGCAAAGGCCCGTGCGCCGGCCTCTCCGGCACTTTTCGCGATCTGACTCGGGCGGCCGCCGCCGGCGCGCGCGCCCGCCGTATGGTATTCGCGCTGCATTACCCGGGGTCTCCATTTCTCGGCGAAACCGACCGCGACCAGTTATGGCAGATGTTCCAGGTGCCGGTGTTGGCTGTGCTGTTGGACCGCAACGGGCGCCTCCTGGCCTATGAGTGTGAGGCCCAATCGGGGCTGCACGTCGGGCCGCAAACTCCGTGGAGCGCCGGTGTGCTGGAATCCGCGCCGTGCGAGTGCGGCCGCCCGGGGCCCCGGCTCATGCTGGCCGCCCGAAAACCTCCCGGCGTCGCTCAGACCGCGGTGCCCAGCGCTTTCTCGGCGGCCGAGCGGCTGTTGCCCGCCGCCGCGAATCCCTGATGCTTGAGGGCCTCTTCCAGCGCTGCCAGGATGAACAGCACGTTCTCGGCCGTCGAGCCGTAACCCATCAGGCCGATGCGGAAGACTTTGCCCGCGAGCGGCCCGAAACCGCCGGCGATCTCGATCCCGCGCTCCTCGAGCAGGAATTTCCGCACTTTGGCGTCGTCCACGCCCTCCGGCACGCGCGGCGTGTTGAGCGTCCATAAGCGATCCGAAGAATTCCGGACGTGCATCGCGAGGCCCATGGCTTCGATGCCCGCGACGAACGCCTGGTGGTTGCGGCGGTGGCGTTCCCAGCGGTTCTCCAGTCCCTCCTCGGCCACCATCGCGAGACCCTCGCGCAACGCGTAGAACAAGGTTGCCGAAGCCGTGTGGTGATACTTGTGGCCGGAGTAATAGGTGTCCAGCAGCAGCAGGTCCAGATACCACGACTGCACCGGCGAGGTGCGCGCCTTGAGGCGTTCCAGCGCGCGCGGCGACACTGTCATGGGCGCCAGGCCCGGCGGGCAGCCCAGGCCCTTTTGGGTGCAACTGTAGGCGATGTCGATCCCGTTTTCGTCCACCAGCACGGGCATGCCGCCCAGAGAGGTGACGCAATCGCCGATGACCAGCGCGTCCACCTCGTGCGCCGCCTCGCAAATGGGCTGGGCGTGGTTGAACATGCCGGTCGAGGTCTCGGCCTGCACGAAGGCCACCATGCTCGGCCGCTCGCGCCGGATGAATTCGCGGACCTCCTGGGCGTCGTAGGGCTCGCCCCATCCCTTGGCAAGGCGCACCACCTCGGCGCCCTGGCGGCGGGCCATCTCGCCGATGCGATCGGCGAAAAAGCCGTTGGTCAGCAGCGCCAATTTCCGCCCCGGCTCGGCAAAGTTGGCCACCGCCGCTTCCATGCCCGAGCTTCCGGTGCCCGAGATCGCCAGGTTGAATTCGTTCTTCGTAGAAAAGGTATAGCCCAGCAGCGAGCGGATCTGGTCCGCCACCTCGAAGAAAAACGGATCCAGGTGCCCGACCACGGGCTGCGCCATGGCCTGGTAAACGCGCGGGGCCACCATGCCGGGGCCGGGACCGAAGAGGAAGCGCTGAGGCGCTGCGAGTGGAGGGTATGTTTGCGGCATAAAGGACTAGTCTACCCCAGCAGCCTGGCCGCGGGTTTGGCGAAATACGTGAGAATGACTCCCGCGCCGGCCCGGGCGATGGACGTCAGGCTTTCCATCATGGCCCGGTCGTGATCGATCCAGCCGTTGCGCGCGGCGGCCACGATCATCGAGTACTCGCCGCTCACCTGGTAGGCCGCGATGGGTACATCGAACCGCTGCCGCGCCTGGCTGATCAGGTCGAGATACGGCATGGCCGGTTTCACCATGATGATATCGGCGCCTTCCTCGATGTCCAGCTCGATTTCCCGCATGGCCTCGCGCCCGTTGGCCGGGTCCATCTGGTAGCTGCGGCGGTCACCGAACTGCGGAGCCGATTCGGCGGCCTCGCGGAACGGCCCGTAGAACACCGAAGCGAACTTGGCGGCGTAGGCGAGGATGGGGGTCTGATCGAAACCGTTGGCGTCCAGCGCCTGGCGGATGGCCCACACGCGGCCGTCCATCATGTCGGACGGCGCCACCATGTCGGCCCCGGCGCGCGCATGGGAAAGCGCGGATTTGGCCAGCCATTGGAGCGTGGTGTCGTTGTCCACGTCGCCGTCCTTGACGTAGCCGCAGTGCCCGTGGCTGGTGTATTCACAATTGCAGACATCCGTCACCACCAGCAGTTTCGGCGTCTCCTTGCGGATGGCGCGGATGGCGCGCTGCACGATTCCGTTCTCGTCATACGCGCCCGACGCCATTTCGTCCTTGGATTCCGGCAGTCCGAAGAGCATGACGCCGCCGATGCCGAGGGAATCGACCTCGGCGCACTCCGCGACGAGCCGATCGATGGACAACTGGTAATTCCCTGGCATGGCGCCGATTTCGCGGCGCACGCCTTCCCCCGGACAGACGAACAGCGGCAGAATGAATTGCGCCGGAGCGAGGCGTGTTTCGCGCACCAGGCTGCGCAGGGCCTCGGTGCGGCGGAGGCGGCGAAGGCGATGGATGGGGAAGGGCATCTACCCGGATTGTAACTCTTGGACTGTCACCGAAATGCAAGGAGGTGGGCAGCAGGGTCTGTTAGTCTATTGGTGACGGCTCAGTGATGGTGGTGATCTTGTCTCTGTTGGGTCTCGCGGTCGGAACAGCCGTATCGTCGAGTGCGTTGCTGTATACCGAAGCGCCGCAATACGATTCCGGGGCCACGTTGCGCGGGGGAGAGCGGTTTCCCGCCGGCGCGGTGGTGAAGGTGCTGTCGGGTGGCGCCTCCCGCGTGCTGGCTCCGTCGCTGGCGGTTTCGGCGGATGCCGCGCTTTCTCCGGACGCCAGGACTGTTCTGATCGCCGGCAAGGAGAAGGCCGGCCAGCCGTGGCAGATCTGGGAGGTTCCGCTGTCGGGCGGCACACCGCGGCAGTTGACGTCGGGCGCGGAAGACTGCATCCGGCCGTTCTATGCGGCGGAGCAGAAGTTCGTGTATGCGCGCGGATTCCAGATCGAGATTGCGCCTCTGGCGGGCGGCGGCGCGCTACGCCTGACTTACCAGCCCGGCAACTTCCTCCCCAACGCCGTTCTGAGGGATGGGCGCGTGCTCTTCGAAGCACCGTTTCCGGCCGCTCCGGCGGTAGCGCGTGAACTCTACACGGTATACGCGGACGGTTCGGGCGAGGAAGCGCGCCGCTGCGATCATGGGCCGGACCGCCACTCGGCGGCGGAACTGGCGTCGGGGGACACCGTCTTTCAGACCGGCACGGGGCTGGCGCGGTTCACTTCGGCGCGCGCCGGACAATTGGAACTGGCGCTGCCGAAGGGGCAGTACGTGGGCCCGGTTGCGGAGACCGACGGCGGAGAGTGGCTGGCCGCGTATCGCGCGGCAGGGACGGACGCGTATTGGATCTGCCGCTTCCCGCCGCGGGCGGGGGCGCAGCCGGTAAAGGTAGCCGGGCCGAACGCCTGGCAGCCGGTACCGGTGCGCGTCCGGCCGGCGCCTCCGTATCACCCCTCGAGCCTGGGCGCTCGCGAGGGAGCCAATCTGCTGTGTCTGAACTCTTATGTTTCGAAATCGGAGCAGATTCCGAAGGGCTCCGTGGCCCAAGTGCGGGTGTGGTCGCAAAATGAGCGCGGGGGCGCGGTGGCGCTGGGGAAAGCGCCGGTGGAAAACGACGGGTCGTTCTACGTGCAGGCGCCATCGGAAACGCCGCTGCGCTTCGAGCTTCTGGATGGCGCGGGGAAGACCGTGGCAGCGGAAAAAGGTTGGTTTTGGACGCGCAAGGGAGAGCAGCGGGTGTGCGTTGGCTGCCATGCCGGCCCGGAACGGGCGCCGGAGAACCTCGTCCCGCAGGTTCTCTTGCGTACCCAGAAGCCGGTCCCCATAGGCAAACCGGCCGATTAGGAGAAGCCATGCTATTTCGCGCGCTCATTCCCGTTTTGCTCTTCGCGGCCGCGGAGCAGCCCTCCCAGGGGCCGATCCGGTTCGAAGATGCGACCCGGAAGGCGGGAATTACGTTCACGCACAGCTTCGGCGCGCAGGAGTTGGGGTCGCTGCTCGAGAGCACCGGCGCGGGCGCGGCCTGGTTCGACTACAACAACGACGGCTACCAGGATCTGTACGTGGTTTCCGGGCGGCCTCTAGGGGCCGGGATGCACCCATACCCGCTGCGCAAGGCGCCGGACCCCGCGCCCCACAACCACCTCTATCGGAACAATCGCGACGGCACGTTTACGGATGTCACATCGACGGCGGGGGTGGGCTCGGACCTGTTCAGCATGGCAGCCATCGCGGCCGACTACGATAACGATGGCAACGAGGACCTGCTGGTCACCGGCTACGGACGCGTCATTCTGTACCGCAATCGGGGCGATGGCACGTTCGAAGATGTGACGGCCAAGGCCGGGCTGAAGGTTCCGGGGTGGTCCATCGGCGCCGCGTGGCTGGACTACGACCGCGACGGCTGCGTGGACCTGTTCGTGGGCCGCTACGTGAAATTCGACCCGGAGTATCGCGCCTACTATCCGGCGGACAACTACCCCGGACCGCTGGACTACCCGGCCGAGAGCAACATGCTGTTCCACAACAACTGCGACGGGACCTTCAGCGATGTCTCGGCCAAATCCGGAATCGCCGCTTTCAAAGGCCGGGCCATGGGAGCGACCGCCGCCGATTTCGACGGCGATGGCTACCCCGATATCTATGTCGCCAACGACAAGACCGCGAATTTTCTCTTCCACAACCAGCGGGACGGCACCTTCAAAGAGATCGCGACCGAGGCCGGGGTGGCATTCGGGCAAAACGGCGAGAACACTTCCGCCATGGGGCCGGTTTTCATGGATCTCGACGGCGACGGCAAGGTGGACCTCTGGATTTCAGACTCCAAGTACGACCGCATGTACCGGAACCTCGGCTGGCTGCAATTTGAAGACATGACCGCGAAGGCGGGTATCTCGCAACTGGCCGCGCAATACGTGAGTTGGGGAACCACGGTACAAGACTTCGATAACGACGGCTTGCCGGATGTGTTCATCGTACACGGGGGGCTCATTCACCTGATTCCCCAGGAACATTCGATCTTCCGCAACCTGGGGAAGTGGAAGTTTGAAGATGTATCGTCCACGGCGGGCCCGTTCTTCGGGGCCAAGACCGGTGTCAAGTCGGTAGGGCGGGGCGCGGCCTTCGCGGACTATGACAACGACGGGCGAATGGACGCGTTCATCGTCAACCTGGGCTCGCCGGCAGTCCTGCTGCGGAACACTACGGCGGGAGTAGGACACTGGGTGGGTGTCCGGCTGGCCGGAAAGAAGAGCAACCGGGACGGAATCGGGGCGAAAATCGAAGTAGTGGCGGGCGGAGTGCGGCAACAGCGCGAGCGCATCGCGGGTTCCGGCTACCTTTCGCAGGACGATGGGCGGGTGCACTTTGGGCTGGGTAAGGCGTCGACCATCGAGAAGCTGACCGTCACCTGGCCCAGCGGCGCGGTGCAGACGCTGGACCACGTGCCGGCGGACCGGATGATCTCGATCGAAGAGAAATAGCCATGCGAGCCTCGCCAGTCGGAAGCTGTAACGGAATTCATCTGCGCAGGCGGCACCGCCTGCGCCACCACCACAAACCATGCATTTTCACGGGTGCAGAGGTGGGGCAGGCGGTGCTCGCCTGCCGCGCCCGCTTGCGGGCCATTCTTCCACGGCTTCTCATGCTGTGTGCCAGCGCCGCGCTGTGGGGGGCGTATCCGTCGCCCATCGAGATCGCGGTGCCGGCGAACGGGAACCGGCTTTTCGTGGTGTGTGAGGGAACCGACGAAGTTGTGGAAGTGGATGCGGCTGCGGGCACGGTGGTGCGGCGCGTTGGCGTGGGCCAACACCCCAAGAGCGTCGCGCTTTCCTCCGACGGGCGGCAATTATACGTGGCGAATTCGTGGAGCGACACGGTATCCGTGATCGACGCGGCATCGCTCAAAGTGGTGAAGGAACTGGCGGCGGGGTACGAGCCCAACGCGGCCGTGGCCGATCTGGAGGGCCGCTTTCTCTATGTCGCCAACCGCATCGGCAACGATATCTCGGTGATCGACCTGGCGCGCGGCGTGGAGACCAGGCGTTTGCTGGCCGGGCGCGGCGCCGCGTACCTGGCGCTCTCCGCGGATGGGCGGCGCATGTATTGCACTCACATCTACCCGCGGCTGGGGCCGTTCCGATCGCCGCCCGAATCCGAGGTGACGGTGATCGACACCCGCCGCCAGATGGTGGTGGAGCGCGAAAGGTTACCGGACGCCGCGGGCGTTTTCCACGTTGTCTCCGCGAACGGCGGCCGGCTGGCGATCGCGGCCGAGATGCGGCCGAAGAACCTCATCCCGCTGGCGCACGTGGAACACGGGTGGGTGATCGGCAATTCGCTCTCGGTATTTGGCGCGGATATCGGCGAGGTGGTCGAGGTCCCCATCGACGAGTTGGACCGCTACTATACACCGCCTTTCGGGCTGGCGGTGACGCCGGGGAACGATCAGCTCTTCGTCAGCACTACCGGGTCGGACAGCGTCACGGCAATCGACCTTCCGAAGCTGCTGGCGTACATCCGGGCGGCTACTCCGGTAGAGCGCCGCCTGATGGCCAACGACCTTTCCGCCTCGGCCAATTATGTTTCCGCGAGGATTCCAGTGGGGCGCGCGCCCAAGGGGCTGGCACTCTCGCCGGACGGGAAACGATTGTACGTAGCGAACCGGATGGACGACACGATCTCGGTGGTGGACACGGCGACGCGGCGCGCGATTTCGACGATTGCGCTGGGCCGGCCCGTCAAGCTCACGGCCGAGCGGCGGGGCGAGCGCCTGTTCTACTCGGCGCGGTTTGGCTTTCAGGGGCACTTCGGGTGCGCCAATTGTCACATCGAGGCGACCGTGGACGAGTTGTCGTGGGATCTCGAGCCGGACGGCTTCGGCGTGGACATCGTCGAGAACCGGCTCCTGGAAGATGTCGCGGATACGGCGCCATTCAAATGGAACGGCAGCAATCCGGACCTGGATACCGAGTGCGGGCCGCGCACGGAGAAGTACTTCTACCGCGCCCAGAGCTATTCGAAGGAGGAACTGGCCGACGTGGTCGCCTTCATCAAGTCGATTCCGCTGCGCCCCAACCGGTTCCGCCGCCAAGATGGCGAGCTGACGGCCCAGCAGGAACGCGGCAAGGCCATTTTCGAGCGCACACGAACCAAGAACGGCACGCCGATCGACGACACCAATCAGTGCTATGTGTGCCACTCGGGTCCGCATTACACCAACCAGCAATTGGCGGATGTTGGAACCGGAAAGCCCACCGACCGTTCGCCGCTGGTGGACGTTCCCCAATTGAACAACGTCGCCCTCAGCGCGCCCTATTTGCACGACGGGTCCGCGCCCACGTTGGAAGAAATCTGGACGGTCTTCAACCCCCACGACCGGCACGGCGTGACGAACGACTTGTCCAAGGACGAGTTGAACGACCTGATCGAGTACTTGAAGACTTTATGAGAAGGCACCTTGCGGTATTACTGATGTTCGTGGCCGGGGCTGCGGGTGGATCTGCGGCGGGGGCTGCGGCCGGCGGTGCGGC
>PLMF01000055.1 GCA_003142355.1 Bryobacterales bacterium
AACGCTTATTGGGGTCCGCCCCAGTGGCGTCAACCCACAGCGGCCAGAGGTCCTTCCCTGCGGAGCGTCGGCGGCGCTTGTCCGGGTTGCCGATGCGGCCACGCGGGTCCGCTGCCACCGCTCCGCGCTGTTAAGCACGCCCGTCACTACTGGCTGCTGCTGGCGCAGAGTCATCTGACGCGGCGGCTGTTCGGAGGCTTGATGCGCCGAATCGCAGCGCTGCCGGTGCCCACCGGATAGGCTTTTCAGGGAAGCAAACCGGTCGGGGGAAGGCAGTGGACAGATTGGGTCGCCAGCGTCGCTCGTGATGGGAAAACAGAAAAATAACTCCGATCTGCCGTTCAGACACTAGTGTCTGAATCGCAGAACTCCGATATATGCGGTTGGATGTAGAATCGATACTGGGCCACACTTTGCGGTTCCTGCCACAGCGAACCGCACGAACGAAGCGAAATCCGCGTTCGTAACGGAGGACTTCATATGCGATATTGCGCAGATTGTGGAACCGCATTGACCGAAGGTGCCGGATGTCCCACGTGTTCCTCAAACAGATCAAATGGATGGCTCAGATGCACAAAGCATCCAGACCATCCAGCATCAGGTGTTTGCTCGTGGAGCGGAAAACCGTACTGCCGTGAGGAACTAGTCGATATCGACGGCAAACAAGTCGCAAAAGACAACGTTACCAAGTTCATGCAGGATGAGAGAGAACGACTCTCCAGGGCTATGCCACCCAATCCTCCTGTGGTTATTAGCACCAGCGCTTCCCCAGGTTTCTTCGCCCAGGTTTCAAACAGAACCAGGATGATTACCGGTGTGTTGGCGGTGTTACTGGCGACGGGTCAAATGGTCTGGAAATACCTGCCCAGTACCTTTAAAGACCGCGTTCTTCTGCACGACCAAAAGGACCAACCGATTGGACACGCCTCTCTATCTTCTGTCTCGGATGCTTCGTCTTCATCGCCCTCGGAGATAGCGCCCGATTCCATTGCGTCGGGCGAGCCGCGGAAGGTACCCTCACCCGCGGCACCCGACAAATCTTCTGCGCCCGTCGCTTCCGCCGCGGAAGCGGCACCCGACAAATCCCTTTCGCCCGTCGCTTCCGCCCCGGAAGCGGCACCCGACAAATCCTTTGCGCCCGTCGCTTCCGCCCCGGAAGCGGCACCCGACAAATCCTTTGCGCCCGTCGCTCCCGCCCCGGAACCTGGAACGGTGTTCACGGTCGCTGCCCTTATCACGGCATTTGAGTCAGATAAGGTAGCTGCAACTAAAATGCTCAAAGGGAGACGGGTCACTGTTCGTGATGTAGTTGAGAAGTTCGGTAGGCGCGATATCTTTCTCAGGAACGTTTCGACCAGAGACAGAAGCTCGATGAAGTGCCACTTCAATCAGGACATCTCAGGACTTCCGATTCAGGCCGGAAGTACTATCACTGTTAAAGGTGCCTTGGACAAGCGAGGAAGCACGGGTACGATTGGCCTGAATGACTGCGCTGTTGTGACCAGTGATTCACGATAACGAGGCCGAAAAGTTTCGGCCCTGACAACGAGTATACTCCGTATCGCCTTCCATAGATGTAATTTCACTCTAAAACGCACGCATAGCCCGACGTGTCATGACGAGGCGGGATTCAGCCCTACGACCGCGTGTAGCCACAGAGCGCCCTGGCCCGCTCGGAAACAAGATCGGGCGCTTATGGCGGTCCGCCCGCTGGTCCGCCCCGCGCTATGCTTTCAGTTCCCGCAGGTACGGGATGCTGGCCTTCATCAGGTCCAGGTCCATCTCCACGAAGTAGTTCTTCACCCCGCCCGTCCTGGCGGCGGCAAAGAGCTTCGCCCAATCGACCACTCCCTTGCCAATCGCGACCGTTTTCTTCTCGGCGGCCGACCAGTCCGCCAAGTGGAGCGAAAGGAATCGCCCGGGATACTTCGTCAGATACGTCGCCGCCTCGTAACCCAGGCTCACAACGGACACCTGGAACTGCATCTTGACCAGCTTGGCATCCAACTGGCCCATCAGCTTGTCGTAGACCAGCACGCCATCGATCTTCTGGAATTCGAAATTGTGATTGTGGAAGCCGAGCTGGATGCCCGCCTTCTGCGTCTGCTCGCCGATCTTGTTCAGCTCGTCGGCGGCACGCATCCAGTCGGCCATGGGCGCGTTGTTGGGAAGGCCGAATGTCGAAAGGACCATCTGCGTCAGGCCCATTTCCTTCGACCAGGCGATGCGCTCGTCCAGACTTTCCCGCAGCTCCCGAAACTGAAAATGGGAGCTTTCGCAGCGCAGCCCGGCCGCCTGGATCGCCTGGCGGATCTCCGCGGCCTTCATCTTCGCCAGAGGCCCGAAGCCGGATGTGGCATAGCCCGGCGGCGAGCACATTTCCAAAGTGCGGTATCCGATGCCGGCGAGCTGCTTGAGAGTGCCCGGGAAATCCTTCGCGAGCGCGTCCCGCACTGGCCACGACTGGCATCCGATCGGCATGCCTAGCGGGTCCGCGCTGAGCTCCAGCGCGCCCCGGGAGAGATACCCGGCCGCGGCGGCTGCCATCGCGCGGCCCAAAAATCGTCTTCTTGAAACATGCGACATATCGATTCTCCTTTGCGGCGGTGGGGCCGGGCGTGCCCGGCCCCTACACGGAATCGGGATCGAAACCCTTACGGTATTCGCGAAACAGGTATTGGTTCGCGGTGGCGTAATTCGTGATTTCCATCTTCTCCGGGTCGTACAACAGCTTCCGGCGGCTGCGCAGCGCGGCGGCGTACAGGTTGACAGCCTCCGAAATCGGCCACGCGTTCAGNNTTGCCCTTGTCGCCGACGAACATCATCTGCTCGGCCTCGAGTGCCCGATGGTCCTCGTCCAACTCCGGGGGCGTGGGCGGCCGCATCCCGCCGTCGTACCAGACGAGGTCCACCGCCGGCCTCGATCCGCGCGCCGGATACTTGAAGCGCACCGCGCTGGCCATGGGGAAGGAGAAATCGTTGTTCACCGTCGTGGCCACGGTGTCCCGGAATGCGCACGTGTGGCTCAGCATAGGGTCCACGCTGGTGGGCCCCACCAGGTCCAACGCGTTGAGAACCGTCCATAGGCTGTAGTGGCCCATGTCCGCCATGGACCCGCCTCCAAAGTCGTACCATCCGCGAAACACCATGTGCGTGTAATTCGGGTGGTAGGCCCGTTCGGCTTCGGGACCCAGCCACAGGTTCCAGTCGAAGCCTGCCGGGACGGGAGGCGTATCCGTCGGCAGAGTCGGGTATTGCGGCCACACCGGGCGGTTGGTCCAGTTGTGGATCTCCCGCAGCGTTCCGATGGAGCCGTCCTTGATCCACGCCATCACCTGGTCCATGGATCCGTTGCTGTCCCAGGGCATGAAATGCGTGGAGACGCCTTTCGCGCGCACGCTGTCAATCACCAGTTTCGCTTCCCGCAACCGGTTGGCGATGGGCTTGTGCACCATCACGTGCTTGCCCCGCTTGATGGCCGCCAGGCTGATGATGCCGTGGAGATGGTCCGGCGTCATGATCTTGACGGCGTTCAGGTCCTGCTCCTTCGCCAACAGCTCGCGAAAATCGGCGTACGNNGCGAATGCTCCTCAACAGGGAACTATTGTCCCAGTCCCGATATCCGGCCGCGTCTTGGTTGGGGTCGCACACCGCGACCACCTGGATATCCGGGATGGCCAGCAGGTTCAGCAACTCCCTCAAGCCTTGCGTGCCCACGCCGATGTAAGCCAGCGCGATCTTGTCGCTCGGGGCGACCGCTCCCTGCCCTCCCAAAACGTGTCGTGGAACGACCGTGAACGCAGCGGCGGCGGCCGTCCCCAGGAACTTACGGCGATTCTGTTCGGTTGTCAT
>PLMF01000400.1 GCA_003142355.1 Bryobacterales bacterium
TCGTGCTGCGGGAACGGCTGCGCCATCGCGTCCCGTCCACCGGTTCGTAATGCGCTTCATGCTCCGTATCGAGCACCACCGTAACCACCTTTTTTTTCAGCAGCCGCAGATAGATGCGAAAATCGTTGCCCGTGTGGGCCAGCATTCGAGAGTCCATCACTTCGGGCCGGTATATTTCCTTGTGGCGGTTGTAATCCTGGCCCTCCGCCAGCGTTTTCTCGAGTGTCGCGCCGCGGATGAACACCGCGCCCACCCAGTCGTGCACCAACCCGCTGAATACCGGCGTTTCGGCCATCCCCGCAGCCGGCTCCACCACGATCTCGCCCTGCCTCACACGGCGCGCGCGTGCGGCGGATTCGCCGGCCCAAAGAAAGCTCTTCCGCCCGTCCAGCTTCTGCTCGGCCTGCTGGACGTAGCGGTCGAAGGCCGCCGCGGTCTGGGGCTTCAGTTCGGCCGCCGGGGCGCACTCCGCGCCGGCGGCCAGCAGCAGCGCGCCAATGGCGATCCGCTTCGTTGGTAAGATCGTCATCATGGATCTAAGTTACCCCATCGGAAGGTTCGAATGGCCGGAATCCGTCACTCCGGAGATGCGTCTGCAATGGATCGGCGAGATCGAGGCTGCCCCGGCGTGGTTTCGCGCGGCGGTTCAGGGACTTACCGGCCAGCAACTCGACACCCCCTATCGCCCCGGCGGCTGGACCGTCCGCCAGGTGGTGCACCACGTCGCCGATAGCCACCTCCACAGCTATGTCCGCGTCCGCCTGGCGCTGACCGAAGACCAGCCCGCCATCAAGCCCTATGACCAGTCCAAATGGGCCGAACTCCCCGACGCGCGCACGGCCCCGGTCGAGACCTCGCTCCAGCTCATCGAGAGTCTCCACCAACGGTGGGTGGCTCTACTGCGGTCCATGCCCGACGCCGATTTCGCCCGTACTTTCCTCCACCCCGAGCGGGGCGTCATGCGCCTGGATCTCACCCTCGCCATGTACGCCTGGCACAGCCGCCACCATCGAGCCCATATCACCGGGCTGCGGGAGCGGATGGGCTGGAAATAACAGTTACAACCAATCCACCCCCGGGAGCGTCCAATGTGGTGGGGCAGGCGGTGCCCGCCTGCCACGCTATAATGGCTTAGGGCCTCCGGAGTTTCCGATATCTATGAATAGCCGTCTCAAGTACCTCATCGTGAGCGTGTCCTCGTGTCTCGCGGTTCTGCTCCTGATCGGGAGTGTGCTCGGCCAGGGCGCATCCCCTTCGGACGACCCTTACAAGCACATCGGCGTCTTCAGCGACGTGGTCTCCCGCATCAAGACCGAGTACGTCGAAGAGCCCGACATGAAGAGCGTCACCATGGGCGCTTTGAACGGCCTGCTGGAAGCCATCGATCCGTTCGCCAGCTATCTGAACCCGGAACAGTACAAAGACTACGTCAAGAACAAGGACCTCAAGCGGGCCGACGTGGGGTTGATCCTGTCGAAGAGGTTCGGATACGTGGGGGTGGTAGGGACCGTGCCGGGATCGCCGGCGGCCAAAGCCGGGCTCTCCACCATGGACATGATTGAGACCATCAAGGGCGTCGCCACGCGCGACATGCCGTTAGCCTATGCCGGCTTGCTGCTGCAGGGCGAACCCGACAGCACCGTCGAGCTCAGCGTGGTGCGCGTGCGGCGGCCCGAGCCGCAGATTGTGAAGCTGACCCGCGCCACCCTGACGCTGCCGCCCATCGAGGCCAAGATGCTCGCCGGCCAGGTGGGCTACATCAACATCGACGCGCTTTCCCCGGCCCTGGTCAAGGAAGTCGCCTCCGCCATCGGCAAGCTGCAGAAGGAGGGTGCGCAGAAGCTGGTGCTCGACCTCCGAAGCTGCGCCGTGGGCACGCCGGATGACGGCATCGCCCTGGCCAATCTCTTCCTGAGCAAGGGCCTCATCACTTACGAGCAGGGCCAGCGCGTGCCCCGGCAGAACTTCGAAGCGGATCCGTCCAAGGCCGTCACCAGCTTGCCGCTCGCGGTCCTCACCAACCATGGCACGGCATCCGCCGCGGAAATCGCGGCCGCCGCCCTCATGGGGAACAAGCGGGCCCAACTGCTGGGCGAGCGCACCTACGGCAACGCTTCCGTGCGCCGAACCCTCACCATGGACGATGGCGGCGCCATCATTCTTTCGGTAGCCAAGTACTACTCGCCCGACGGCAAGGCCATTCAGGACACCGGCGTGACCCCCGGTGTGGTGGTCAGCGAGCCGGAAGTGCAAGTGGATATCGACGAGAACGGCGAGCCCATCCCCGGCCCGCCCGAGGCCGCCCCGGCCCCGCAGAAGAAAGCCGAAGACGATCCCGTGGTCAAAAAGGCTCTGGAATTGCTCGGAGCGAAAGCGTAAAACTCCGGTGGGGCATACTTTAGCTTGCCCAGCCCCATTCTTTACAGCGTCTTCAGATACGCCATCAGGTTGTTCTTTTCCGCGTCCGTCAGCATGTCTTTATAGGCGGGCATTCCGTTTCCGCCTTCCTCGATCTTGGCGCGGATGTTGGCATCGCTGAGCTTCTTGCCGTTGGCCAGTTTATCCTTCTTGAACAGCCCCTTCAGACCCGGTCCCATCTTCTTTTGGCCGCTATCCGCGTTGTGGCAGACGCCGCACTGCTGGAACACTGCTTTTCCTTTTTCAGCATCGCCTTTATCAGCCGCCGGCAATACCCGCGAGCCCGCGGTCAAGGCCACACAGACTGCGAGAATACGAAATCGATTCATATGGAACATGATATCAAGCGAACTCAGGCCAGGGCCTTCTTCGGCCGTGGGAGGTCGGCAATACTGACTACCGCATTGTCGAAGATGGTCATGTCCCGCACCAACCGGTTGACGTCCGCCGCGCCATCCAGCGGAATCTCGTGCTCGATCCAGTCGGAAAGCGGAATGTTGCGGAAGAACATTCGCTCCTGGAGCACCAGGCTTGTGCGGGCTGGCGTCAGCATACGGTTCTCGCGCGTGTAGTGGCGTTGCTCGACGCGCAATTCGGTGAGGAACCTGTCGAAAGCCTGGCGGCGCGCGCTCTCCGCGGCGGCGTGCAAAGCGGTTTCGAGCGACCCTTCCATGGCTGCCTTTTCGGCCTGCAACGCCCCTCGCGACTCCGCCAACTGCTCCCGCAGCCCCGCCAGCGCCACTTCCATGCGCGACTGCATGACAAACCACGCCAGCAGGCCCGCGGCGACGGCCGCGAAGGCGGGCAGGAAGATGCAGACCAGCGTATCCATGGGGTTAATGTTAACCCCCGCCGCTCGTCATGCACCAGATGTCAAAGGTTAACAGCGGGCCGTACGGGCCGGGCATGCCCGGCCCTCACCGTTGCGTGCCGTCTATCTTCTGACCAGCCAGGGTGTAGCGCAGCTCGCCCCAGCGGAACGACAGCAGCGGACCGATTACCGCCGCCAGCCGCGCCCGCAGACCGGCCCCGAAGCCCCGGTACTTTCCCAGGAAGACCGCGCGGCCGAGAGAAAATCCGCGCGCTCCAGCGCCGAGTAGCCCGCGCTCCCATGGTGCCGCACCCGCGCCGCAACAGGGCCGCCCGGTTGCGCGAAACCACCACCACCGATACCCGCGGTGGCCGCTTTTCCCGCTCCGGATTTAGCGGTCCTACCGGCGTGCGCGGGCGTGGTACGATTGTGGCCGTGCGATTGGTGGAAGCCCGTTACGAGAATGGCGTACTCCTGCCTGTGGACCGGCTGGGCCTCCGACCCGGTGAAAGTGTGAACTTGATCGTGGTTCGGCGCCCTGTTGCTGGCCGCTGGGATTTGCCCAAGCTTGCGAAGGCCGGCAGTGCGGAAGACCTTGCCCTTGCCGAGCAGGGTCTGGCGGAGTGGGCCAGCGCGCTCGAAACAATGGAGCGGAGTGGAAGCGAGGAGAACTCTGGTGGGCCGGCCTCGGCGCATATCGGCCGCGCGAATAGACAGGGCGTCGGCCCGTCGTGATCTGGCAAAGTGATACGCTGACACGGGTTCTCCAATCGATTCCGGTCGTTCCGCTCACCACGAACCTCGATCGCGCAAACCTTGCCGGAACGGCATTGATCGATTCCTCCCCGAGCGGAGTGCCGCCCGAGGACTCAATCGCGCTCGCCTTCCAGATGCGGGCTATCCCCAAATCGGCGTTGCAGGCCAAGATCCGGGATCTCGTTGAGAGTGAGGTCGAAGAACTCGAGTTGGCAACCGACGAGGCCCTGGGACGCGTCGAGCCAAAATAGCCGCGCGAGGCTGCTGGAACACCCATTCAGATTGGCTCCCCACACTGGACACGTTTCGAACTTTTGCGGCCTGAAAGGCAGTGCGCTCGAACCAACACAACCGCTTCACCCACAGTACGATATGGACCGAATGCGCCGCCCCATCCACACTGGGCGCCCGGCTTGGATGCATCGCGAGCCGCCGGATTTTATGGATCGCGTTCTTCGCAATGGACACGCAGGATCGTTGCAGATGCGGGCAAGTCAAAATTGCTTCGCGATACCAGCTTGTCTCAGCACCGCGTTGGCGGTGTGCCTGGAGAGGATTTTCCCGTCCACGGGGAAACGTCGTTGCGTGATCGGACTGTACCGGATTTCGTGGTCACCTTTGCCTGGCCGCTCGAAGTCACATCGATGCGCACGAAGAATCTCCTTCACGCTCGGGGTGTAACTGGTGGCCATCAGAAGGTCAGGATGCCACTGTCTTCGTGCTGATACAGCACGTGAAAACTCGCGGTCCGGTCGCTGGTGGCGCCGTTCAACTCCAACAACTCGGGGATAAGAGTTCTCAGCTTCTGAACGAGAAAATTAGGTGAATCGGCTTCAGCAACAAGGCCTGGGACATCCTCGCTCTCGGCCACCCAGACGCCAGCCTCGCTGTCCCACTGCGCGCGGATCTCGTAAACGCCAGATGGGCCCGTTTCTTCCACGATTTATTTTATCACGACCGGCCATGGCTGCCGTGCTCAGTCACCTACGCGAAGGCCAGACCGGAGCCAAACGGCACGCTCTGCAACGTACCCCAACGAGGACTCGAACCTGAAAAAAAAGGACTTGATTGCTCAGCCTCTTCCGGAGCGTAGTGCTATCAATGATTTAGGAATTTGGCTCCCCAGTTTGGACACGTTTCGAACTTTTGCTGCCCCACTGGCATTGTGATCGAACCTATCGACCCGGTGCGTTTTCAGGAGGATAGGCGTGGGACGCCGGTCATCGTCCACGACAGGCCCCCAGCCTGGACACGTCTCGAACTCGCAAAGGGAACCCGGGATAGCCGTGATCCGCCCGGAGCAGCAGTTTCGGAACAGCCACTTCGGTGGGATGGCCATGAAGCTTCAAAGTGACCTCGGTCTTTACCGGTGGAAGTGATTGATTCGACCTTCTATCCTTCCAACCAGCGGCCCCGCAAACGGCGCACACCTATAGTCTCTTAGCTCAGGTTCACTTCACTGCGATTGTGGCGCCGATCTGCGGTTGGGATTGGGTCCAGGTGCTTTCGTCTTCAAACTGGATCCATGGCAAGAAAGAGAACATTCCTGGAGCGGCATCTACTGGTATTTGAAAATTGATCTGCACGATTCCGCACACCAGGGTTGGCGCACTGCCTGCATACTGCGCCGGTTGTTCTTGCACCCCGAATCGATTCGGTTCGGCGATCAGCGCGCTGATGCCGGGGCTCAGCGGCTCGGCGTAAGGAAGGTTGAGTCCACCACTTTGGCATGGGGGATCGGTCTGCCCGTAGCCTGTTCCCCACACGGCCACGATAGATCCCCGTGGCGCAGGATTCGTTGGTCCGTTGAGCGTCCCGTCCTCGTTGATTGCCACGGCCTGCGCCGACTGCCCGATCTGCAGCCGAAAAATCCCAGGGCTGCCAAATATCGCCTTCGCGACCGCCGGTCCGAACTGCTGATTGTTGTAGGTCACCGTGACTTGCCTTGTCCCGTTCACGGCAGACCCAACGGGCGCAATGGCATTGATCTGCCGCGACTGCGCGTACAGTATTGGCACGGGCGCACCATCGAATAGCACCTGAACACCGGCCAACTGCGTGGGGACATTGCCTTGTGCGTCGGGCTGGTAGGCGACACCGATGTCAGGCCCGATTCCAAAACCGGTGAGCGTAACCAACTCCCCAGGCGCGATCCCACCGCTACCAGACTGGGTTGCGGCGTTGAGCACGTCGTTGGAAAGGCAGGCGGGCGCTATCCAACCTCCGCTACCGAATTGGACGTTGGAGACGACGCCATACGGGGTCTCGCGCCAAGCTATCAGCACGCTACCGCCGGGAAGCGGCAATAATCCCCCAACGAAGATGATATCGCCTCCGGCGCTATTCCCCAGATAAGTTGCATCGATGAGGGCACCGTTTGAGTTCAGGTGAGCCAGGAAGCCGTTGGTTTGGTTCGTGACGCCCTGGAAGCAAATCACAGGAGCCGAAGGTGTCACCGGAAATCCTGGGCCCGTGCGCCCGCCGATGTAGATATCGCCAGCCGGGCCTACCCCAAGTGCGCTGACGCCGACGTCGAAGTTCGTACTATTTGGCTGTAAATCGGAACTCATCGCGTAACTCGCCCACTTCAACGAAATGCCGTCCGGGGCGAACTGCGCCACGAAGCCAGCGGACGCGAAATTGTTCCACGGAGGCACGATCGTGGACGGTTGCATGGTTCCCGGCGTCGTGGGGAGATCGAGTGAGCTGGTGGATCCCGCGAGATCGATATTGCCCGCGCCGTCGACGGCGATAGACGACGGGCTGTCCGACCCGCTCCCGCCGAAGTAGGTGCTGGCCAGGACGCTGCCGGAAGGACTCAGCTTGACAAGGAAACTATTCCGGCTTCCTTTTAAGTGCTGCTGGAACGCGCCCGCGGTTACCGGAAAATCGGGCGAAGTGGTTTGCCCTGCGACGAAAGCATTGCCCGCCGGATCGACAGTAATGGCTGTTACTGCGTCCGCGCCGCTGCCGGCGAGAGTGGCGTTATACACGATGGTAGAGCCGTCCGCGCTCAACTCGAGGACGAAAGCATGGCCCGCAGATGTCTTACCGGCGATGTACGCGTTGCCCGCTGCATCCACGGCGATGGACGAGGATACGGCCAAGGTGGCTGGGAGGTAAGTCGAGTAGAGAAACTTGCTGCCATCTGCCGTGACCTTGGCGGCGAACACCGTGGCGCTGGTACTCGACTCGATGGCCGCGCCAGGCGTGGTGGGAAACTGACCGCCCGTCGAGCCAGTGAGCACGACGTTTCCGTTGGTATCGATGGCGAGTGCGGTTGCGTTGTCGGCGGTCGGGCCGCCGAGCAGCGTACCCCAAATCTGGTTGCCGGAAGGGTCGACTTTCATCACCGACGCATCGGGACATGGCGCCGGAATGGGGACGCCACGCCAGCCGGGTATGGAACACGTGCCGCCTCCGGGCTGGGTTTGCGCCGCACCCGCCGTTGGCTGTCCAGACAAGTAGTAAGTGTTTCCAGAAGCATCAAAAAACGGGCGAGCGCCGCTGGGCTGCGGGATCGTGCTTATGCTTGCAGGAGCCGATTGCGCAACTGCGCTCGCTGCAAACACCAGAATCAGGGTGATGAGTCGTATCGCGCCACGGCCGAGACATTCCGACCCCTCCGGCCGCGCATCGTTACGTGATTTCAAAGCGTTGTCCTCTGTTCCTCCACGATAATATAAGGGCTTGCATGCATGTGGCCACTCAACGGTCTATGTTTCTCCGCCACTTTGAGCTTTTGATATGTAGCTGGTGCACGGAAGCGCGACTCGGCCACTTCGGCGTATCGCCCGGTCCCTGCAAGTGGCTCGCCCAAGGTCTGGTCGTAATGGTCGGCCATCCGGAAGTTGGCATGCATAGTGGGCCAGCGTCGATTCGTTTGGGGATGCTGGTCGGATAAAGAGTTCGAGTCCACGCCGGGGTCACTCTCACGTGGGGACAATCCAGAAGAAACGCCTGAAATGTCTGTAATGAAATCAATCAGATAGCGTGAATTCGAGAAGTTTCAGATTGCCTCCCCAGGTAGGACTCGTTTCGAACTTTTGCCGCCCAGTTGGCCCTGTGATCGAACCTGTGGACGGGGATTGTTTTCAGAGCGATGCGTGCGATCCGCTCGCCGGAGTCCATGCCGGGCACCCAGGGTGGACACGTCTCGAACTGGCCTGGGGAGAACAGGATAACTTCCGGGTGGCGCGTTTAACCGGCCGGAATTGGTAGACGCCGGGCGGCTTTGCAAGGCCTATCCAAAAGCCATCCGTCCCCAAGAGGCCCGAAAGGCAGTTCAGGGCCGAGATCAGGAGACGCGAATACGTGGAGGTGTGAAGTCGTGAAGACTCTCTTGCCATCGACCGGATGCCTAAGAGATCATTGCAACTGGAGGTGTCAGATTGCGCACCACCTATCGCTTCTTCGCCCTAGGTCTACTGGTTTCATTCTCCGGATTCGCCCAGCCATCAACGCTTCATGATCCGTTGCTCGATCACATGGTCGGAAAGTGGGTACTTCAGGGCACCATCGCCGGGAGGGATACGACCCACGACATCGTGTCGGAGTGGGTGCTGGGTCATCAATATATGCGAATCCAGGAAGTGTCCCGAGAGAAGGACGCCAGCAACCAGCCGGCATATGAAGCGATTATCCTCATCGGCTGGGATCCGCAGTCGAGCCAGTACACCTGTCTGTGGCTTGACAATACTGGCCCTTGGGATTTCACATCCCAGGCGATCGGTCGCGCGAAGCGAAGCGGCGACGCCGTCACATTCCGGTTCGGGAGCAATGACGGCAGCAGTGTCAATACAACTTTCTCCTACAATAAGAACGCCGACGCTTGGCAGTGGTTGATCGACAACGAGACGGGCGGGAAGATTCGGGCCTTCGCACGGGTAAGACTGACGAGGAAATAACCGACCTTGGTCAATCCGGGCCGTGGGCGTATCGGCAAACCGGAAGTTGGCACGCATGGTGAGCTAGCGCCGATGCGCTTTGATTTCAGAGTGATCCGTGCGGCGCGCTGGCTCTTGTCCATGCCGGGTACCCAGTCTGGACACGTCTCGAACTGGCCTGGGAGCCCAAGATACCTTCCGGATGCCGCGTGATCCCGGAGGAACTGGTAGGCGCAGAGTCGCAGATCGCTTCCGCCTCATTTCCGGTCAAGGCCAGCGACTTGTCGGGACCTATAGGCCAAACTCTCGGACGCAGGATCAATTTGTAGTGGACAGTCGATACCAGTTCACGCTTCGAACTCCCCCACTACCCCGTGGCAACATCTCTTGCACATTCGATGGTGTTCGGTTATGTTGGAGGCATGAGCCCAGCCGCACCCCCCACCATCGCGCTCATCGTTATTGATGTGCAACGAGGGTTTGACGAATGGGAGGACGCCGGCCGACGCCGCAACAACCCGGATGCCCTGACGCGAATTGCGGATCTGCTGGCAGCGTTCCGAGCCAAAGGTGTGCCGATCTTTCACGTCCGTCACGAGAGTACACAGCCCCGTTCTTCATTCGCTCCTGATCGGACAGGTTATCTCGTAAGGGACGAGGCCCGGGAGAGAGAAGGCGAACCTGTCATCGTGAAGCGAGTGCACAGCGCCTTCATTGGAACTGATCTGGAAGCAAGGCTTCGCGCCGCCGGCATCCGAACTGCAGTAATCTGCGGCGCTACTACGAATCATTGCGTTGAAACAACCACGCGGATGGCTGGCAATCTCGGTTTCGACGCCTGGTTGGTCCGTGACGCGACCTGGACCTTCGACCGGACAGGTCCCGATGGTGACGAACACTCGGCCGAGGATATCCATGCGATGACCCTCGCGAACCTCAACGACGAATTTGCACGCATCGTGAAGACCGCCGACGTGATTGCGGCGCTCTAGCCGAGGAAGTTTGCCTGCGGGACGCAGCGGATGGGTTGCCGGCGGTCACAAGAGCGCAGTGGTATTGCCTAGCAAAACAGCAGAGCTCAACGATTAGTAATGTGAAACGCGCTGCCCGTCACTTTACTCCCGGTTTGTCGGCCCTCCCGAAGTTGGCCGCAAAAACACAATGCAGAGCCAGTGCGAACGGTTGAGTCGGATGTCCGTGACCGGCAGATATGCTGAGTAGGACCGAGTTCGAATCCAGCTTGGGGTTTTGATTTTTGGCTCCCCACTCTGGACACGTTTCGAACTTTTGCGGCCCAATTGGCCCTCTGATCGAACCCGCGGTGTCCATTGTTTTCAGAGCGATTCGAGCGCACCGCCGACGCTTGTCCAGGGTGGGCGCCCAGTCTGGACACGTCTCGAACTCGCCCAGGGAGCCCGAGGTAACTTCCGGATGGGGCGTGACACACCCACAATCGTCTTTCGCCCGTCGGTTCGGTACCGTTTTGCGAGCGTCTGTTTGGCCTATCGATTTTCGGTTCCTATGCTCCTTGAACTCGGCTAGACTTTTATCAGATGTGGCGTGCGAAGCGCCCGAGCGCCGGGAAATCGGCGCAGATTTCCGCAGGAGTACGAAACGTGAGAAGAACAACCGCGATTCTCATTGCGGCAGCCGCGGTTCTAGCCGCCTGCCTCGCGGAGCAGGAGAACACCCCACCTACTCCAGCGGGCGATGCGCCCCAGATCACTTATGTAGCCAACGGAGGTTTTCTTTTGGAGCACGGCGGGAAGAAGGTGCTGATAGATGCTCTCTTCGAGGCGGGAGCCGGCGCCTTCCTAGCTCCGCCGCAAGAGTCGCTCGGCCAATTGGCGGAAGCGCGCGGGCCTTTTGCCAATGTTGATCTCCTGCTGGTCACCCATTCGCACACCGACCATTTCAGCCCAAAGCTGGCGGCGGCGTACTTGCGAAACAACACGCGGTGCCAGCTCATTGCCCACAAACAGGTGGTCGATCTGTCGCGCAGAGAGGAAGGCTTTGCACAGATTCGAGACCGGGTACATGAAGTCAATCTCGAACCAGGCGCGCACGAGCGGCTCACCGTTAACGGAATCGCCGTCGACGTTCTTTGTCTGGCCCACAGTCCGTATTACGTAAACGGACATGACGTAAATGAGCAGGAAAGGAATCTCGCGTTCATCGTTGATCTGGACCGAACTCGCTTCCTCCACCTGGGTGACGCCACGGTGGAAAACAGCATGGCACATCTGAGCGGCTTTCCTTTCGACACTACGCCTATCGATGTTCTGTTTCTGGGATATTTAGACCGATCTCCGGCGGCGCGGCAGTTCATCGGGCGGAAGATCAAGCCGAGCCGGATCATTGCCATGCATGTACCTCCGGCGCAGTTGGCGGAGGAATTGCAGAATATGCGCAGGGCTTATCCCTACGCCGTCGTTTTCAAACAGAGCATGGAGCGGCGTTCTCTTCGGATAGAAATCGACTTCCGTAATCTTCGGGGCGATTATCTTGGACAGACACCGCCCGGCGCAACACCGCAGGAATTCGCACGAGGCATTGTATCGACGTACGACCAGGAACACAGCGCGCCAGCGTTCTCTCCAGACGGCAACGAAGTGTTCTGGACGATGAACCGGCTCCCTGGGCCCGATAACGAAAAGCCTTTTAATTCTGTCATGACCATGCAACGAGAGAACGGCCGATGGTCCGCACCGTATGTCTCTCCATTTGTTGGCATGCTGGTGTTCTCTGCCGATGGCCGCCGAGTCTATTACAGCTCGAACCGTCCGCATCCGGGTGCGGCAGTACAGGAGAACCAGAAGGAGGACATTTGGGTTGCCGAGAGGCGAGGGCACGACTGGAGCGAGCCGAAGTGCCTCAATTTAGTGGCACGATCCCCCGAGGTACGGTTCGCCGCCGGACCAACGATTGCCCGGAACGGCACCCTCTACTTCATGGGCTACGCGTCAGGGCTTCAAGCTAATGTCGGGATATTCCGAGCTGAACTCATGGGTGGCGAATACTCCAAGCCGGAGTTGCTCCCCCGCCGCATCAACCTGCCTCCGTTCCTGAACTGGACGCCATTCATCGCTCCCGACGAAAGCTATTTGCTGTTTTCCTCGAATCGACGCGATCCGGACCACGACGCCGGCGATCTGTACATCAGCCGCCGTCTGGCCGATGGCAGTTGGACCGAACCGGTCAGCCTGGGCGAGCCGGTCAATTCGAGCCGGCAGGAACGGCTCCCGGGAGTATCGCCCGACGGCAAATACCTCTTTTTCGCCCGCGACATGCCCGGCCGCGACGACGATGTCTATTGGGTTAGCGCGGCAAGCGTTTCGGTGCTGCGCCCTCTGACCGGCCCTGCAAAGAAGAGCCCGAAGTAATCCACGTTTCGGTGGGCCGGCGCCGATTCGTTTGGGGATGCTGGTCGGATTGAGAGTTCGAATCCATGCCGGGGTCACTGACAAGTCGGGCCAATCCGGAAGAAACGTCTGAAATGCCCGTAATGAAATCAATCAGATAGCGAATAGTCGGGAAGACGCAATTTTGGCTCCCCAGGTAGGACTCGAACTACCGGCTACCTACAACCCTTCGATTCACAGCGATCGGCTTTCAATTCTGCGCCGCGTCGTAAAGCCGTCGGCGCGTGCCGCGTGGAGCCGGTAGCCGCGCATGCGGGCCGGGCATGCCCGGCCCCTACAGTCAGAATTGCGTGCCGTCGATCTTCTGGCCCGGCAGGGTGTAGCGCAGCTCGCCCCAGCGGAACGACACAAGCGGACCGATTACCGCCGCCAGCCGCGCCCGCAGACCGGCCCCGAAGCCCCGGTATTTTCCCAGGAAGACCGCGCGGCCGAGAGAAAATCCGCGCGCTCCAGCGCCGAGTAGCCCGCGCTCCCATGGTGCCGCACCCGCGCCGCCGGATCGAGGAGGATCTTCTTCGATGCCCTCAGGATCTGCACCGCCAGGTCCGCATCGCTGCCGAACTGGCCGTAGCGCTCGTCGATCTGGCGCACCGCCCGGATGACATACACGCGCATCATGAGCGCCGCGCCGCGCGGATACTCGACCGGCTCCGGCTGGCTGTCCGACGGCTCGGCCGCCAGCCACTCGCCATCGGGCGGCAAAGTGCCCAGTTGCGGCGCCGCCCGGCCCTCGTCATCGACCAGCAGCGGGCAAGCCGCGGCGGCACTGGGATTGGCATCGAGCGTCTGGGCGAGCCGGATAGCCGCCCCCGGCTCCACCTCCGTATCGTCGTGGAGGAAGAAAACGTATTCCGCGTCGGCCGCGCGCCACCCGATGTTCATGGCCTTGGTGAGTCCGAAGTTCTTGGGCAGCCGGATAAACTGCGCTTGCGGGAAATCGGTGTCGAGGTGCGCGCTGCCGTCGCTCGATCCATTGTCCACCACCACGATCTGGAGCGTCTCGCGTCCCTCGGACTTTTCGAGGGATTCCAGGCAGCGCCGCAACAGGTCCGCCCGGTTGCGGGAAACCACCACCACCGATACCCGCGGTGGCCGCTTTTCCTGCTCCGCGTTTGGCTGGGGCGTCAAGCCACATGATAACGTGAAAGGTCATGACTTCAAAAGAGATTCTTGCCTTTATCGCCGAAGTCGGGATCGTCCCCATCGTCCGCACCTCGAGCCCGGAGGGCGCCATCCAGGCCGTGGAAGCCATCTATGCCGGCGGCGTTCGGGCCGCCGAAGTCACCATGACCGTGCCGGGGGCCATCCGCGTGCTGGAAAAACTGGCGGACCGGTTCGGTGGCAAAATCGTGCTCGGGGCCGGCACCGTGCTCGACCCCGAAACGGCGCGCGCCTGCATGCTCGCCGGCGCCGAGTTCTTCGTCACGCCCAACCTGCGCCTTTCTACCATCGAGATGGCCAAGCGCTACTCCAAAGTCATTTGCCCCGGCGCCCTGACACCCACCGAGGTGCTCACCGCTTGGGAGGCCGGCGCCGACGTGGTCAAGATCTTCCCCTGCGGCAACGTAGGCGGCCCCAAGTATATCAAGGCGCTGAAAGGCCCCTTCCCGCAGATCGAAATGATTCCTACGGGAGGCGTCAACCTCGAGACCACCGGCGACTTCCTCAAGGCCGGCGCCTGCGCGGTGGCCGTGGGCAGCGAGTTGGTGGATGCCAAGTCGGTAAAGGAAGGCCGCTTCGACATCATCGAGAACCGTGCCCGCCAGTTCTTGGCTGCCATCGCCAAGGCCCGGTCGGAAGGATAACCGTCCGTCAGGAAATAACCAGTCCAATCGCCGGCAACCGCTCCCTAACTTTCAGAGCCGCGACCGTCAGGGAGCGGTTGGACAGACCCTGAGCGCGGGTTCCGAGTTCCTCCTCGCCGGCTCAGACCTTGTGCCGATCGTAGTCGAACGGCTCATCCAACAAATGGAGAGAGGCCTCGCCCTCGCGCGGCAGATACACGGTCTTGAGCGGCGTGCGGGGGAAGTCGGTCAATTTGCGCCTGACCGGGCCGTCATCGGTCCATTCGTACACTGGAATTTCCCAGGGATTGAACGTGTCGCTGAGGCCGCGCTCCTTGGCGATCCGGTATAGGTGCACGTTTCCCGGCTCGTGGCCCGCAAGCCAGAGGCCGATCAGGTCCACCCGGAACTTGTCCTTGCCAAAAAACACCATGTTCGCGAGGTAATCGTCGCCGACGTAGAAGCCATCCCCATCGCGTCCGCAGATGCCTTCGACTATGGCCAGCCCGGTGGTGAGCGTGCTCATGTTGTCGCAGGTCTTATGCGCCCAGATCTCCTGGTCGATCGGCAGCAGGCGGACGCCATTCCCGCCTGAGCCGCGGCTGTCGTACCGGCTGTACCCGAGCTGGCGATGCCTTTCGAAGAAGCCGTTCACGAGTGTTTCGGCCCGGGGATTGATGTCCGGCTTCACGTCGTCGCTCACCCCCAGCACGGCGCGCCAGCCGCCGCAGAAAGTCGTGAATGGGTGCGCCACCAACCCCTGCTCGTTCTTCACCGTCTGCGTGAGGCCCATGCTGTGCGCCTTCCACTTGGCGACGTTCAGCAGCCACGTGTCCGGCTCGTTCACCGGCGCGTAGTGCGGAATGCGCTTGAAGACAACGCCATCCGGCACTGTACTCCAGTTCGTTTTCCAGCCTTCCCGCAGATGCTTCATCCGGCGCTCGGGATCCTCGGTCACGACGCCCAGGCGGTCGTTGATGTCCAGCAGCCCTCGAATGTTCCAATCGGCATACGATGTGGAATCGATGAAGTGGAAACGGCTTACGCCCAGTTGCTGCAAGCCGAGCACCAGCCCTTCATAGAACTGCGGGTCGGTCCCGGTGCCCCAGAGTTCCTCCGCGTTCCTGGTGCGGCTGGCCAGGCTGGTGACGTTGGGCTTCAGAATGACCCTGTGGGTGATGGGCACGCCCGCATCGTCGCGCGCCACGAAAATCGCTTGCGCCAGCCGCAATCCCTCCCGCCGCTTGGCTTCCGCGTCCATCTTGTGCGCCGCGTGGGTGCGGCGGATGAAAACAGCCTTCGGGTTCTGCTCGATGAACGGATGCGGGCTGAAATACTTTCGTGCACCGTCCGCGGCGCATATTCCGGATCTGGGGACGATGGCCGCGGCCAGGGCGGCGGCGCCGCGGCGCAGCGCGTCTCGACGCGTCGGACTCATGTGACGGGCTCCTGACAAGACCTCATACTCAGTCGAATACCACAACCGCCAGCCGGTTGAAAGCCGGCAGCACGACCTCCGTCGAGCCGCCGCGCCGGTACGTACGCAACGGAGCGGCGGCCTCCTCGGGCCGCAGCAAGGTCGCGGAACGAAACACGCCGTATCTGCGTGCCAGCGCTTCCCCCCGCGCCCGCGAGCCGTAGTTGATCAGGTGCAGCGCCGCTTGGGCGCCCGGCCCGGCCTTTGAGGCCAGTGCGATCCCGCCGGGACAGTTCCATATGCGCGCCGGCCGGCGGTCCCCGGCCAGGTCGATGGCATCCAGCGCGAGTTCTCCGGGATCGGCAACCTGCTCCTTATAGGCCACAATGCGGCCCGAACCCAAAGCGTAGAACTCCCGGTCTTCGAATCCACGCACCAATCGCAGCCCCGGCGCGCGCCACCACGCCTCGCTTCCGTACACGTCGGTGACCACGCTGGCGCCGGCCCGTGCGTGCGCCAGCAGAACCCTTCGAAGTTCCGCCGAGGGAGCGGCGATACCCGCGGCCACCACCACCAGCCGGTTGGCCGGGTCCGGCGCC
>PLMF01000430.1 GCA_003142355.1 Bryobacterales bacterium
AGGTCGTTAGCCGGACAGCAGTGTTCTGCTGTTTTGATCGTCCCCTCCGCTGTGATGCCGCTTGAGCGGAATTATGTATTGAACGTCCTGCACCCCGACTTCCGCAAGATTGCGTTCGGGCCGTCAGAGTCGTTTCCTTTTGACCCGCGACTCAAATAGCTGCGCCCGAGAGCGCCTACGGTCGAATCTCCGCGCATCCCCGCCCGGTGGGGAGCATTTTGCCGGGGTTCAGGCGGTTGTCCGGATCGAAGAGCACTTTCAGGCGCCGCATCATCTCCAGCGTCTCGGGGGTGAACTGCTTGGCCATCAGCTCGTTCTTTTCCATGCCGACGCCGTGCTCGCCGGTGATGGTGCCGCCGGCTGCAATGCAATATTCGAGGATCTCTTCACCGGCGGCGCGCGCCTTTTCGAGCTCGCCCGGTATGCGGGGGTTGAACAGGATGATGGGGTGCATGTTGCCGTCGCCGGCGTGGAAGATGTTGCTGATGGTGAGACCGCGCTTGCGGGCCACCTCGCCGATGAAGCGCAGCGTGGGCGCGATCTTGGTGCGGGGCACTACGCCGTCCTGCACGTAGTAGGTGGGGCTGACGCGGCCCACGGCGCCGAAGGCGTTCTTGCGGCCTTTCCAGAGCAGGTCGCGCTCCTCGGCGGTCCGGGCCACGCGAAATTCGCGCGCGCCGCACAGCAAGCAGGCCTCGCGGACCTGCTCCACCTGCTCCTCCACCGCCTCACTGAGGCCCTCGAGCTCGATGAGGAGAACGGCCCCGGCGTCCATGGGGTAGCCCGCGTGGGTGGCCTCTTCCACCATGCGGAGCATCACGCCATCGAGCATCTCGACGGCCACCGGCGTGATGCCGCGGGCGGTGATCTCGGCGACGGTGCGGCCGGCGTCTTCGTTGGATTCGTAGACGGCCAGGGCGGTCTTCACCGTCTCAGCCTTGCGCATCAGCCTTACAATCACTTTGGTGACCAGCGCCATGGTGCCTTCCGAGCCGGTGAGCAGGCCCGTGAGGTCGTAGCCGGGCAGGTCGGGCGCCTTGCCGCCGGTCTCGACCACGGTTCCGTCGGGCAGTACCAGCTCCAGTCCCAGGACGTGGTTGGTGGTGACCCCGTAGGCCAGCGTGTGCGGCCCGCCGGCGTTTTCGGCCACGTTGCCGCCGATGGTGCAGGCCTTTTGGCTGGAGGGATCGGGAGCGAAGTAATAGCCGCGATTCTCGGCGGCCAGCGTGATATCGAGGTTGACCACTCCCGGCTCGACCACGGCGCGCTCATTCTCGAGATCGACCTCCAGAATGCGGTTCATGCGCGCAAAGGCCACCAGGATGCCGCCCTCGCGCGGGATGGCCCCGCCCGAAAGACCCGTTCCCGCGCCGCGGCCGGTGAACGGGACCTGGAATTCGCGAGCGATCTTCACGATGGCGGCGACGTCTTCGGTGGAGCGGGGAAACACGACCAGATCGGGCCGATGTTTGTCGACGCCGGCGTCGTATTGGTAAAGCGCGAGGTCTTCGGGCTGGTCGAGGTAGCCGGGCGGACCTAGAAGCGCGGCGATGCGTTCGGTACAGGCGGCGGGCAGCATGATGTTAGTGTAGCCCTCAGTTCCCTGTGAAGAAAATTGGTTGGCAGGCGGAACCGCCTGCCCCACTTCACGCTTACAGCTTCAGCCCCTTCAAATACTCCCGGAACGGCCCTCCCAAGTCCCGCCGCCGGAGGGCGAATTCCACGGTGGCCTTCAGGAAGCCGAGTTTGTCTCCCGCGTCGTAGCGCGTGCCCTCGAAGCGATAGCCGTAAATGGGGCGGTTGCGCAGCAAATGCTTCAAGGCGTCGGTGAGCTGGAGCTCGCCTCCGGAGCCGGGTTCGATGGCTTGCAGGGAATCGAAAATCTCCGGCGTGAGCACGTAGCGCCCGATGATGGCGAGGTTCGAGGGGGCTTCCGAGGGCTTGGGTTTCTCCACCAGGTCGCGGATGCGGTAGACGCGATCGCGGCCACCGTTGTAGGCCACCGGCTCGGCGTCAATCGCGCCGTAGGCGGATATGCTCTCCGGCGGCACCTCCATGACGGCCAGCACCGGGGAGCTGAAGAAATTGTACACGTCCAGAAGCTGGCGCAGGCAGGGGGTCTCGGCTTCGATCACGTCGTCGGCCAGCACCACCGCGAACGGCTCGTCGCCCACCAGTTCCCGGGCGCGCAATACCGCGTGCCCCAATCCCAAGGCCTCCTTCTGGCGCACGTAGGACACGCTGATCATGTCGGTTATGCCGCGCACGATGGCCAGCAGCTCCTTCTTTTTGCGCGCCTCCAGCAGGTATTCCAGCTCGAAGCTCACATCGAAGTGGTCCTCGATGGCGCTCTTTCCGCGGCCCGTCACCATGATGATGTTCTGAATGCCCGAGTGGACCGCCTCCTCCACCCCATACTGGATAATGGGCTTGTCCACGATGGGCAACATTTCTTTGGGCTGAGCCTTGGTGGCGGGAAGAAAGCGGGTGCCGAGCCCGGCGGCAGGGAAAACAGCTTTTCGAACTTTAGCCGGCATCTTCTTCAGTTTGGTGCCAGCGGGGCTCCGTTGGCAACTCTACGCGCCGGTCCGGACCAGGAAGAACACCGGCGGCAAGACCACCGGCGGCACGCAGTTCCTTGTGGGATGGGCAAGCTAAAGCATGCCCCACCGGCAACTTCGGAATTGTTTATCCCGGTTCGGCTGTGCTATGTATTGGTACCTGGGAAAACAACAGCAATGGCATACGTAATCGCGGAACCCTGCATTGGAACGAAAGACACGGCCTGCGTGGATGCCTGCCCGGTGGATTGCATCCATCCGAAGAAGGACGAGGCCAACTTCGCGGCAACCGAGATGCTATACATCGACCCGGTAGAGTGCATCGACTGTGGCGCCTGCGTCCCGGTGTGCCCCGTATCGGCGATTTTTGCGCTCGACGACCTGCCCGAGAAGTGGGCGGAGTTCACGGCCAAGAACGCAGCCTACTACGGAAAATAGGCCGCGCTGGCGGTGTCGGTCTCCCACAGCCTGACGCATGCCACCCGCACGCCCTCTTTGGTCTTCAGCCCCGCGCTCACTTCGTCGTAGATGTACCGGGCCATGTTTTCGGCCGATGGATTGAGGGTGTCGAAGGGCGGGAAGTCGTTGAGCCACTGGTGATCCATGCGGTCCAGCACGGCGTGGACCACGCGCTTCAGCTCCACGAAGTCCACCAGCAGCCCGATGGCATCGAGCTCGGCGCCCNNTCCTCGAGGCTGGTGCTGAACCGGTAATCCGGCAGGCTGTCGAAGAACACCTGGCCGTACCGCTGTTTCGTGATGCGGTGGTCCAGCAGGACCAGGACGCCGCGGTCCGACTTGCTGCGAATCAGCCGTCCGAACCCCTGCTTCAAGGCGATGGCGGCCTGGGGGATCTGGTAATCGTAGAACGGATTCCCCCCTGCTTTGCGGATACTTTCGATGCGGGCGTTGACCACCGGATCGTTGGGCACCGCGAAAGGCAGTTTATCTATGATAA
The DNA here is from genome assembly GCA_003142355.1 of Bryobacterales bacterium. The sequence goes on from PLMF01000430.1 coordinate 3,519, forward strand.
CGCAGCTCAACTGCTGGCCCGGCACGTCCACGCCCTGCCAGAAGGAGGAAGTCGCGAAGAGCACCGCGTGGGGCGTCGAGCGGAACTCCTCGAGCAGCGCGGTCCTGGGCCCGGTGCCTTGCAGCAGCGTGGGATACTCGATATCGAAGGAGACCTGTTCGTACACCAGGCGCATCTGCTGGTGGCTGGTGAAGAGCACGAAGGCCCGGCCGCGGCTCAATTCGAGAATCCGCGCCACTTCCTCTCCGGCGGCTTTGGAGAACGCCGGGCTGCGCGGCTCCGGCAGGTGCTGCGGCACATAGAGGAGCGTCTGCTTGCGGTAGTCGAAATGGCTGGGAATCACCAGGCCGCGCGCGCCCGCCAGCCCCAGCCGCGTTTCGGTGTACGCGAAGCCGCCGGCGACCGCCAGGGTGGCCGAAGTGAGGATCACCGAATCCACTTTGTGGAAGAGCTTTTCGGAGAGAATGGGAGAGACATCGATGGGGGTGGCCTGTAGAAAACAGCCGCGCCCGCGCCTTTCCACCCAGTAGACGTACCGCTCGTCTTCCTCTTCCATAATGAAGCGCAGCGCCAGGCCGAGCTCCAGGGTGCGCCGGACGAGCGGCACGATCTCGTCGGGCGGGTTCTGGATTACCTTGAGATGCGAGCCGATGAGATCGAGCGCAGCCAGCAGGTCGGAGTAGATCTCTTCATTCTCGTCGCGGAACGCGTCGCGGCCCTGAAAGGCCACGCGCCGCTCGACGTCGCCGAAAAGGCCGAAGAACTGGATGGTCAGATTGTCCAACCGCTGAAGAATCCGGTCCAGTTCCTGGGTGCCGAATTTCTTGCTGCGGCCCATGGCCTCGATGTCGCGCCGCAGCTCCTGCAGACGGTAGTTGCTGATGGCGACGCCGAAGTATTGGGCGGCGACGTCTTCGATGTCGTGGGCTTCGTCGAACACCACGGCGTCGTACTCCGGCAGAATTCCGCCCTCGTAGTTTTCGTCCCTGAGCGACAGGTCCGCGAAAAACAAATGGTGATTGACGATGACGATGTCGCTCTCGGCCGCCCGCTGGTGCATGAGGGTGATGAAGCAGCGCTCGAAGTTGGGGCACTTCTGCCCCGTGCACATATCGGTGCGCGCGTCGATCTTGGCCCAGGCGGTGGAGCCTTCGGGCAGGGTCTTGATTTCGGCCCGGTCGCCGAACTCGGTGCTCTTCTCCCATTGCTGGATGATTTCGAAATCCGCCACCTCTTCCAGGCCCGAGAGCACCGGCTCCTTTTCGGCGTCGTAAATTTTCTGGCGGCAGGCGTAGTTGTTGCGGCCCTTCATGTAGCAGACCTTCAGGGGCCGGGCAAAGTGCTGCTGGAGAAAGGGAACGTCTTTGAAGAAGAGCTGCTCCTGGAGGTTCTTAGTGCCGGTAGAGACCACGATGCGCTTGCCGGAGAGCAGCGCCGGGACCAGATACGCCAGCGTTTTTCCCGTGCCCGTGCCGGCTTCGACGATGAGGTGGCGCTTATCGGCGAGGGCCGCTTCCACGGCTTCGGCCATCTCCACCTGTCCGGATCGGAACTCGTAGTTGGGATGCCACTTGGAGAGCGTGCCATGACGGGAGAAGAACTGGCGGGCGCCGGCTGTTCGGGCCTGGGTGGGCATCGGGATGCTTCAATTCTACAGAATCTCCGGCCGCATTTTTGCGGGGCTTGTCGCACCCGGCGGTAAAGGCCGTCGGGAAGGGTCCGTGGTACACTTATGGTGAGGTTTCCGGGTGCGGGTTCTCCAAAACCTGTAACGAGGCGATCGCCGGAACCGTCCTCCTAATTGAAGAGTACGGTTCTCCAGTGGCGAGGGCTGGTAAAGAAAGATGGCTGACCTGTCGCAACCCCACGATTTGCACCCCACTACCGCTGAAGACCATCTGTCGCGCCTGTTGGTTGAGGCAGCCGAAGAACCGTGGTACCTTTCCCTGTTCCGAAACGTCAGGGACCTCGTCAGCCCGCCCAAGCTGCCGCCTCTGGTGTTGACGTCCAGGCCAATCGCCGTCAAGGACATCTGGGGTCTCTATAGCAACCAGAAGAAGTCCTTCATGATGTCCACCGGCTTCCAGATAACGGTAGTTACGATATTGTTCGTGCTGGCGTCCAACAAAGCGGTGCAAGACAAGGTCAAGCAGAGCTTTACGCTGATCTCCCCGATCGATCTGGCCCCTCCCGACATGCCCCAGAAGAACCAGACCATGCAGGGCGGCGGTGGCGGTGGCGACCGGTCTCCATTGCCGGCCAGCAAGGGGCGCCTGCCCAAGGCATCGCTGCGGCAGTTCACACCGCCGGTGGCCGTGTATAACAATCTGAATCCCAAGCTGGCGATGGAACCCAGCATCATCGCCCCTCCCGATGTGAACCTGCCGCAGGTCAACATGTCGGTTTATGGCGACCCGCTGGCGAAGATCGGGCCTCCCTCGAACGGTCCCGGTTCCGGCGGCGGCATCGGCTCTGGTTCCGGCGGCGGCGTAGGGTCGGGCAAGGGCGGTGGTTTTGGTCCTGGTGAAGGCGGCGGCGTAGGCGGCGGTGTATACCGCGTGGGCGGCGGCGTTACGGCCCCGGTCCTGCTCTACAAGAAAGAGCCCGAGTACTCGGAAGAGGCCCGCAAAGCCAAGTATCAGGGCACGGTGCTGCTGTATATCGAAGTCGACCCCAGCGGCAAGGCCACCAACATCCGGGTGCAGCACAGCCTGGGGCTGGGTCTGGATGAAAAGGCCATCGAAGCCGTGCGGCAGTGGAAATTCAAGCCTGGCTACAAGGACGGCAAGCCCGTCACCGTGGCCGCCACCATCGAAGTAAACTTCCGGCTGCTGTAGGGTTACTCACCACTGAAACCGAAACCCGGAGAAAAACCGGAAACGTTCCGTCTGTCACCGGGTTGTCACCGGGTTTTTACCGGTAGGCTTCGTCGAGGATTTCCACCACGTGCATCACGCGCTGGCCGTGGCCGTGTAATCGCACGCCGGCTTGGAGCTGGAGCAGGCAGCCCGGGTTGGCAGTGGCGATGATTCCGGCGCCGGTCGCATTCACCGACTCCATCTTGTGTGCCAGAATCTGCATGGCCATGGCGTTCTGCACGATGTTGTAGATGCCGGCGCTGCCGCAACAGACATCCGAAGAGGGCATGGCGCGGAATGTCAGCCCGGGGACCGCCGCAAGAAGATTGCGCGGGGCCGTGCGGATGTGCTGGCCGTGTGCCAGATGGCAGGAGTCCTGGTAGGTGACGGTGGCGTTTACCGGGGCCATATCGGGGTTNNCCGGGCTTTGGCGGCGTACTGGGGGTCGTCTGCGAGCAGCTCGCCATACTCCTTCAGCGTGGAGCCGCATCCGGCGGCGTTGGAAATGATGGCGTCGAAGGCGTCGCCACCGAGCACCGCATCGATGTTGCGGCGGGCCAGCCGGCGGGCATCCTCGCGAAGACCCGAATGAAGATGCAAAGCGCCACAGCATCCCTGGCCGCTGGGAATTACGACTTCGCAGCCGTTCTTCTGCAACACCCGCACCGTGGCCTCATTCAGGCGCGCGAACGAGACGTTGGCGATGCATCCGGCCAGGAACGCGACGCGGTACTGGCGGCGTCCCTCGGCTGGAAACGTCCGGCCGATCTGGCTGAAGAAGAAGGGCGGGTCGGCGGACGGGGCGATTTGTTCCAGCTCTCCCAGGCGGCCCAGGAGCTTGAAGAAGCCCATGGCGCGCACCAACTTCTTCATGCCGCTGGCCTGATACAGGTAGAGCAGCGTGCCCGCCGCCGTCATGGTGGCGCGCGATTCGAGCAGATGGCCGAAGACGAAGCGGCGCCATAATTTCGCGAGCCACCCTGGTTGGGCGTGCGTTTCGATTTCCGCGCGCGCCTCCTCTACCATGCGGCCGTACGGCACGCCCGAGGGACAGGCGGATTCACAACCGCGGCAGGCCAGGCACAGGCCGATGTGGCGGATGTAGAGTGGCGTGATGGGCGCGCCCTCGGCCACCTGCACCATCTGGTAGATACGGCCGCGCGGCGAATCCATCTCCAATCCCAGCTCGCGGTACGTCGGGCAGGCGTTCAGGCAAAGCCCGCAGTGGACGCAGCGGTCGAGATCGAACTGCCTCGGCCCCACACCGGTTTTTTCAGATACGGCGATACAGTCGGCCACGGTTCAAAAGGTTGGCGGGGTCAAACAGGTTTTTGACGCGCCGCATGATTTCCAAATCGCCGCCCGGAGACGGCCACAACTCGAGCGTATGCTTGCGCTCTTCCGGCGAAAACTCAATGACGGTCTTCCATCCGCGCCCGACGGCGCCGGAGAGCCAGCTTGCGGCGGCGTCGGATTGCTCGAAGCAGCCATAACAGACTCCCGAACCAGCGCGCGCCAGCGCCGGACCTTCGAACGATGCGAGGACGCCTTCCAGCTCTCTCAGGGTACACGAAGCGCGCACAACCGCGCCATCGGCGTGCCGGTCGAGGAATCGCGGTGTAAAGCTCTCCACGTCCTGCCAGAGGGTTTCGGGGCAGCGGCTCTCGACCGCCAGGCGGCCGGCGATGTGCGCCAACTCGTAATGGTAGCGACCGACCGAGGCCGCGCTGCCGCCGGCGCGGACGGCCAGGAGCCAGGCGCGCTGCGCGAAGGCCGTGCCGGCGGCCGGGTTCAGGAGATCGATGGCAGCCGGCTGCAGCACGCTGCCGAGAATCTGGCTGCAGGCGGCCAAGGCGCCCGAGAGCGAATCGAACGGGAGCAGAAAACTGCGTTCGGTTTCCGGCGCCGGCTGGAGTTTGAAATTGACCACGGCGATGGCGGCCAGGGTGCCGAACGATCCGATCATGAGCTTGGCCATATCCAGCCCGGCGACATTCTTGACCACCATGCCGCCGGATTCGACGAGCTTGCCTTCGAGCGTGGCGAACCGCATCCCGATCACCAGGTCGCGCGCCGTGCCGTAGAGAAGCCGCCGCGGGCCGCTCGAATTGGAGGCCATGACGCCGCCCACGGTGGCGTGGTCGCCAAACGGGGGGTCCAGCGGAATCATCTGCCGGTTGGCGGCCAGAATGCCGGTCAGCTCGCTCCAGGGCAGCCCGGCTTCCACGCTGATGGTGAGATCGCGCGGCTCGTATTCGATGACGCGTCTCAGCGCGGAGGTGGCGATGGCGGTATCGGCGGGCTCGATTGGCCCGGCCATCCGCCGCTTGCTGGAATTCCCGGCGAGCGCGATGGTGCGCCCGCGCGCGGCGGCACTGCGGAGCGCCTCCGCGAGCTCCGCGGGAGTGGTGGGCGCGAGCGCTTCTACAGCGTGTTCCATAAGGAGTGAGTCCACTCGTGCCCGGGCAGGAACACGATGTGGCGCAGAATGGCGGTGAGGATGGTCAGCACCAGGGAACCCGCCACGGCGGACCAGAAACCGTGGACCGCGAAGCCCGGCGTAAACAGCGAGGCGAGCTTCAGCAGAAAAGCATTCAGCACCAGCAGGAAGAGCCCCAGCGTCAAAAACGTAAGGGGAAAGGTCAGAAACTTGAGCACCGGCCCGATGGTGGCATTGACGATGGCGATCACGATGGTGGCGATCAGCGCCGCGCCGAAGTCGCGGACTCTGATCCCCGGGATGATCTGCGCCACGAGCCAGAGCGCCAGAGCGCTCAGGAACCAGCTCACGATGAGATGCAGCATTTGGACCTCGGGCTAGAGACAATGATAAGCCATGGCGACATGGTTCGTGGGGACATCGAGAAACGCGGAGCAGGCGACGGAGGTTTTTCTGAAAGCTATCGACCGCGCGCCAGGGATTTACTGGCCACGGGGCGGGGGCTGGTTCCGAACCAAGCTGATACATATTTATGGATTCCTGGATATAATTATGGAAGAGCCATGCCCAAGGACGTGATCCGCACCACCGTTGACATCCCGGCGCCGATCTACCGCAAGCTGAAGGAGCAGGCCGCTCACCAGGGCTGCTCCGTGCGCGAGTTGCTGTTGCACGGGGTCGAGCGGGTGCTTCTGACTCCGCAGCGGCCGAGGAGAAAACCGGTGAAGTTCCCGCTCATCGACTCGGCAGGCCCCAAAGTCGAGATCACCAACGATCGCCTTTATGAACTCATTGAATTTCCTTGACACCAACGTCTGGCTGGCGCTGGTATGGGGCCGGCATTCCCACTCCGAGGCGGCGCGAGACTGGTTCGATCAATCCGAAGACGAGCAGTCCCTGTTTTGCCGCTTCACTCAGCTTGCTCTGCTGCGACTCCTGACCAACAAGTCCGTGATGGGGAAAGATGTGAAGACCATGGCGGCAGCCTGGGAGATCTACGACCAGTGCTTGACCGACGAGCGGATCGCATTCCTGGCAGAGCCGCACGGCATTGACCCGAAGCTGCGAACCTTCACCAGAAGCCATGAACCATCTCCCAAGCTCTGGGCCGATGCTTATTTGGCCGCGTTTGCCAGCGCAGCGGGACTGAGAGTTGTAACGTTCGATCGAGCGTTCCGCTCCAAGCCGGTGGAGTGCCTGGTTCTCGAATGATTCCTTCCGGCGGTTACCCCGCCGCGCTCTTGCGCGCGCGCTTCTTGGGCGCGGCTTCCATCGGCGTCTCTTCCTGAACGGCGGCGCTGGCGGTGGTCCGCTTCACGGGCTTGCGCTTTTCGGCGAGGCTGCGCTTGAGCGCTTCCATGATGTCGATGACCGGGGCCAAATGCTCGGCTGGGGTTTCCACCACCTTCTTGCCTTCGATCTTGTCCTCGATCATCTTCTGCAGGTTGTCGCGGTAGGCGTCGTGGTACTTCTGCGGCTCGAAATCGGCTTCCAGCGACGAAATCAGCATCTTGGCGAGGGCCAGCTCCTTCTCCTTCACCAGGCTGGTGTCGGTGCGGAACTCATCCACCTGGCGGATTTCATCCTGGTAGTACATGGTGTGGGAGAGAATACCCTTGGGGCCGGGCCGCAGAATGATGATGTGCTCGCGGTTGTGCATGGCCACCTTGGCAACGCCATAGTAGTCGGACCGGCGCAGCGCTTCGTAGAGCAGGGCGTAGGGCTTCTCGCCGCCCTCGTCGGGCGCCACGTAGTAGGAGCTCTCGAGGTAGATCGCGTCGACCTGATCGGCCTTGACGAATTCCAGGAGTTCCATCACCTTGGCGGTCTTGGGCGCCACCTTCTTGATGTCCTCGTCGTCGATCACCACGTAGTGGTCTTTCTCGTACTCGTAGCCTTTGACGAGGTCGGTGCGNNTCTTTGTGCAGCAGGTTGAAACTGATGGTTTCGCTTCGCGCCGCGCTAAAAAGCCGAACGGGAAACGAAACCAATCCAAAAGCCAGGTGGCCCTTCCAGTCGCTGGATGCCATAATGTCCCCCTAGGTGCAGTCCGGTTTTCAGAGTACTACAAAGCCGGATAAGATGTAAATGGAAGGATGTAAAGGGGCTTATGCCGCTCAAAGAATACGCCGCCAAACGCCGTTTCGAGAAGACGCCCGAACCTCCCGCCGGCAAGAAGAGCCATGGTCCCGCCCATTCCTTTTGCGTACAGCGGCACGATGCCACGCGGCTGCACTACGATTTCCGGCTGGAAATGGATGGCGTGCTGAAGTCGTGGGCCGTGCCGAAGGGGCCGACGCTCGACCCCACCGTGAAGCATCTCGCCGCCCATGTGGAAGACCACCCCATCGAGTACGGCGATTTCGAAGGCAACATCCCGGCGGGCAACTACGGAGCGGGCAGCGTGATGCTGTGGGACCGCGGCACGTTCGACCTGCTGGGCGGCGTTTCGGGGGCCGAGCAACTGGCGCGCGGCGATTTGAAATTCCGGCTGCACGGCGAGAAGTTGAACGGCGATTTCGCGCTGGTCCACATGAAGGGCCGCGGGAAAGGCCAGGAATGGCTCCTCATCAAGAAGCGCGACGAATTCGCGGCGCCGGGATGGGACATCGAGAACTACGCCACCAGTGTGCTCTCGGGGCGCACCCAGGAGGAAATCGCGCGCAACCTGCCGGCGCGGAAGACCTCTCCCCGTAAAAAAAAACGAAAATTGATCTCGCGAGCGTGAAGGAGGCGCGCCAGGCGTCGATGCCCGCGGCTATCGAGCCGATGACCGCGACGCTGGCCGAGCGTCCGCCGCGCGGCGAGCAGTGGCTTTTCGAAGTCAAGTGGGACGGCGTGCGCGCCATCGCGTTCGTGGAGCGCGAAGAAGTGCGCATCCAATCCCGCAGCGGGCTGCGGTGCGAGCGGCAGTACCCCGAGCTGGCCGTGATCCATCACCACATCGCCGCCGATCAGGCGGTGCTGGACGGTGAAATCGCGGTGCTCGACGAAAAAGGCGTTTCGCGGTTCCACCTGATCCAGCCGCGGATCGCCAACAGCGATCCCCACGCCATTGCGCACCTGGTACGCTCGACCCCGGTGGTGTACTTTGCTTTCGATCTGCTTTACCTGGATGGATACGATCTTCGCAACGTCAGCCTGAGCAGGCGGAGAGAGCTGCTGCGGAAGGTGACCACGCCCGGAGCGGTGCTGCGGATCTCCGAAGCTTTCGCCGGCGCGGGCGAGGAGATGCTGGAAGCGGCGCGGGAGAACGGCCTGGAAGGGATCGTCGCCAAGCGCGCCTCCAGCCGCTACGAATCCAAGCGCAGCCGCGAGTGGCTGAAGATCAAGATCGGCAACCAGCAGGAGTTTGCGATCGGTGGATTCACCAAGCCGCAGGGCGGCCGCGAGTATTTCGGCGCGCTGGTCGTGGGCGTCTACAGTGAAGGGAAACTGCGGTGGGCCGGCAACGTCGGGACGGGCTTCGACCAGAAGACCCTGGCCGGCCTCCACGCGCGGCTCCAACCGCTGGTCACAAAGAAGTGCCCGTTTGCCGAGCGCCCCAAGCCGGACCGTGGCATGACCTGGGTGAAACCGGAGCTGATCTGCCAGGTNNAGAAGGTTTTCTATCCCGGCGAAGGGTACACCAAGCGCGATGTTCTCAACTATTACGATGGCGTGGCCGATCTCATCTTGCCGCACCTGAAGAACCGGCCGCTTTCCTTGAAGCGATATCCGAATGGAATCCAGGAGCCGTTCTTCTTTCAGAAGGACGTGCCGGGAAGTTTCGCGCCGTGGCTGCGCACCGAACCGATCGATTCGATCCATTACGTATTTGCGGAAGACCGCGCCAGCCTGCTGTACCTGGTGAATCTGGGGTGCATCGA
>PLMF01000336.1 GCA_003142355.1 Bryobacterales bacterium
AGTGGCCGCATGATCGACGTCGAACTCGCGGTGCATGAAATCCAGTACGGCGGGCGCCAGGCGGAGATGGTGGCCCTGATGGATATCACCGGCCGCCGGCATCTCGAAGACCAGCTCCGGCAGGCGCACAAAATGGTAGCGGTGGGAATGCTGGCCGGGGGAGCGGCGCACGATTTCAATAACCTGCTCGCCATCATCACCAGCTACGGCCAGCTTATCCTCAATAACCTGGCTCCCCACGACCCCAACCGTCCAGCGGCGGAGCAGATCATGATGGCCGGGGAGCGCGCCGCGGCGCTCACCAAACAACTGCTGGCCTTCAGCCGGCGCCGGCTGCAGCAGCCCCAGGTGCTCGACCTGAACGTGCTGGCCGCCAGCCTGGGCACTATGCTACAGCGGCTGATCGGCGAAGAGATCGAGCTGCGGCTGGCGTTGCTTCCCGATCTGGGTCGTGTGTACGCCGACCCGGGACACATCGAACAGGTGCTCATGAACCTGGTGGTGAATGCGCGCGACGCCATGCCGGACGGCGGGACGCTCACCATCGAGACCGCCAACGCCAGCCTGGAGCCCGGCCCGTTTGTCCTGCTGGCGGTGAGCGACACCGGCGCCGGCATGGACGAGGCCACCCAGGCGCGCCTTTTCGAGCCGTTCTTCACCACCAAGAGCGCCGGCAAAGGCACCGGACTGGGGCTTTCCACGGTGCTCGGAATCGTCCGGCAGTCGAACGGCACCCTGGAAGTATCGAGTGCACCGGGACGCGGAACTACAGTCGAAGTGTACCTGCCGCGGGTCGATCCCGCCGAAGGATCGCCAGCGTAACCGGCGCCAATCCGCAAGCTACAATCAAGTTCTATGCACAACCGGAGCAGGAGCCTGCTGGCGCTGGCGCTGCTGGCATGCGCGCCTCTTGCGGCCGAGGTCCGGTCGCTCACCATTCTCCATACCAACGATCTGCACGCGCGGCTGTCGCCGCTCGAAGACCGGCAGGGCGGCTTCGCCTATTACGCCGCCGTCATCCGCCGCGAGCGTGCCAATTGCACCGACTGCATCCTGCTGAATGCCGGCGACCTGGTTCAAGGATCGCCGGTCTCCACCATCTTTCACGGGCTGCCGGTCTACGAGGTCGCCAACCTGTTCGGCTTCGACGCCGCCACGCTCGGCAACCACGAGTTCGACTACGGCTGGATGCAGGTGCGCAAATTCATCCAGACGGCGAAGTATCCCGTGGTGTCCTCGAACCTGGTGGGCGCCGAGGGCCAATTGTTCGCGCCCCAGCCGTACGTCGTCCTCAACGTCAACAAGCTGCGCGTGGCCGTGATCGGCGCCATGACGGACACCCTGCGCGATCTCTCGCAGCCTCAACTGCTGGGAGAATGGCACACGCTGCCGGTGGTCGCGACGGCGCGGAAATACGCGGCCGAGCTGCGCGAGAAGTCCGACCTGGTCGTGCTGCTCGGACACATTACGGGAGAGGAGGAAACCGAATTCCTGAATTCCGCGCCCGAGATTCCGGTGCTGGTCACCGGGCACATTCACACCGGCCTGAACCAGGCAATGTCGCGCGATGGACGGGTGCTGGTGCGCGTGAAGGGCTACGGAGCCGAGCTGGGCCGCCTCGAGTTGCAGGTGGATACCGAAAAGAAAGCGCCGGTCTCGTGGGCCTGGAAGCGCATCCCGGTGGACTCCACCAGGATCGAGCCCTCTTCGGACGTGGCCCGCGAAGTGAAGCACTGGGAGGATGAAGTGGCCGCCCGCGTCGATCAGCCATTGGCCGTCTCGAAAAAGCAGTTCACAAAGGTTGAGGTGAAGCGCCTCATCGAGCAAGCCATGCGCGACGAAACCGGCGCCGACTTCGCTTTCATGAACCTGGGCGGGGTGCGCGACATCGTGCCGCGGGGGCAGTTGAAGGTCCGCAACATCTGGGACATCATGCCCTTCGACAACACGGTTGTGGTGGGCACATTCAAAGGGCGCGAGCTGCCGCCGGTCGTGGTCGGAGACCGCAAGCTGGATCCCGGCCGCGATTACACGCTGGCGGTGAGCGACTTCACGGCCGCGAACCAGGCCACCGCGGAGAACCTGCGCACCACCGGCCTGCAGTTTCCGCACCAGGTGGGCCTGCTGCGCGACCTGCTGGTCGATTGGTTCCGCAAGAAGAAAGTGATCGAGTAAGCGGCCCCATGCCGATCGTCTTCGCGGGACCGACCGCTCTCTGACGTTCGCGGCTCGGTATGCAGGCGTGCTTCATTCCGAGCCGCGAACGTCAGAGAGCGGTTGCTTACGCCTTTATCCTCGGCCGCTCATTGCGCACGAAATCCATGTCCTGCTTCGGCTCGCCGTCGCACTCGATGGCGATAGTGGTCACGGGATCGTCCGGCGCTTTCCCGGGCAGCCCCGTGAAGCGCACGCGGAACTTCTCCTGTTCGAACTTCACCGGTGCGCCGGTGGCCAGCAACCGCGCCGATTTCACCTGGTTCATGAGCCCGGCCAGCGCCACGGTTTCCCCAGGCCAGAAGTGCACGTGCATGTATAGCGTGTTGCCCTTGCGGGTGAAGCCGGCGTAATTCGAGCGCCCCGGCTGGCATACGTCGGTGTCGTAAATCGATTTGCCGTTCTTGGCCATCCACTTGCCCACCGCGGTCAGAATCCGAACCGATTCCTCGGGGATCCCGCCGTCCGGCTTGGGCCCGATGTTCAGCAGGTAATTGCCGGTGTTGTGCGCGCAGGTGACCAGATTGCGCACAATGGTCTTGGGCGATTTCCAGTCGTCGTCGGTCGTCTGATAGCCCCAACTGTCGTTCATGGTCATGCACGATTCCCAGGCGCGTTTCTCGGCCTGGATTCTCTGCTCCGGAGTGGCGAAATCGCCATCCAGCTTGTTGCGGTTGTTGACAATGATTTCGGGCTGGAGCTGGAACACCATCTCGTTCATCTTCTCCGACTCCCAACCCTTGGCGTCGAGCGGCCACGCCACGTCGTACCACAGGACGTCGATCTTGCCGTAGTTGGTGAGCAGCTCGCGGATCTGGCCGTGCACGTAATCCACGAAGCGGCGGCGGGCCGCTTCGTCGGTGGCGCATCGCGCGCCGTCCGGATGGTGCCAATCCATCAGCGAGTGGTAGAAGCCGACACGCAGCCCCTCGGCGCGCGCGGCCTCCACGTACTCCTTCACCAGGTCGCGGCCGGGCCCCTGTTTGGGCGCGCAGTAATCGGTCAGCTTGGTAGCGAACTGGCAAAAACCTTCGTGGTGCTTGGTGGTCATCACCATGTACTTCTGACCCGCTTGCTTGGCGAGTCTGGCCCAATCGCGGGCGGCATTGGGCTTGGGCTTGAAGCGCGTGGCGAGCTGCTCGTACTCCGCCACGGGGATGCCTTCGTTTTCCATCACCCACTCGTGCCGCCCCAGCACGCTGTAGAGGCCCCAGTGGATGAACATGCCGAACCGGGCTTCGTGCCACCACTTCATACGCGCTTCGCGGTCGGCCTCGCCGCCAGCGGCAAAGGCGGTGGTGGTGGAAGCCGCGGCCGCGGCGCCGGCGGCCATCATTTGCAGATAATCGCGTCGAGTCATCTCTTGTGCTCCTGAGGGTTCAGCATACCACGCCGGGTTTTATCGATAAAGTAGGGGCCGGGCATGCCGGGCTTGCCAGTACCAGAGCGGCCTTCAATCCCCATAGCTGCCGCCTCCGCTCCAGACGCCAGCCGCTTCCTTCTAGTCTCCTTATCGAAAACGCCTCGCGCTCGGACCTTGCGTCTTCGCCCCGGCCTTCGTGCGCCGAGGCGTTTCCGATGAAGGCTAGCGACTTCTCACTCATGCGGTTTCCGTGGACGGCGTTTGACGGAATCCGTCGCCGGTGATTTCGCCGCGAACTCATCTCGACGGTTCCGGACGCCGCTTCTTCACTTCAAAACGCCTGCTAAGGCAGACTACTTCTTGGCGGCGGCGCCCTCCGATTCGGCGGCGGCCAGCAGGGCGTCCAAGGCGGAAACCTGGGTCGCAGCGTTTTTCACATCGGAAGGCCCGGACCACACGACTCCAAACCGGTTGTCTGGGTCACGATTCTTCCAGATACCTTCGGCATTCGTCTGCAAAAAGGTGCGGAACCGCGGCAGCGGCGCCACCGAGTTCAGCGCTGCCAGATTACGCGCGAAAATGCCTTTGAACTGCACTCCATCGTTCCCACAGCGGCCGGGCTCGCAGGAATCATGGAGCATGCCATCCTGGTCCGTCAGCCGCGAGATCGCCGCCAACGCGATGGATTGCGCGACCTCCAGGAGCTTCGCATCGCCGGATTGTTTTGCCAGCGCGCTTAGACCGCCTAGGATCACGCCCTGATTATAGGTCCAGGTGGTTCGATGATTATTGTGGCATGCGGAATCCAACCCGTCGTTCACCAGGTTTTCCGGATTGATCATACCGGATGCCGCAAACCACTTCCATTCCCGTTGCGCCCATTCCAAGTATGTGGCCCGTTTATGTGCGTCTTGCGTAAGATTCGCCAGCTTTGCGGCCACGGAAAGGAACAACTCGTTGGCTATGGCATTTTTGTAGTGGTTGTCCTTTTTCCACCAGATGCCGCCGCCGCAAGTGTCATCCCAACCCGCCGCCATATCGGCAACAATCTGTTCCGCCATTTCGAGATAGCGCGCATCGTGCGATAGTTCGTAAGCGCCTGTCCAGCCTAGCGCCCACCAGCCTTCATCGTCGTAATACTCGTTTAGAAAGTGCTTCTGGGAATTGCGTTCGAACGTATTCGCTATGGTGGGCCGGAAATCCGGAGTGTTGCTCAACTTCGAGTACCCCACCAGGACCGTCAGCGCGTTGGCGGCGTTCCACCAACCTGTCGTTTTCCATAAACCCGTTTCCTCTACGTACCACGTTTGGAGGGTCTTCAATCCGGCCGCCGAATCGGCAACAAACTCCGCCGCCCGTTTAGCATCGGGCGGGGTAGGTTGCGCCCAGCCGGCGCGGGGGAGGAGCAGGAGTCCAAACAGGAGCGCTTCCGGCATAAGACGATTCATAGATGGCACGCTAACACACGTAATAACGGAATGCCATACCTTCGGGACTAGCTGACCTCTGGATTAGCCGAGGCGCCGCAAAACCAAGGCAATGATCCTCCGAGCGTCGTTGAGGTGATCATGGGGTCTATTTTGACGCATTTTGCCGCGCGCCCCCGTTTGCGAACTCCCCCCGCTTGCAGTACAGTAGGGGAACGAACGGAGGCTTTATGGCTTTTTGTACGAGTTGTGGCGCCGAGGTCACGGGCGCGTTCTGCAAACAATGTGGCACGCCGGTCAGGGCCGCGAGCGCCGCTCCCGCCCCGGTTCAGCGAAAGACCAGCCCCCTGGTTTGGGTCCTGATCATCGTCCTGGGACTGTTCGTGCTCGGCGGCATCGTCACGGGGGGGGCCGTCATGTTCTTCCTGCACAAGGCCCGGCAGGCGGGTTTCGATCCCGAGCTGATGAACCGGAACCCCGGGCTCGCGATCTCCAAAATGATTGCCAGCGCCAATCCGGATGTGGATGTGTTGAGCACCGACGAAGGCGCCGGCAGGATCACCGTTCGGGACAAGAAGACCGGCAAGGTGGTCACCATGACCTTCGATGACGCCAAGAAAGGCAAGTTCAGCTTCAGCGCGCAAGGCGATGACGGCAAGACCGCCAGCCTCGAGATCGGCGCCGGCGCGGACAAACTGCCGTCCTGGATCCCCGCCTATCCGGGCGCGAAAGTGGAAGGCACCTTCGCCGTGACCGGAGACGGCGGCGAGGGCAACGGCGGATCCTTCGGGTTCAGCACATCGGACGCGGCCGCCAAGGTGATGTCTTTCTACCAGGACAAGTGCAGGGAGTCGGGGCTCAAGGTCAAAATGACGACCACCACCAGCGAGGGCGGCATGATCCTCGCCGCCGATGAGGGCGAGGCGCGCACCCTGAACGTGATTGTGGGCAGCGGTTCCGGTGGCACCTCCGTACACGTGACGTACGGCATGAAGAAGTAGCGGGCGCTCGCGCCTATCCGTGGCCGAAGTACATCAGCCACCCCAGGCCGAATAGCGCCACCACGAAACAGGCGAACGTGTACGCGCCGTAGTGCAGGCGTTCGCGGTCCGTGCGCTTGGTCACCACGCCCAGCACCACCGAGGTGAACAGCGCGAACAGGAGGGCCGCCTCAAAATGCGAGAGATTCATTTTGGGCATCAGTCCTTCCTCCCCGAGGCGATTTCGAACGTATCCACCATCGCCAGTATGTTCAACAGCCCGGCGGTGACTAGAAACTTGGTGCCGTAATCGTGGACGTGCCCCGCCATATCGGGCTGGGCGTATCCCAGCCATGAGCTCAGCAGATACAGAATCCCGGAAGCCACGTCGCCGATGAATCCGCCGGTGTTGATGAGGATCGTGAGGATGTCGCCGCTCTGCGGCTGGAACATCGCGCCCCGCATCATCAGCCCGCAAAGAAACATCCCGGTGATCGCGAGCATCAGCAGGACGCCCCGTCCCGTGCGCTTGAGCAGGAGATGGCCTCCCCCCGGGATCAGCCAGGCCAGGCCGACCGCCGGCGCCCAAACCCCGAACGGAGCCATAGGCTGCTTCGCTTCTTTTTCCTTCGCCATATGGATTATTTTGAGTTTAGCACCGGGGCGAGCATCGGCGCTGCGGCGCGCTACGTTGTCGTAGTAAGGCGGATCACCAACACCTTTCAGACGGCCGTGCCGGCCGCCTTACTTCGAGGAACTTTTGAATTCACGTTCGGCGAAAGCCAGGAACACGGGCCAATTCGGGTTGGGCGTGTGTCCGCTGCTGTGCTGGCGGAAGGTCAGGTCGCCGTCCATAATTCCCGTCTCGATTGGTGGGAATTCGGTGGTCCCGAGGTCCTTCTTCCCCAACAGCCTGTACACAGGTCCGGCGCCGACGCCGGCCAGGAACGTCCCCTTTGCGTCCACCCACGCATCGGAATTCCCGATATCGACGGCCGGATCGATGGAATTTCCGGCGCTGAGGAACACCGGGCGCGGCGCGCACATCGCCACCAGTTCGTGAGAATCCACGGGCAAATCGCTCCACTTGAGCGGACCCGCGTACTTCAGGAAGTTGCCGGCCATCCAGTGGTATTCGTTCGCTGAGGCGACGTTCTCCACCAACTCGCCCCAGTTGCGGCGGTGGAGTTTGGCGCCCCCTTCGCCGGCGGAACTGACGAAAGCAATAGCGATACGTAGGTCGTACGCCATGGCGACAACGGCGGCCTTGCCGTATCGTGAGTGGCCTTGAATGGCGACGTGCTTGGCGTCCACGGCCTTGTCGGTCTCAAAATAGTCCATGGCGCGGTCGGTGCCCCAGGCCCAGGCGCGCAGCGAGCCCCAATCGTCGGGCTTGCGAGGCTGGCCCTTGTTTACAAGGCCTATGATGCCCTTCGTCAGACCGGCGCCGTTGTCGGCCTGAATGCTGGCGGGGTTCAGAGCCGCATAGCCCCAACCCTTCGCCAAGACCTGCTGTTGCCAGGTGGGGCCGCTGGGCTCGGCTGGCCCCTTGCGTCCCGCGGGCCCCGGGCCGCCCGCTGCGGGGCCTCCGCGGCCAGCAGGGGGGGCTCCGCCGAACACCATGATGACCGGCACGGGACCTTTGGCGTTGGCCGGAGTACCCAGGGACAACTGGATGTCGACCGTGATTTGGGGGTATGCGGAATTGTCGACGTGGCCCACCAGCGTCTTGGTCATGACCGGCACATCGCCCACATTCTCATGTGCAGTGGCGGTCGCTTCCCACTTCACTTTGGGGATGGACTTGGGAAGCCGGCCGTAAATCTCGCGGTCGAAATCCTCGACGATTTCGGGGCGGCGCTGGCCCCACCACATCCTCGCCGTCGTAACCTTCTTGCCGTTCTTCATCACCAGCGGGTCCGGCAAATTGGGATAGGGATTGGCCTTGGGCTCGTCGTAGTTCGCCGAGCCAAGTTTACGGGCGTCCACCGGGGGCCGGAGCGAAGCAATATGCAACAGATCCAGCATCTTCTGACGATCCTCGAGCGACGCCTGCTGGGTGGCGAGTTGCTCCGGCGTCGGTTGCCCGCCGGCGGGCTGCCGGGCGGCCTGAAAAGCCGAAGTCCCCACAGGCGCGACGACTGCCACCAGGCACAAGAAACAGACTACCGATGAAATCCATCGTGTTCTTTCCATAACCTTCTTCTCGGCTTTCCCTACGTGACTTCCACTTCGCGCAGCCAATCCGGGCGTTTCAGCACTTCCCGCGGCTTGCTGCCGTCGGGCGGCCCGATGATGCCGTCGCGCTGCATCGTGTCCAGGATGCGCGCGGCGCGGCCGTAGCCCAGCCGCAGGTGCCGCTGCAAGGTGGAGGTGGATGCCTTGCCCATTTGCAGCACCAGGCGCACCGCCTCTTCGTAAAGCGGGTCTTGGTCGTCGCCGGGCGCCTCGGCGCCGGCCGCGCCCTCGCCTTCGTCGTCGCTGGGCGGGGCGATCAGGAAGGACTGGTCGTACTCCGGCGTGGCTTGCACCTTCCAGAAGTCCACCACGCGGTTGATTTCGGTCTCGGTGACGAACGCGCCGTGGACGCGCGTGAGGCGCGAGGACCCCGGCGGCAGGAAAAGCATGTCGCCCTTGCCCAGCAGGTGTTCGGCGCCCATCACGTCGAGGATGGTGCGCGAATCCACGCGAGTGGCCACCCGGAAACTGACGCGCGCGGGGAAATTGGCCTTGATGAGGCCGGTGATGACGTCCACGCTGGGCCGCTGCGTGGCNNCATCATCAGGTCGGCCAGTTCGTCGATGATGATAAGGATATAGGGCAGCGGCTTCATTTCGTCGGCCGTTTCTTCCTGCTCGGCGAAAAGCTCGCGCGGCTCATCCCGCAGTTTGCGGATCTTCTTGTTGAACTGCTCGATGCTGCGCACGCCGTACTCGGCCAGCAGGCGCAACCGCCGCTCCATTTCGAGCACCGCGTTGCGCAGCGCGTTGGTGGCCTTCTTGGGATCGGTGATCACCGGCGTGAGCAGGTGCGGAATGCCTTCGTACAGCCCCAGTTCGAGGCGCTTGGGGTCCACCATGATCAGCCGGACCTCGTCGGGCGTCGATTTATAGAGAATCGACATGATCATGGAGTTGATCATGACGCTCTTGCCCGAGCCCGTGGAGCCCGCGATCAGCAGGTGCGGCATGGCGTCCAGCGCCACCATCTTGATGCGGCCGTTGATGTCTTTGCCCAGCGGGATGGTGAGGCGCGAGTGCGATTGCGCGAACTCCTCGGATTCCAGCATCTGCCGCAGCGCGATCAGTTCGCGCCGCGTGTTCGGGACTTCGATGCCCACGGTGGGCTTGCCGGGGATGCGCTCGATGAGAATGGATTCGGCCTGCAGGCCCAGGCACAGATCTTCCACCAGGGTGGTGATGCGGCTGTACTTGATGCCCGCCTCGGGCTTGAACTCGAAGGTGGTCACCACCGGACCGGGGTTGATCTGCACCACCGAGCCGAATACGTTGAACTCGTCGAATTTGGCCTTGATGCGCGCGGCCGTGTCCTTCAATTCCTGCTCGTCGTAGGAATTGCGCGCCGGGACTTCGTTGAGCAGATCGGTGGCAGGCAGATGGAATACCAGGGGCCGCGCGTCGCGGGTCGGGGCCGGGGCCAGGCGGGGTACCCGCAGCTCCTGCGGGTCGAGGTCGGGCTCGACATCTTCGATGGGGCAGATGGGGATCTCGTCCGGCTCTTCGACCAGCGCGGCCGGCGCCGCCTCTTCGGGCGGCTGCCACGGCGGAGCATCGGCNNCCACGCCGCGGCGCGGCGCTGGAACCAGGTGGTGGGGCCCGCCAGCCACTCGCCCAGCCGGGCCAGCGTGAACGTGGAAACCAGGTAGACCGAAACCACCACCGCGGTGGCCGTGGCCAGCAGCGCGCCCGCCAGGTTCAGCGAATCCACCAGGTAATTCGCCAGGGCCAGCCCCAGACCCCCGCCCAGGCGGACCGTTCCGCCGTACAGGCGCAGCGGCGTAAAAGAAAGCGCGGCGCACACACCCAGGGTGAGCAGCGTCGAGCCCACGATCTTCACCGCGCCCGCGTCCAATTCGTCCGAGCGGATCCATTTCCACGCCAGCAGGAATGCCATGAGCGGAAACAGAAACGCGGCGGCGCCGAAGGTTTGGAGAAGCACATCGGAGAGCCAGGCGCCCGGGTAGCCCGCCAGGTTGAGAGGGCGCGAACCGGCAGCCGTGTTCCAGGAAGGGTCCTGGGTGTGGTACGAAACCAGGCTCAACAGCGTCACCAGGCCCATCGACAGAAGCAGGAAACCGGTGACTTCGTTGAGCCTTCTGTGCTCGGTCGGAGATAAGAGCTTCATCACGCTGGCCGGCGGATGAAAGCCAGAGCAAGCACTATTATGCCAAAAATGATGCGATAGTACACAAACGGAAGCAAACTGCTGCGACGCAGATAATGCAGAAACCACGCGATCACCGCGCACCCGGTGAGCGCGCTCACCCCCACGCCAACCAAAAACGGCGCATTCAGAATGGCGCCGAGGCCGCCGTGCTTGTGCATGTCGTAGAGCGCCTTGCCGGCCGCCGCCGCGATGGCCGGGGTGGAAAGCAGAAAGGAAAACCGCGCCGCCGATGGCCGGTCGAAATCGCGGTAGAGGCCGGCCGAAATGGTGATGCCGCTGCGCGAGGTGCCCGGCACGATGGAAAGCGCCTGCGCCACGCCGATCGCAACCGAATCGGGCAGGTTGAGGGAAGAGAGATCGCGCCGCTTGCGCCCCGCCCTCTCCGCCAGCCACATCAGCACGCCCACCGCCACCAGCATCACACCCATGACGTAGGGGTTGCGCCAAGTGGTCTCCGCCTGTTTGTTAAAAACGAAGCCAAATACGCCCACGGGGACGGTGGCAACCGCCAGCAGCCACAGCATCATGCGATTCTGCTTCAGCTCTTCATCGCGGCCGAAGCGCATTCCCAAGCCCTGTGCCAGCACTTGCAGCCAGTCGCGCAGGAAATAGAGCAGGATGGCCAGCAGGGTGCCGATGTGCAGCGCGATATCGAAATCGAGCGCCTCGGCCTGCCACCCCAGCAGCCACGAAGTGAGGTATAAGTGCGCAGTGCTGCTGATGGGCAGGAATTCCGTAATCCCCTGGACCACGGCCAGGACAATCACTTGCAAGAGCGGCATAAGGTATAAGGTATCAAAAAGGGGTCAGACGCATTTATTGCGAAACCCGCAAAAATGCGTCTGACCCCTTTTTCAGACGCTCACCACGGGGCAGGGCGATTGCCGGATGATGGCGTACGCGTTGGTGCGCAAGCGCCCGAACACCCCGGCCGCGGAGCCTCGGCCGATCACCAGCACGTCCGCCTCTGCGCGCGCGGCGGCGGAGCAGATCACCTGCGCCGGTTCTCCCGCTTCAATCGAGAGATCGGCTTCCGCGCCCACGCCGTCCAGCAGACAAAATAACTCCCGCCCGGCCGCCGCGCGGGTCTCGGTCCTCCACTGCCACTTGGGATCGTCGCCCAGATCGGGAACGCCGGCGGTGGCGTGCACCACGCCCAGGCGGGCCCCGAACTGCCGCGCCAGCCAGGCCGCCCACTCCAGCGTCCGGGAGCTTTGCGGACCCAGGTCTACGGCGCACAAAATGCTCCGGAACGGAATGGCGGCCAGCGCCGGCGCTTGCTCCAGATGCACTCCCGTCCACACCGGGCAGTCGGCGTCGTGCAGCACCTTGGCTGTGTTCGACCCCAGGATGAACCGCCGGAACGTCCCGTAGCCGTGGGTCGGCATGGTGATGATGTCCGCTCCCTCATCGCGAGCCAGATCCACAATCTTTTTCGCCGGATCGCCTTCCAGCACAATCCTCCGCACCTTCAGGCCAGGCGGTGCGGCGGTCGGGAACCGATCGAGCTCCCTGGAGGCCTGCCCAGCCCGGTTGCGATACAGTTCATCGAGCATGGACCCGGCCATCTCCAGCGCCCCGAATTCATAGTTGGGAGGCGTCAAAACGTGCAGTAGAATGAGTTCCGCCTGGAAGTGCCGGGCCAGCGCCTGCGCATAGCGCGCCGCTCCCGTCGAGCGCTCCGAGAAATCCACCGGCAGCAGGATCTTGGAGAAAGATCGCATGAGTCTCCTTTGCCGGAGGGCCCGGCCAGTCCGTCTCATAAACAGGATAATCCGATTCGAAATCTCAGATCGAGCGGGACCTACAGGAAACTCGGCTGCCTGACGATAAATCCCTCGGGCTGTATGTACTCGAATTTGGTGTCGGACGTAATCGGTGACGAGGAACGCGAGCGGCTCATCCTCGAGCACCTGCCGCAGGTGCGGCTCATCGCGCGGCGCATCCAGGAGCGCCTGCCGGACAACATCATCCTGGAAGACCTGGTCTCCACGGGCGTACTCGGCTTGATTTCGGCCATCGACCACTTCGACCCCGGCCAAAACGTCAAACTCAAGACCTACGCCGAGTACAAAATTCGCGGCGCCATTCTGGACGGCTTGCGCGGCCTGGACTGGGCGCCGCGCCAGAAACGCCGCAAGGCCAGGCAAATCGAAGCCGCCATTGCCGTCGTCGAGCAGCGCCTCCAGCGGTCGCCGGCGGAAGAAGAGATTGCCGCCCAACTCGCAATACCGATCGAGGAGTATCACCAGTGGCTGGTGGAAATCCGCGGCCTCAACATCGCCAGCCTGGAATCGACCGGCGGCGCGCACGGCAGGGACATGCTGAACTATCTTCGGGATAGCGGCCGGAATCTCCCCTCCACTCTTCTCGAGAAATCCGAACTGGAGCGGCTGCTGGCCCAAAGCATCGATGCCATCCCCAAAATGGAACGCCAGGTCCTCATCCTCTACTACCGCGAAGAATTGACGTTGCGCGAGATCGCGCTGGTTGTCCATCTGCACGAATCCCGCATCTCGCAGTTGAAGTCGCAAGCCATTTTGAGGTTGCGCAGCCATCTGGCCGCCCACTGGCCAGCCGTGCGCGGAGCGAAGCTCGCATAAGCGCGAGCGAAAACACCTGGCCGCCCGGCCCCCGCCCCGGTTCGTCTCCCCAACAGATCGCCGATAATGAAGGGGAGCCTATGACGGTCGAGATCGAAGGCGTCGCGTTGCACCTGGCCCATCCGGACGAAGTCGCCGTCCAGTGGGTCGGGCAAGATGAACTCATGCGGCAATTGCTGGCCGCGTGGATGGTGGTGAACGAACAGGACCTGCCCATGAACCCGCGCCTGCTCGGTAAACCGGGCGTCGGCAAGACCACCCTCGCCTACGCCGCCGGCCGGCGCATGGGGCGCGATGTGTACATCCTGCAAGCCACCATGGACACGCGCCCGGAAGATCTGCTGATCACTCCCGTGATCGAGGGCCAAGGCAGCCTGCGCTACGTGGCGTCGCCGCTGGTCACCGCCATGCTTCGCGGCGGCATCGCCATTCTGGACGAGGGCAACCGCATGAGCGAGAAAAGCTGGGCCAGCCTGGCGCCGCTGCTCGATAATCGCCGCTACGTGGAGTCCATAGTCGCGGGTATCAAGATCAGAGCCCATCCCCATTTCCGGCTGGTCGCCACCATGAACGACGACGCCTCCACCTTCGAGCTGCCCGAGTACATTCACTCCCGGCTCCAGCCCCAGATCTTCATCGACTTTCCCGAACGCGACGAGGAGTACCACATTCTCAGAGAGAACCTTCCCTTCGCCGAAGAACGCATCTTGAATTATGTGACGGATTTTCTGCAACTGGCCCACGCCGCCGATGAGCGCTTCACCGTCCGCGACGGCATCAACATCGGCCGTTTCGCCATCAAGCTGAAGAGCCTGGCTACCCAGCGCACGCACGAAACCGAAGCGCTCGAAATCGCCATCGTTCGGGTGCTGGGGGAAGAAGCCCTGCGATATGTCCGGAGCAATCGACCTTCCGCTTCCTGATCCCGGAAGCCTGAAGCGCGGGCGCTTCACCTACTTTCCGGTAGCGCCCGGCCGCCTCGAGTTCTCGATCGAGGTGCGCCAGGCGATTCTGCGCCAGCGCCCGCAAGTGATCGCGCTCGAATTGCCGGCCACGTTGCAGGCCGCCTGGATGCGCGCCGTGGCGCGCCTGCCCGCCATGTCGCTGATCTTCTATCCGGACGAGACCGCGGACCCCGGCCAGGCGATCTACGTTCCCATCGAGCCGGCCGACCCGTTTACCGAGGCCATCCGCACCGGCCTCGAAATTGGCGCGGAAATCGTGTTTGTCGATCCCGACGCCGGCCAGCGCCCGCACCTGAAAGACGCCTACCCCGATCCCTACGCCATCCGCCATATCGGCCTCGATCGGTACATCGAGGCGTACCGCGTTTACCCCCAGCCGCGCTCCCCGGAGATCTCGCGGCACGCCGCCGGCATCGCCTGGAAGCTGCAGGGCGCCGATCCCCTGGCGAATGTCCTGGTGGTGGTGTCGCTCAACCTGCTCGACCTCTTGCTGGACGCCATGGAGGAACCGCAAGCCCAGCCCCTGGCCCGCACCCGCCGCGAGGGCGTCGAGCTCTTCAACCCGCACCCGGAATCGCTGGCCGAGATCGCCCTCGAATATCCGCAGCTTCAATGGCGCTACGAGGGTTTCCGCCGCCTTCCGGCGGACTGGCGCCTCATCGACCGNNCGCTACACCCGCAACCTCGCGCTGGCCGGGAACGACCTCTCGGCCGGCCTCTACGACCTGGCCGTGGCGGCGCGCGCCGTGGCCGACGACAACTACGCCTGGGAGGTCTGGGAGGCGGCCAGCCGCTATCCGCCTCAGAACGCCGCCTCGGACCTGGTCACGGTGCGCGTGTCGGGCGAGGAGGTGTGGATGGATACCCGGCGCATTCGCCTTCGCCGCCGCTTGCCCAGCCCCAAGCGGCGCCTCCGTCCCTTGGGATTGAAGCCGCGCCGGAAAGAGAAGTTTCCAGGCGAATGGGCCAGCCAGTTGAACGGCGCCGGCATCTGTTCCTATCCGCCCGAGGACCTCATCATTGAAGACTACGGCCGCTTCCTGAAAAGAAAAGGCAAGAGCATCCTCTCCGAAGAGCGCGTGCGCGTCGAGCCGTTTACCACCTCCATTCTGGACGGTATCGATCTGCGCGAGACCATCCGCAAATGGTACGAGGGCCGCATCTACGTGCGCCAGTTCCAGAAGATTCACGGCGAGGTGGGCGCGGTGGTGGTGATCTTCGATGAGAATCGCGACAACCGCTACCCCTACCTGACCACCTGGCTGGGCGAAAACCAGAACGAATCCGACATGGCGTTTTACTCCACCTTCCCCTTCGACCACCTGGTGGGGCCCGGCATGGGACGCGCCGAGTACGGCGGGTTCTTGATGAGCCTTCCGCCACGGCGCCTGTACGACGTGTGGCAGGACGCGGATTACCAATTCGCGGAGTCGAAATCCGAGCGCCTGCTACTGGCCGCGCTCGATTATTCCATCCACCGCCACGTGGTTTACGTCGCCGCCAGGCCGCCCCGTTCCATTTTCAAGACCATTGCCTCCCGCGCCGGCCGCACCGTCGTCTACATCCCCATAGGCCAGCTTTCGCCGGCCTCTCTCAAGAAGATCCGCGTGGTCCACGTGCTGGACGGCTACGATAAGCGCGACATCGCAAAAGAGTACCTATAAGGTGGGGCAGGCGCTTCCCCCTGCCAATCGATTCAGCACTGGCTTTGCAATTGGCTCTGGATACGGTCTGCAAAATTCCCGCAAAACTCGCTAAAAAACTAGAGCCTGCCTGCCGATAAGTCATTTAGCCAAAGGTCGGCACGCCGAATGAGAGTCGATGATCGAAATCTGACGGGGGCCGCACCCGCCCAGTCCGGGCGAGCCCAGCAAACCGGGAAGTCCAACCGCAACCAAGCGGTCCGAACTGGAACCGTCGCCACCGACAAGACCGGCGATCGCGTCGAGCTTTCCAGCACCCTGGAAGCTTTTTCCCGCGCCATGTCCGCATTTGGATTCGAGCGCGCCAACCGTGTGCAGGTCCTGGCAGCGCAATATCAGAGCGGTAGCTACCACGCCGACTCCGCAGCCACTGCCCGCGGGATGGTTTCCGAGGCTCTGCTCTAGCGCCCCAGGGTGCCCTCCGGGCCGGGAAGACTACCGATGGTCTGCCGCAGCCAACCCTGACGGGAGCGCCGAGACGCCCGGAACGGGCCCCCAAACCGGAAATCCGGCAGCTCCCAGCCACGAATGGCTGCGCCACGTCCAACGACCCAGAACCTCGCCCGCGGGTATCCCTCGGAACCCGCAAGCGTCCACCTTATATATAGGGGTCGAGGCCGTGCGGCGGAGCCGGCATGGGGGCCAAGTGAACGTCCACTTCGGTGGTACGATACAAGGCACCTAAGCCCCCTAGTACCTAAGTTATGCATCCGCATCTTCGCACCCCCCATTGGTGAGCGTAACACTTCCGGCAGATTTCTCGTATCCTATTGTTGATAAAACACTTACGTCAGATAGTCGTGAGTAAGACCAGGCTTGCACCGGCAGCCCCTGGCAGGGGACCGGTTCTAGTACCTTTTTCGGAGTCGGGCCCAAAAATATCTGAAAAAATCTCTTCCATTTACCTTAAGTCCGTGATACTCTTCAAGAGATCCCAAGTGAAGGCACTAGATCCCGCAGAAAACGGGTGGCCTTTTCCTTGGGAGTGGTTGGTCTGACTAATTGTTGATATGCCCGCA
Organism: Bryobacterales bacterium; assembly: GCA_003142355.1. Next base: position 16,682 of record PLMF01000336.1, read on the forward strand.
ACACTGCGGTAAACTCAGTTTTCCGCGCTTTGCGGATGACGGGGATAGAGGAGAAAAGAGAAGATGACTATGAAACGTTTTATCCAAGCTGCCGGGATTGTCGCGGTAGCACTTTTGATGGTTGCGAGCGCCAGCGCTTCCAGCATCAGTTACACCACAAACTCCGGGCTTACGCTATTCCTCAACGCCAACGGTGCGATCACCAACGGTGGCTTGACACTGGCCGACACGTTGGGGGTACCTGCGACGATAACGTTTACCCCTAACTCAGCCAGCAGCAGCGGCACACCGTCCAACATCAATTTAGGAGACTTCCTTCTCACATGCGCGACTTGTTCGTTACAAGCAACGAACGGGGGAGTCGGGGGCTCGTATTTCGGCGCTTTCCAGTTTGACTTGGTCGTAACCGACACCACCGACAACGCCGTCGGAAAGTTTGTAGGCACCTCGACCGGTGGTTCGGTCTGGTACGATGTCAGCCAGATTAACATCGTCTGGAGCCCGCTGTATCTCGGACCGGGCAAAACCCCAACCCCTGGATATTTAAGCGGCGATTTCGGCCAGACAGTTTTCACAATCACATCGCCCACGGGGATCGTCGCTCCCAATTCCGGCACGCCTAATGGGGATTCGACGGTTCAGGGACACGTCGCTACCAGCGGCATTCCCGAGCCTGCCACTTTCTTGCTGCTGGGCGCGGGCCTGCTGGGCCTCGGTGCTCTGCGGCGCAAGCGGGCGTAACGTAGCGTAGCATAGTCATCCCTCAGTCTCGGGGACGAGGCTGAAGATTCGGCCGGAAATTTAGCCACAGGTTCGGCCCTCCACTCCGGAGGGCCGAATTTGTGTTTGTGAGTAAGCCGTCCTTGTTGCCACTTAGCTTTGCCCGCCGTGAGTTCCCCTGCCCCGATCCGGAACTGGTCCGCCGGATCCCCCTCGATACCAACTGAATCCGTATCCCGTCATCCATGCTCCCTTCGCCGCGCCGCAGCCGTTCAGTTCGTTAATATGGATGCGCGAAGCGCCAATGTTAGAATGAAACCGATGGCGAAAACGCTCGGCGGTTTCCGGACGGCTGTGCTGATCGGCTGGATGGCGCTGGGCGTGGTGGGCGTTCTGTACACGCGGCTTAAAGGCATTCCAAGCTGGGCGGCCGTGCCGGTGATGGCCGCCTTCCTCGTGGAATACCCGTTTTACCTGGTTCCGGCCTTCCCCACGCTGCGGGAGCGCCTCGCCGGACCCCGTCTGCCCGGGTTCCTGCTGGCCTCGACCGTGCTGCCGTACCTGGTGTGTTGCTGCGGCGCAGTCGACTTTCAATGGATCGGCCTGCTGCGTCTGGCCGCCCTCTCGCTGGCGCTCTGCCTCTGGTACGTGGTGCTGCCGGCAACTGCCCTCACGGATATCGCCTTTCTCGCGCTCATCGCCTCCGTGATGCTGGGCAGGTATTTCGATTCCATTTATCCCAAGCCCTACCACGGCGTCGATGCCACCTATCTCGGGAAGTTGGCGTTGATCCAGATGACCGTCATGGTCCTGACCCTCGAGCGCCGCATTCACGAGACCGGCTACGGCTTCCTGCCCAAGTGGAATGAGTGGCGCATCGGCGCGCTCCACTACTTGTATTTCATCCCCGTCGGGCTTCCCCTGGCGCTGGCGATCAAGGCAGTCCGCTTCGCCGCGCCCCAGCCGATTTGGGTCGTCGCCGGGACCTTTCTCGGCATGCTGTGGGTGATCGTGCTTTTCGAAGAGTTCCTGTTTCGGGGCGTGCTCCAGCAGTGGATCGAGGAGTGGACCTGGAGCCGGACCGCCGCGCTCTTGATTACATCGCTGCTGTTTGGCCTGGCCCACCTCTGGTTCCGCAGCTTCCCCAACTGGCGGTGGGCAGCGGTCGCGGCCGTGCTCGGATGGTTCTGTGGCCGCGCACGCAATGAGGCCGGCAGCATTCGCTCCGGAATGGTTACTCACGTGCTAGTGGTCACGACCTGGCGGGCTTTTTTCGCGTAGCGATGCCGGGACTATATTTGCTCTATAATCAATGCGTTACAAGAAATGGTATCGTTTTCCGAAAAAATTCCATAAAAAAATACAGATTTTTGTTGCATCTGGAATCGGAATCTATTATTATTGGAACTAAGCCGGGGAGGCAACTCCCACCAAAGCGAGACTAACCTCTAAATAAAGACCCCTGAAGCAAACCTCCCCGGCGCCCGAAAGGGTTAGAGGTCTTCCAAAAAAGAAACCCCAGTGGTAAGAAGGCGTGTTGACAGGGTCAAAAAAGCACCCTGAGTACCTCCGTGTTCCGAAGGCTTGGTGGGGCATGCTCTCTAGCTTGCCCTTCGTCTTCCTGTCACTCGAACAACGATACGCGTCGTATTCGGCGTTGCGTGATATGATGGCAGATTCGTCTCGGAAAGACTGCCCCGCATGAGGATGCTCACGGTTCTCGGCTCGACAGGGTCGATTGGAACCAATACCTTGGACGTCGTTCGGCGTAACCTCCACCAGTATGGAGTGTTCGCCCTGGTGGCCGGCCAGAACGTGGATACCCTGGCTGCCCAGATCCTGGAGTTCCGCCCCAATCTGGCGGTTGTTGCAACTTCCGACAGTCTGGCGCGTCTCTCGGATAGGCTCACAGCGGCTGGTCTGGCTCGTGCCGCCTGGCCCGAGTTGCTGTGGGGTGATGCGGCGCGGGTTCAGGCTGTTGCCGCCGCGGAAGTCGATACCGTAATTTCCGCGATCGTCGGCGTGGCTGGCCTGGAGGCCACATACGAAGCTGTCCGATTGGGGAAACGGGTAGCGCTGGCAAATAAGGAAGTCCTGGTTTCGGGCGGCGAGCTGGTGATGAAGGCGGTGCGTGAGTACGGAGCTTTGTTGGTGCCGGTGGATAGCGAACACAACGGGGCGCACCAGTGCCTTCGCGCGGGCAACCGTCAAGCAGTCACCAAGCTGATCCTCACCGCTTCCGGCGGTCCGTTTCGGAACACGCCCAAAGAAGCCCTGGCATCCGTCACGCCCCGGCAGGCGCTCAATCATCCTACGTGGAGGATGGGGAACCGCATCACCATCGACTGCGCCACCCTCATGAACAAGGGTTTTGAGGTCATCGAGGCCTGCTGGCTGTTCGGTTTCTCTCCCTCCCAGGTGGAAGTCGTGATTCATCCCCAATCCAGCGTGCATGCCATGATCGAGTATAGCGATGGCAGCGTGCTGGCGCAGATCTGCGCCACGGATATGCGCATGCCCATTCAGTATGCGCTGACCTATCCGGACCGCTGCGAGGCGCCGGTGCCCAAGCTGAATTGGGCGGAAGCCCGCACCTGGGAATTCCTGCCGCCCGATTTTGACAAGTTCCCTCTCCTCGGGCTGGCTTACCGGTGCCAGGAAGCCGGCGGGTCCGCCGCCTGCACGTTGAACGCCGCGGATGAGATCGCCGTAGAAGCGTTTTTGCTGGGGAAAATCGGTTTTCTGTCGATATATGAGATTGTATCGGAGACGTTGTCCAGGATGCCGGTTTGTTCTCCGCGCACGGTTGGCGATATCCTGGAGATTGACCGGGAGTCGCGAGCCCTGGCGCGCGAACTGGTGACGGCCCGCGCGGCGGGCCCTGTGACGGCTTGAGTCTATATGCTGCTAGTCGGTGAAAACAT
>PLMF01000420.1 GCA_003142355.1 Bryobacterales bacterium
GCAGCCGCCCGCGACCGTCTTCATGAGTGGTCTTGTGTGTCCTACGGGATCGTAAGCTGCGGCCGGTGGAGGCAGTTCTAGTACCCTGAAAGGACCGTTTCATGACGAAAATTCGACCTGTGTTCCTGGTTTCCGCTTGCTGCCTGTGGTTGGGCGCCTCCCTCAACGGGCAAACCGGTTCGCCGGCCAGCCCTGCTGGCGGGGCCCCGTTTTTTCAGGCCCTCGTGAAAGACGCAAGGACTCGCATCAAGGAGATCAGCGCCGCCAACTTCAGTGTGCTTCGAAAAGAAGATCCCACGCTCGTCCTGGTAGACGTGAGGGAAGACAACGAGTGGAACAACCGGAGGATCGCGGGGGCGATTCACGTGGGACGTGGCGTCCTGGAAGTCAATATCGAATCCAAAGTGCCTCGAAAGGCGACGCCGATCGTCGTCTACTGCCAGGGCGGCGGACGATCTGCGGTCGCGGCGGATGTCCTCGGGAAGATGGGTTACACGAACGTCTCCTCGCTGGCTGGTGGCTTGGCGGCTTATGAAGCGGCCGGCCTGCCCGTGGACAGTGCGAGTCCACCGAAATAGACAAGTTGACGACGCTGTGGGTTCACGTGGTCACTCGTCGTCGACGTCCGGCAGATTCAGGACTTCTGTGGTGGATGAGGCGGTCGCGGTCCTGGGGGCAGCGCGCCAGCGCTTCAGCAACCAGACCACCAGGAACACTCCCAGGATCAAGACAAGCCACGGAAAAAAAGGCGTCCATCCCCGCGGCACCGTCCGGGGATCCACCAGCACTTTGCTGCCGTACAAGCCGGCGTAGGTATCCAGGATTTCCTGATCGGACTTTCCCGCCGCCACCCACTTTGCGATTTCCAGTCGCATTTTGACCGCGATCTCGCTCTGGTGGATCGTTACGGGTTCTGTGTAGCAGCAAGGCGCCAAAACCGCATGTTCCAAGCGATCGACTCTCGCCTGCTGCTGTTCTACCGTCTCGGCAAGAACGAGTGACGGCAGTAAGGCTAGAAAGAGCAATTGGATCAATCTTGAGATCATGATTTTCCTCGAAATATCGGTCATGGGAGCAGCCCGAAATATCCCGCCGCCGCACCGATGATCAGGATGAACGCGGGATGCCAACGCAAGCCAGCGAGCAGGCAGAACGACAGAGCGAAAAGAGCGTACCCGTGCCACGAGATCAGGGCGCTTCGCCCCAGCACCAGAGCTGCGCTCAGGATGAGACCCGCAACCGCCGGATTGACTCCCGCCAGAAAGCGCTGGGCGCGATGGTCATCCCGGAAACGGCCGTACTGGTGGCTGATCGCCAGCATTAACATCATGCCGGGAGCAAATAGCGCGGCCGTAGCCGCCAGGGCACCGGTTGTGCCGGCCAAGTGAAATCCGGCGAAAGTGGCAAGAACCGCGATCGGCCCCGGAGTCAGATTGCTGATCGCAACGCCGTCAAGAAACTCTTGAGGCTTCAACCAGCCGAGTTGGGTCACCAGCCGGTTGTGGAGAACGGGCACGAGCACAAATCCGCCGCCAAAAAACACCAGCCCAATCTTGAAGAAGGTGGCGATCAGTTTCGACAGCGGCCCCGCGGCGAAGAATGCGAATGGCATCAAGTTCACAGCCCCGCTGCCCGCCACCTTCCCAGGCTGGGGCGGCTGTCTGGGTGCGGTGAGTCCCACGGGTAAGAGAAAGCCTGCAACTCCCGCCGTGACGAGTACCCAGACCGCGCTCCACTGGGCGACTCCCGCCGCCAGAGCGCCGGCCGCGATCACTATAGCCGGCCATGAGCGCAGTACCTTGCGGCCAATGGACCAGCCGGCATTTAGAATCAAGGCGATCACAACCGGAGCAAGTCCAGCCACGGCGCCCTGCAAAGCAGGNNGGCACCGGCCACGCCGAACAGACGGTAGCCGATGAAGATCGCCACGTTAACGGCAAACGAACCCAGAACCTGTCCCAGTCCCACGCTGTGGACGAACTCATCGAGGGGAATCAGGCGGCGCTTTCGGACGAACTCTTGTTCCATGAGCGCAATTACGGCCATGCCTCCGCCGAAACCGATGCTGCCGATCTTCAGAAACGCGACCAGCAAACGGCCGAGAGAAACAGTTGCCCCACGGTCGAGTTTCAGCGCTGATGGATCGCGATCCGCAGGCTCCATGTCATTTCCAGTCGCCCAGGAGTTCTTCCCGGCCACAACCGTTCGCTTCGGCTTCCAGTGTGGCATGGGTAATGCCCCATTCTTCATGCAGGAAGCTGCGCACTTCGGCGGCAATGGCTTCGACTTCGAGCAAGGTCGTTACGCCAACCTTCATGTGGGCGGTCAACACCCGCTGGCCCGGTCCCACCTCCCAGGCGTGGACGTGATGCAGCCGGACATCGGTGAATCGCCGTGCTACCTCGCCAGCCAATTGGTCCACATCCACTCCCACGGGAGCAGCCTCCAGCAAGGTATGCAACGATTCCGAAACGATCGAAATGGCGCTTCGAAGGACAACGACTCCGATCAGAATCGCCACTGTCGGGTCAACGTACCGGCCCGCCGCTGTTCGGACAAAAAGCGCCGCCACCAGTACCGCCAGCGAGGCCAGAGCGTCCTGGGCCAGGTGCAGGAAGGCGCTTCTGACATTGATATCCTCGGCGCTGTGCGTGCGAAGCAGAAGAACCGAGCCGACATTGGCCAAGAACGCTACCGCCGCCGCAACCAGCATCACCGAGGAACGCACTGGCTCTGGATGAAAAAGCCGGGCCACCGCCTCACGCCCGATCAGGGCGGAGATCGCAATCAGCACCGCCGCGTTGAGCAGGGCGGCGACGACTTCGGCGCGCTTGAGACCATATGTGTGGCGTGGTGTGGGTGCGCGCCGGCCCAACCTGCGCGCGAAGATCGCCAGACCCAACGCTCCGACATCCGCCAGATTGTGCGCCGCGTCGGCCAGCAGCGCCAGGCTTCCGGCCCACAGTCCTCCGGCGAGTTCGACAAGCGTGATGCAGAGGTTGAGAGCCGCACTAGCCCACAGCCGCCGGTCGAGATTTCCGGATTCAATTTCGTGATGATGGTGCGTCATGGCGGATTCCCTGGCAAGAGGACCAGCCTTGCCAGAACTTCCACGTCATCGGCTCAATTGTAGGACTCCATCACCTCACGGGTTTCCGCAAGAAGGTGCCCGGCGATGTCCTTCATGTTCACCTGTTCCCAAAACGGGAGCTGATTGTGGGTCTGCAGGTACTTCAATGGAATCGGATGCGTTCCCACTACCACCGGCAAGCCGTACTGTTTTTCGATAAAAGCCTTGAACTGGCGGATATATGGGCAAGGCGGATAGCCAACCACCAAGCCCGTCGCCAGGTGCACGGCGTCCGCCCCGTTTTTCAAGAATTCGGCGGGCACGTCCTCCACGTTGCCTCCCGGACAGCCGCCACAACTCGAATAGCCGACGAGTTGCAATTGGTCTTCGGCGGCATAACGAGAGAATGCTCCCTGCCGTTCGCGTAAAGCGCGGAAGCATTTACCACCTCCGCAATCGCGATACCGGGCACAGATGATGATCCCGATCCTTACCGTTTTGGCCTCTCCTTGAGGCCCATGAACGAGCTGAGTCAGTCCAGGCATGTTTTTCATTTCTCCGGTTGAACCGCGATGGCCAGCGCCTTCGCGGCGTGCAGCAGTGCCGTGTTGAACAAGGGCAGGTCGCAATGCTGTGGCTGCACCAGCAACGGGATTTCGGTGCATCCGAGGATAATCCCCTGCGCACCCCGGGCGCGCAAGCGTTCAATGACCTCAAGAAACATGGTTCGGGATTCGGGACGGATTTCGCCCCGGCATAGCTCCTGAAAAATCACTTCGTGGATCCGGAGTTGTTCGCCAGGCTCCGGAACGAGTGCCGCGATGCCCGCGCGTTCCAGCACATCGAGAAAGAAGCGCTCACGCATCGTGAACAGCGACCCCAACAATCCAACTGATCGCAGCCCTGCCCCCAGAATCGCTTCCACCGTGGCGTCCACGATGCTCAATAACGGCATCTGCACGGCTTGTTGCACTTCGTCGAAAACAAAGTGCATCGTGTTGGTTGCGATGAGCCCGAAATCGGCCCCGGCCAGACGCAGCCGCTCCAGCGCGCCGGCCATTTCCCGTGCGGCCTCATTCCATTGTCCGTTGCGCTGCCAGTCCACGAACTTTTGAAAGCTCACGCTATAGATCAGGATCTCCGGGTAGCCGTAGTCGCCATGCTGCGCGGTGTAAGTCCTGGTGATGTGCTCATAGTAGAGCGTGGTNNACCCACAAACCCGGATAAGCTTCCGCCACCCGTTCGACGACGAACGCCTCGCCGGCCGTCGCGTCCATCGGCCCTTCACCAGACCCGGACGAGGCCAGTTGCGGCGCCAGGAGCTTTCGCGTGCGAAGGCGTTCGACGGCCACCGCCTCGTGTCCGGTTCCGTCAACGACGTTCTCCGCCTGGAGCACAATCGGGTCGACCGGGAGGGCGCCGGAAATCGTGGTTCGATTGACCACCACACCCGTCACCTTGCCGTCATGAACGCACAGGTCTTCGAGCGTCACCAGATTCAGCAGGACCGCTCCGGCCCGAATCGCCTGAAGGCACAGGGCACACGCCATCTCCGCGGCATCGACGACGTACAGGCCCTCGTACCAGCAGTCATGACGGATGCCGGCGGCTTCGAGAAACGGGATCGCTTCTTCTTGAACGACGATCTCATTCATTCCCATCCCGCCGCCCCAGACACCGCCGCCTGGCGCGAGCCGCTTCTCCACCACCGTGACCTTCCGACCCCGCGCCGCGAGGTGGAATGCCGCCGTCAGACCCGCTGGACCGGCGCCGACGATGACCACATCGCTCTCAATCGAGCGCAGCAGCTTCCGATGGTAGCTGTCCACAATCGCTTTCGAGATCAGCGGTTCTTTGAGTTTCTTCATCAACAATGCTTCCTTCGAGCCTGCCGAGCACTCGACAACCCGCTCGTCAAGACTCCGGCAAAAGCGTGGACCGCCCCGGCCTGCGCAGCGGCAAGGCACGCATCCTACGCGGATTTGGTCTTCGCCCCACCGGGCACTTGCAGAGACGCTCTCGTCTCTTTGACGAAACGCGCCATCGACTTTGAAACGTGTTCGAGGACGGTCGCCCACTCTTCCAGATGCCGCTCACCTTGCGGCGTGAGTTTGTACACCCGGCGAGCCGGACCGCCCTTGTCGGTTTCCCACTCGGAGGCGACATTGCGGTTCATCTCCAATTGGCGAAGCGTCCGGTACAGAGCGCCCCTCTCGATCTCAGCATCGGTAAGAGCGTGCTCCTGGAGATCCCCAGACAGATCATAGCCATACGAATGCCCCTTCTTCTTCAGGAGCAGCAGGACGACCGGCTCGACGAACCGGTAGAGATTACCCATAGCGCAGGTGCAAGGTTGATCCTTGCCATGCCGCTGGCACATCCGTCTTGGTGGCACATGAACCTCCCGTTTCGTGGGTTCCCGTATACGCCCGCCGCCACATTTCAAGGTACCACTGGAATAGATGTACATTCCACCTAGTGTCATCATGCGCCGCAACGGACGGTCAGCTTGCGGACAGAGCTTCCGAGTTGGCGCGTGCCACCGCCCTCGCTGACAAGGCGCAACACTCGTTCCCCGTCAACCACCTGAACACCGGAGAGCAGCGTTACGCCGCGACCTGCGAAGACTTGAGGCAGCAATGGCGTGGACGGGCCCAGAATCGCAACCTCTCGAGCGTTCCGGCACCAGGCCAAGAGGTCATCAAGCGTGCGGTTCAAGAGAGCCGTTGCCGAGAGAATTACGACGCGGCATTGAGGGAGGATCTCGGCCGCGGCCGACTCCGGTAGCACTCCGGATTCGGCGCTTGGGCGCCGTTCAAAAACATGCAACGCCTTCCCTCGGGTGCGAAGAGGTCCGATAAGCGGTCCGAAATAGCCTACCATTCCGACTACATCGTTCGAGGTGACCTCCAATTGAGTCAACAGGTCGGCCTCAACCGCGTTCCGGGGTACTGCGACCAGTGCGTTCAGTGTTGCCAGCCCAACCGCGGCAGCGAGAGGATCGGGGGACCTGGCCCACGCCGCCAGCTCGGAGGCCTGCTGCCCCACAAGTGTGCCAGCCACCTTGATGACGCAGCAGCCTTCCTGGAGTTCGTCGCGGAAGGTGTAGGCGAGACCGCAGCGACCGTCGTCCAGTTGGACTGCCGTGTAGCCCAGCCCCACTCTCACATCCGCCGCGGAGTGGTTGGCAGCGGGAGAAAGGAGCAAATCGCAGATATCGTCGATGATCATGGTCGACTCCGCCTCTCCGCTCCGGCCGTTCAGGCCAGGCCGATGCAGCGGGTCCAACTAGAGCGAGCCGTACTTCGCATAGGCGTCGGTGACGGAAACGCCCCGGCGCAACTCCTCGCGCATGCCGCTTTCGCGCTCGAAGATGCCTTCGGCGGCCACCAGCACATCCATCGTCATGTCCTTTGGGATGATAACCACCCCGTCGATGTCGCCGAACACAAAATCGCCCGGATGGATCACGGTGTTGCCAATTTTAACCGAGATCTGGCAGTCGATGATGTCCCAGCGTCCCACGGAACTGGCCGAACACTTGAACTTGGCGAACACCGGGTAGTTCATGGCGTTCACAAAATCTACGTCACGCACCCCGCCGTCGATCACCGCGCCGGTGCATCCCCGCTGCTTGACGGCAGTGGACATGATCTCGCCCCAGTGCGCGCAGTCCATGCTGCCGCCGGTGGCCCACACAGACACCGTGCCCGGCGCAATGCTGTCCAGGATCTTCAGCCGGGTCTTCGTATCGTCATGCGCGATGTCCGCGCACGGATAGCCCTGGCCGGTGAATGCCATGCCGGCCACGCGGTTCGCGGCCGTGAACGGTGTTATGTAGTAGGGCAGAACCTGGTTCCGGCACCCGCTCTTGTCCAGGATGTCGGAGATCGCTCCCGTGTAGAGCCGCAAGAAACGGCTCGCTGCTTCAGCAACATTCTCGGGTGTGACCGGCGTTTTCTCCATGTTTTTTCCTCTCGCGAGATTTGGCTGCACCCGTGAGAGTAGCACGCGGCTCAAAAACAGTGCAAGTTGCACCTAAGGGCAAAAGCTTGCTAGTCTGATTCTATTCATGCGGCAAGAGCCGGGAAAGACGGTTTCCGTGAGCCTTACCAGCCTCCCACGCGGCCGCATCCGATGGTTGCTGGTCGGCTGGATCTTCGCCATCAGCGCTATCGCCTACCTGGACCGGGTGAACATCTCGATCGCCGGCAGCTCCATCCAGAAGGAATTCCGCCTCGACAACATTCAGCTTGGCTGGGTGTTCAGCAGTTTCGTGCTGGGCTACGCCCTGTTTCAAGCCCCCGGGGGACGCCTGGCCGACCGTTTCGGGCCGCGCAGAATCATGGCTATCGCAACTGTCTGGTGGGCCGTGTTCACGGCGCTCGTCGCCATGGTGCCCGCAGGCATTCCCGGCGTATTGGCGGTGCTGCTGACGACGCGGTTCCTTCTCGGTGTCGGGGAGGCCATGGTATTCCCCGCCTCAAACCGGCTGGTAGCGGGCTGGATCCCGTCGCAGGAGCGGGGCCTGGCCAACGGGCTGATCTTCGCCGGAGTGGGCGCCGGCGCTGGAGTAACGCCGCCCCTGATTACGTTTATTCTCCTGCACTATGGCTGGCGCTGGTCCTTCTGGATCTGCGCGTTGATCGGCCTCGCGGCCGGCCTGGTCTGGTACCTGATCGCCCGGGACCGTCCGGAGGAACACCCTTGGGTGAAGCCGGCGGAAGCCGAGTACATTCGCTCCGGCATGCCGAAGCAGGCGGCGCTGGACAGCGGGGAGGCTCTTCCCTGGCGCGTCATCCTGGGCAGCCGGGAAGTGTGGGCGCTCACGGTGAGCTACTTCGCCTTCGGCTACGT
>PLMF01000422.1 GCA_003142355.1 Bryobacterales bacterium
CCGACCAGATGGGAGTGGTCTACTACTCGAACTACCTGGTCTGGATGGAGGTTGGCCGCGGGGCACTGTGCAGTGCCCTGGGCTTCAGCTACGGCGACATGGAACGCGACGATGGCGTGCTGCTCGCCGTGGCCGAGGCCTGCTGCCGCTACCGCTCGCCGGCCCGCTACGACGAAGAGGTGATCGTCAAGACCTGGATTGAAGAAGCCAACACCCGCATGGCGACCTTCAATTATGAAATGCGGCTGGCCGAGGGCGGCCGTGTGCTGGCTACGGGGCACACGCGCCACATTTTTGTGGACCGCGAAATGCGCCGTGCGCGGCTGCCGGAGAAGTACCACGCGATGTTCGGGGTGTCGTAGCGCCGGCGGTCTTTGATCGCGTTGAAACCCGCACGAATAAAGGCGTCGGAGGCCGTCAAGAGGTTATCACCGAGATGCCGGTGACAACCCCGCCTTGCGGGGGGCGAAGACGGCTCCCAGAGGGAAAAATGCGACTCGCAGGACCAAAGGATGGCGTTTGGGGTTATACTATATGGGTTCCGGTATCCCAAAATGGGAATCCGCGATCAATACGCTCGTCAGCAAGACGAGGAGGACACAGTGATTAGAGTTATCACAGGTTCGACAGTCGGCGCGTTGATTCTTTGCCTCTGCTTCGCAACAAATGCTTCGGCCGGCTCCATAAGCGGCGCCTACAATTACTCTATGTCGGGGTTTGCAGCCGATGGGAACTGTCCGGTTCCCCCAAGCGACGGATATAGGGACTACTTCCAATCGACATCGGGTGGAAATTCCATCGGCGTTTCAGACCCCGTTTCTTTCAGCATCTGCGATGGTGTCCCTGGTTTGCTCGCAGGAGGACAGTTTTTGATCGACAGTGGATCCGGAGACACCCTCGGAGGGACCTTCAGCGGTGTGTTCACGGGAACCAGCGCAGGCGGCGGCGATATCTTCGATGGCACCGTTATATGGGGCGCCGCATCCGGGCACTACTCCAGCTTAACGGACCGTACCGGCGTTTTTGAAGTTGTTACAGGCGCGGTAGGTACGTCAGCTTTTACCACTGGCACATTCGATTTCTATTCCGTGCCCGAGCCCGTCACGACAGCGCTTGCCGGGTCTGGTCTACTGCTGCTGAGTTTGTCCCGCAAACTTCTGAAGCGGCGCGCTTAGATTTCCGTCTCCATGGTCCCCGCGCCGACTGTCAGTGGTTGCTAAAATCGAGTTGTGCGCATCCTCCTGTTCAGCGGCAAAGGAGGGGTTGGGGGAAACCAGTCTGGCGGCGGCTACGGGCTTGGAACTTTCCCGTCTCGGGTACCGCACCCTGGTGATGAGCGTCGACCCCGCCCATAGCCTGGCGGACGCGTTCGACATCGAAACCGAGCTGTTTCATGGCAAGACCGGGGATCCGTACACCATCAACGAGCGGCTGGCCATCCACGAAGTCAACATCCAGAAGGAAATCAAGCGTCACTGGAAGGAGATATCCGCCTACGTGGTGTCGGTGCTGCGCACCACGGGCATCAGCGACGTGGAGGCCGAGGAGCTGGCCATCCTGCCGGGGATGGAAGAGCTGAGCGCCCTGATGTACGTGAACCAGTTCCGGCGCGAGGAGCGCTACGACGCGATCGTTTTGGATTGCGCCCCCACGGCGGAATCCATGCGTTTCGTGAGCATGCCGACCACGCTCGAATGGTACATGAAGCACATCTTTGCCTTTCAGCGCGGGCTGTTAAAAGCCGTGCGCCCCATCGCCAACCGGGTGGCGCCGTTCGAGCTGCCCTCGGACGACTATTTCGCCAACATCCAGAACCTGTTCGGGCGGCTGGAGGGCATCGACGAGCTGCTCGAAGACCCGCAAATCACCAGCGTCCGGCTGGTCACCAATCCGGAACGCATGGTGCTGCGCGAGACCCAACGCGCGTTCGTTTATTTCACGTTGCACGGACTGGCCGTGGACGGCATTCTGGTGAACCGGGTGCTGCCGCCGGAAGTGACCGATGCCTATTTCCAGGAGTGGCGCGCGTCGCAGGCCCGCATTCTGGAGGAGATCGACGCTTACTTCGCGCCGGTTCCGGTGAAGCGCATTCCGCTGTTCACGCACGAGGTGCTGGGGCCCGAGCGTCTGGAAGAACTGGCGCGCGCGCTCTACGCCGCCGGGGAGGATCCCGCGGCCATCGGGCGCACCGAGGCGCCTTACACCTTCGCCAAGCGGGATGGCCACTACGAGGTGCGGCTGCAATTGCCATTCGCCGCGAAGGGCGAGGTGGGACTGTTCAAGAAGGGCGACGAGTTGGTGGTCGAAATCGGCACGCTGCGCCGGCACATCGGACTGCCGACCTCGATGGCCGGCCTTTCCCCCAGCCGCGCGAAGTTGGAAAATAGAATTCTGACCGTGGAAATGAAGGAGAGTTGAAATGGAAGAAAAGACGGCTGAGGGCGGGACCGCCGAGCACGGCTGCTTCTTCTGCACCATGCTGCCGCTGATCGAGCGCCGCTGGTCGGAAGCCACGCGCGGCCACTTCAAGAATTCGCGGGTCGAATTCCTGAAAGGAATGCGCAGCCTGATCGACGACCGGATCGCGCATCTTTCCAAGGAAGAAGAGCCGAAAGGGACGCGCGTTACGGTGGAGTGACGCCCAGTTCCCGCAACAGCGGCGCGGGCCTGCTCGTCGCTGTAGAGATAGGTTAACCCGATGAAGAAACAGCGAGTCGTGCGGGGCATTCCCATCGAGCAAGGATCGGGGAATGTGTATGCCGACCTCGGGTACGCGGACAGCGAGGGCATGCTGGTAAAGGCCCAGTTGGCCGCCAAGATCGCCGAGATCGTCCACCGGCGGGCGCTTACCCAAACCCGCACCGCGGAGATCCTGGGGTTAACGCAGCCCAAGGTCTCCGCCATCCTAAAAGGACGGTTTCGCGGGATTTCGGAACACCGCTTACTGGACTGCCTGACCCGATTGGGCCGGGATGTTCACATTGTTGTCGAGCCGGCCCCCAGAGGTCGGTCGAACGGCCGGCTGACGCTCTCCGTGGCATAGGGTAGGGATCGTCCATTTGCCAGCCGCCGGGTTACGGACCACGCAAGAATAACTTCACATTTGGCTACTTGGCC
>PLMF01000315.1:0-212 GCA_003142355.1 Bryobacterales bacterium
ATGGTGCGCACGGTGGACTCGTCCAGAATGGTATTCACGGCCAGCCACTCCCGGTCGCTGAGGTGCGAGATGGTGGGCCGCTTCAACGCCGGCAGCACGGAGAGCACCGCCTCCAGGTTGTCCTGGTGCACGTTGAGCATGAGCCCCACCTTGCCCAGCGCGTTGATGGCGCCTTCGAGGAGCATGGTCATGTCTTCCAGCTTGCGCCGCTT
>PLMF01000315.1:220-18021 GCA_003142355.1 Bryobacterales bacterium
GTGGCGCCCCAACTGAACTCCACTTTGGCGTCGACCCCATGGGCCTTCAGATAGCGTTTGGTGGTGGCCACGAGCTCCGTGGCGATGATTTTCCCCTGAAGGTCTGCGACCGAGCGAAAGCTCGACGACTCGGGGACGGCCAGCACCCAGCGCACGGCGCCGAAGCTCTGCTTGGCGTAGATGAGGTCGGCCACCGCCAGGACGTCGGCCTCGTTCTCGATGACCCAATCGCGCCCGGTGAGGCCGGCGTCGAGGATGCCGTCCTCGACATAGCGCGCCATTTCCTGGGCGCGGATCAACATGCATTCGATATCGGGATCGTCGATGCGCGGGAAATACGACCGGCTGCTGGTGGTAATGGCGAAGCCGGCGCGCCGGAACAGGTCGATGGTGGCGTTCTCGAGGCTCCCTTTGGGTATTCCCAGCTTGAGTATCATGGCTTGTCTCCGTAGACCGCGTGCGGGTCGTAGGTGCGCTCCTCGGCGACCTTCCACTCGCCGTTTTCGAGGCGCCGGAAGAAGCAGCTCTGGTATCCTTCGTGGCACACGCCGGGACCGAGCGCCACAACCTTCACCAGCACGGCATCGCCATCGCAATCGGCGGAGATTTCTTTCACCGCGAGCCGGTGGCCGGAGCTCTCGCCCTTGAGCCACAGCTTGCGCCGCGAGCGGCTATAGAAGGTAGCGAAGCCGGTCTCGACCGTCTGGCGGAAGGCTGCTTCGTTCATGTAGCCCACCATCAGAACGCGCCCGGTGGCGTGGTCCTGAATGACCGCCGTGACGAGGCCGTCCGATTTTTGAAAATCCAGGTTCATGTCGCTGCAATAAAAAAGCCCGCCACTACTGCTGCGGCGGGCGTCCTTTCCAAATCGATTTCAAATGAAATCAGAACACCACCCGTCGCGTCGGGGCATGATGGTGACGATGATGCCGGGCAACGGTGGCTGCGCTCATAGACTGCCAATATAGCACATACTGGAGAGAATGCGCGTGGCGATCGATGCCGTGCCGCTGCTGATACGCAGCGCCGGAGTGAAGAACTACCTGTATCACTGGATCGAGCATCTGCGCCGCATCGCCCCGCCGGGTACCATCGCCACCTTCCCCGCCCGAATCGATTTCGGCCCACTCCGGCACAACGCTTCTGTCGCCGGCGGGTGGCGCACGGGGACGGGTTTGGCGGCGCTGGCTTTGGCCAACTACTCCGGACTGCCGGTGCTCGACTGGCTGACGCATGGCGCCGATATCTTCCATTGCTCGGGGCTGACCCGTCATCCGCCGCGGCGCGCCCGCCTCACGGCCACCATTCACGACATGACGTGCTGGATGATGCCGGAACTGCATCCCGCAGCCAACCTGCGCGCGGACCGCAATTTCGAAGGAATCCTGCGGCGCGCCGATGGGCTGATCGCGGTTTCCGAGAGCACCAAGCGGGATGCGGTCCGTGTGCTGGGGCTTCGGCCGGAGAAGATCGCGGTGATTCACTCGGGAATCGCCGCGCCGTTTTTCGACGTGAGTGGCGAGGCCATGGACGCGGTGCGCGCGCGGTACAGGCTCAACCGGCCGTTCGTCCTCTTTATCGGCACTATCGAGCCGCGCAAGAACATCGACATGCTGCTGGACGGGTACGAAGCCCTGCCGGCAGCGGTGCGCGAGGAATTCGAGTTGGTGGTGGCCGGGCCGATGGGGTGGGCGTCGGCGGAGACCGCGGGGCGAGTGCGCAGGGTACGCTACCTGGGTTACGTCCCGGAGCCGGACATGGCGCCGCTGACCGCCGCCGCCACGGTTTTCGCGTACCCGTCGCTGTACGAAGGCTTCGGATTTCCGGTGGCGCAGGCGATGGCCGCGGGGACGCCCGTAATCGCCTCGAACGTCTCATCGCTGCCCGAAATCACGGGCGATGCGGCCTTGCTCATCGATCCGCGAAGTCTCGGGGAAATGCGCGACGCCCTGAGCCGGCTGCTGCTCTCGCCCACTCTGCGGGGCGAGCTGGCCGCCAAGGGGCGCGCGCGGGCCGGCGCCTTCCGCTGGGAGGTCTGCGCCGAGCGGTCCCTGGTCTTCTTTCGGGAGGTTGCGGGGGGGGAATCGGGGGCCGGGGGCAGCGGCGGGGAAAGTTGCGGAACGAACCCAATTTCCGGTGGGGGCACTGATGGGGAAGGGGTTACGTCCGGGGCCGGAGGCGGAGGGTCGGGGTTCTGGCAGAGGAAGCCGAGGGTTTCGAGGGAGCAGTGGTAGGAGCGCTCGGTGGAATCGATGCGGCGCTGGAGGCGGCTAAAGGCGGTTTGGCCGCGGCTGAAGGCCTGGCCGGCAGCACAGTCGTTTTTGGGAGTCCAGGCGTCCTGCATTTCGCATTCGAGGATTTCGGCATCGATTCTGCGAAAGCGGCGGAGGAGCCACTCGTCGTGGATGAGGGTATCGACGAGGAGGCGTTCTTCGGGGGTGGCGGGAAGGAAGCGCTCGCGATATTCCCGGGTGAGGGTTTCGAGAGCGGCGGAGTCTTCGCCGCGGATGAGGTTGGATTTGGCGTCGATGCCGGATTGGAGAGCATTCATGCTGGAGACGGCCTTGCCCGCAACGGAGCATGGGCCGGAGGAACGCAGGGCGTTGAGACGATTCGCCGCGATTTGTTTGATGGTAGACATAAAAAAAGGACAGGCGGGAGGCCTGTCCTGATTGGAGAGTAGCACGGGGGTGGGCGGGGGGAAGGTGGGGGAAATCGGCATGTGATTGACAGGATGGGGGATAGGAATTTCGAAAAAACTGTGAATGAAAACCGGCCTATGGGGAAAAGCGCGGGGTGGGATTCTATTTCAGCGTGGATTCCGATAGTTGGGAGCGAAGGGCGGGAGCGGGCGTGAGGGTGTTTGGCGTTCCCGATCGGGCCAACTTCCCAGATGGGGACCTGGGGGGCGTTTGGCCGGCCCGGAGCGTGAAATGGACATATAACGGTGGCCATTGCGGACGCACCAATTTCTCAGGCGGCGTTCAGGCGGTCTCGCAGCCGACGGCTCAGGGGACCGGCGGCAAGTGTCGCTGGTGCAATCCGAGCCATTTCAGGCACCTCGGTAGAGAACACCTCAAAGCGCTTGCAATTGGCAGCGCGCTCTGTTTCAACAAGCGCCCGGCGTCCCCAGCAGGAATCAGGACGATGCCTGCAACTTCCCCATCCGGGAAACGTACGCGTGCAATAGCCTCGCCTGAGAGGCAGCCAACATACACATCCCTCCACTCTGAGTTGTAAAAGCTCTCGTGGGGCCGTGACTCGTCGTGAGCGTATCCGCCAATGGATTCCAGACCGCCCTCCAGATCGGACGGCCGTAGGCTTAATTCTTGAAGCATTTCCGCAAAAGCCGTATCTTGCGACTCGCGATCATCAGCAGTCATATGCCCGCCGACGGTGATATCAAGGTGGCCGGCGGAGTCATCTTTGGCCCAGTCACGAATCTGCAACAAGAGCAAATCGCCGAGCGCTGGGCTCCTCCAAAGCAACAGAATGTGAGCGCAGCGGTGGCGGAGTCCAAGAACGTGGCAAATCCAACGCGGGGCCTTTGAGCCGGTAGGCATACCCTTATCAGTGAAAAGCGGCAATGGTTCCTTTTTGTCCTTAGGGCGCAGAATCTCGCGATCTGACTCCAACGACGCCGTGATATCGTCTATTGCCTCCTGGCTTTGTCCCTCACCGCAGTTGAGGTGCTGTCGAAGTTGTTCAAGGCGTGCCTCATTACTCTGCATGGTCGTACCCTCTTTATCCCTCAATCTACACGACGCGGCCGGCCCAACGAAGTCAGACCGCTTGCCCATTCGAAGCCGATGTGGCGAGAGTTGGGGCTGTAGGGTCGCTGGCCATCCAGAGTTGCTCATACAGCCGCGTATAGTTTTCGTAAAGATCGCCCCGGCGATACTTGTACACCGCACAGTCGCGACCGTGCGAGTCGTGCCGGTACGGCGTGAAGAATGCGCATCGGTCAGTGAGAATGATTCGGCCAATATGGGGACAGTTGAAGCGCCGTAGTTCCACTCTTGCGGTGCTGACGTACCCCTCCAGGAATCTTGCGGTCGTTTCAATCTGGTCCTTCAGCAGCCCGTGGCGCGCAAAAGCGCGGTCAAACTTCGACAGCTCCTCCTCGCGTTGTTGAGTCCAGTCGAACTCCCCCGAACCATCGGTGCGAGGAAGCAGAATACGAACCCGTAGCGCCTTAGCCGCCGGTCGATGGAGAAAAACGGGATCGAACGTGTCTCTCTGCAATTCGTTGCCACGGCCCGTGAAGATCGCGATCTCGCGAGCACGCGCGAGTTCCTTGCGAACATCCGCCTCGGCGGCTCGCTTGTCGGTGAACACCGCGTCAATATCGACATCCAACAAACGTCCCAAAATCCCGGTCAGTACCCACCGAGCACGACTGGAGACGGCTGCGGTCACGATAACCACGACAACGCCCGCGAGGAGCGATGCAAGCGCACTGATCCAAAAACCTGCCATAGCCGACAGTCCTTAACCTCACAACCGAACTCCCGTTGTCCGTCACCTGGCCAGTGAGGAAACCGCGAACGCAATTGTACCAAACGGCAGCGGAACGTCACACCCAGGCCGTATTCCTCCGAGCTATTCTTCACCCGCGTCATCGATGCGAGCGCTCGACTCGTGATGAGTCGACTCACCCGACTTGTGGCGCTTGGACCTCCAAACCGCGTCCGAGGAGACGAGCATCCGACCATTACGGCCGTCGAAGATCTCGACCGTGCGGTAGCGTCTACCAGAACCGGGCTTGGGTCCCGTGTTAACTGGCGCACATCCACAGATAGGGCGTGATACCGCCAGGTGCCGCCCGCGTCTGCGCGGCGCTGTCCTCCAGACAGCGTCGACTCCATAAGGCATGCTACCGTTTTCACTATGGATATGCGCCATGCCGAACTGAAGGCTGAACGGGCATTCGAGCACCTGCAGGCATTGGAAGTCGAGCTTGAGGCCTATTACCACAACTCGCCGTGGTCGGTCAGGCGATACGACGATTCCGAGCGCGGCCGGCACATCATAAAAATTTGGCTGAAGGACCCGAGCGACAGGATTTACATTTTGGCCGGCGATTTCGCGCATTGTCTCCGCTGCACACTGGACCATATCGTCTACGCACTTGTTACAAACGGCGCTGGCAAACTGCCGACGGGGGCGCAGATCATGTGGCCGGTTCTCGAAGCGCCAAATCCCGACAAGCTCAAGCAGCGCACGAGAGGCATGGCCCCCGTAGCCAGCCAACTGATCGAGCAGCTCCAGCCATACCACTTCGGCAAGACCAAAGAGAATCCAATTTGGCAACTTACGAAGCTTGACAACATCGACAAGCACCGATATCTGGCAATCCACGAGACCGCGCTCGACATGCACTTTCCACAGCTTAGGAACACTGATGATGTCGTCCGGAATGCCGAGGCCAGCGAGATCAGCCTACCGCTGGAGCATTCAAAAACCGAGATGCTGTTGAACCCGCGGCCGGCCGTATGGTTCGGGGCAGCGTCCGAGAATTTGAGGGTTGACGCCAAACGCCTCGGAGAGATTTATTCATACATCAGAATGCAGGTGCTCCCGTTATTTGCGCCGCTTTTCATCCGAGCAATTGCCTAACACAAGCGGCCAGTCGGCACTGGCTCCGACGTTTTGAACGGCGTACCGCCCTAGCGCCTTCCCGGCATCTCACGGGCCTGAAGGGCGTTGCAGCCCTAACGCCGACCTCCTGCGGGTTCCCCAGCCGACTTGGCCGAAAGAGGGGAAGCATTTCCCGGCATTTCGGGGGCTCGCTGTTTCAGTGACATCATTTCCGCAACAACCGCTTCAGCCAACAAATCGGTGCTTGGTCTACGATGCTCTAGAAACTTGCGATGATCGCGTCGCGCGGCACACCTTTGTGCTGGGCGACCTTGCGGAGGATTGAACTAAGCGTGCCGAGCCGGAGGGGGTGGTGATCCGGGATCGAAATCCGCTGCTCGGTCGGCTCGGAGGTCTCCAGGATCATGTGACTGCCGACTTGGTGCACTTTCACGTACCGCCATCGCCGGCACAAGGCATCGGCGAGCTGCAGGCCCGAGATGTCGCGAGGGATCTTCATGCCACGGACAGAATCTCGTCGCGGACAAGGTGAAGGCGGATTCGCTCAGGCTGCGGCCGATCGAAATAGAACGCGGCGGTTGCCTCAATCACGTTCTGGCGCAACTCCTCCCACGTATCCCCCTCCGTGAAGATGTTTTCGGTGAGGCATTCGGCGCAATAGCCACCGTCGGATTCCTGGACGACCTCGAACACCAATTCGGGCATACGTCTATGATACGGCATGAGTTCTCAGGTGCGGGCTGGGATCAATCCTAATAGGCCGGCCAGCATCCGCCAAGCTCCGGGTGGCCGTGATGCGGGCACAATGCGCGGGTTGGGCCGCTGAATCCGGCTGCGCGAGGCGGGCGCCTCAGAGAGGAACACGGCTCAGGCAGCGTCGAGATCGACGCGCACGCGGCAACCCAGCGCCGTCGCGATGTCGACCAGCGCTTCGAGCGAGAAACGAGAGAGCCGGCCGCGGAGCAGATCGTCGATCCGTGGCTGCGTCACGCCGCAACGGCGCGCCGCTTCGGCCTGTGTCTTCTCGTGGGCAGGACTTTCCGCGAAGGGGACCGCCTGCGCCGCAGTATCCGATCCGACCACGAGCCACGAATCCTCGTTCGTAGCGGCCGGAGCGGCACGATTCCCTCGGCCATCGTTTGACGCTCCATCCGACTTATGCCAATATGGGCATGGGCCAACGCATGAAGAACCTGACGGGGCTTGCCGATTCCCGTTCCAACGTGAAGTCATTTCCGGCCGGCGTCCAGGACGACATCGGCTACGCGTTGTACGCTGCGCAGGTGGGCGAACGGAGTGTTAAGGCCAAGCCACTGCATGGTCTTGGCGGCCAGGTAATGCCGGGATCGCGACGCCGAAGTCGGAAATGGAACTGATCCGGCAGCGGCTGAAACAGTTGAGACGTGAGGTGAAGAATGCCGAAAAGAGAAGCCCTTGAACAGGAGCCCAGTACGGGCAACGTATTCGCCGACCTCGGCCTGGCCAACGCCGATGAACACCTGATCAAAGCTGGACTGGTAGTTCGGATCGACCGGACCATCCGCCAGCGAAAGCTCACCCAAGCAGCCGCGGCACAGCTTATGGGCATCGATCAGCCCAAAATCTCAGCTATGCTGGCTGGCCGGTTCCGGGGATATTCGGTCGAGCGCCTCATGCGTTTCCTGGTCGCGCTAGGGCACGATGTAGAGATCGTCGTAAGACCTAGAAAGCGCGGTGTAGCCGAACTTCGCGTCGCGTAGAGGCCACAGCCGCCGGCAAGCGGTGATGTACGGTCAAAGCCGGATTACTCCGCGGAACCGCGGCGGCCGAAGGCTACTGGCCCAGCTTCTTCAGGTTTGCCTTGGCACTTTCGTTTCCGAGCGCCGCGGCCTTGCGATACCAGGCAAGGGCTTGGGGCATGTCTCTTGCGGAGGCGTCGCCCTTTTCGGCGGCCTGGCGGTACCAGGCAACCGCCTGGGCATCGTCCCGCGCCACTCCGTGCCCGTTCTCATACAGCACGCCGAGATTGTACATGGCCGAGGGGTTACCGCCGTTGGCGGCCTTGCGGTACCAGACCAGCGCTTGCGCATAGTTTTGAGTCAAGCCCAGCCCAAACTGGTACATGTATCCCAGGCGGTTCATGTCGCCGGTTCGTCCGCTGTCCGTCAATTGCCGGTAAAGAGGCGCTGCCGTGGCGTAATCCTTCCCAGCATAAGCGGCGTCGGCGCGTTTTTCCATCTCGTCCTGGTTTTGCACCGATAGCTTGGGCGGGGCGGGAACGGGATTCGCCGCCTGGGCGTTCACACCGCGCCAGGCGCCCGCCAGGCAAAGGGGCGCACTCAGGAGGCCGTACAGGAGCGCCACCGAGGGCAAGGTTTTACCGCGCATAATGAGCAGAATGGCCGTTGTACTCCATCCAGGATTTCCTTTTTGGTTCGTGGCCAGTGACGAGGATACACCCAACGGAGGCCGTTGCAGCGACTAGGAAGTGGCAAGCACGCAGTTCTTTGTGGTCTGGGCAAGCTAAAGCATGCCCCACCTGGTATATACTGAGCTTTCCCGAGATGCGAAAGAGGAAATCCTGGATGAAATACGTCCTTCTCGCGACAGTTCTCTCGCTGGCCTCGCTGGCCCTTGCGCTGGAGGGCCAATTTGGAATTCACGATCCCTCCACGGTGGTGATGTGCGAGGGCAAATACTACACGTACGGCACGGGCGGCACTTCCCTGGTTTCCGACGACGGCTGGACCTGGCGCAGCGGGGTCAGGCCGTCGCGCAGCGGAATGGCCCCCGACCTCATTCACATCGGCGACCGGTACTACATGTACATCGCCAGGAACGTCGGGGCTCAACCCAAGGCCGAGATCAACATGATATGGAGTAAGTCCCTCGACCCGAATTCTCCGGACTACAAGTGGGAAGAAGGCGGATTGGTGGCCTCGTCCGACGGCATCGAAGATTGCAATGCCATCGACCCGGGCGCCTTCCTCGACCCCACCGACGGGAGGCTGTGGCTGACCTACGGCTCCTATTTCGGCTATATCCGGCTGGTCGAGCTCGACCCCAAGACGGGCAAGCGCCTCAACCCCAACGACCAGCCCCGCGACATTGCCATCAACTGCGAAGCCTCGGACATGATGTATCACGATGGCTGGTATTACCTGCTGGCCACGCACGGCAGTTGCTGCCGCGGCTCCGACTCCGGCTACCACATTCGCTGCGGCCGCGCGAGGAAAGTCACCGGTCCCTTCCTGGACGCCATGGGCGTGGATATGATTGAGGGCGGCGGGAAGCTGCTCATTGGCGCGGGCGGCCGTTTTGTCGGCGCCGGCCATTTCGGCCTCCTCGATCTTGGGGAAGGCGTGCAGAAGTTTTCCATGCACTGGGAAGCCGACTTCGATCGGGGCGGCGCGAGCGTGCTCGATATGCGTCCGCTGCTGTGGAAGGACGGCTGGCCGGTGGCCGGCGAGAACGCGAAGGAAGGCGTGTATGAAATCGAATCCGTGCGCACGGGTACGGCTCTGGAGCTTGGCGTGGAAGGAGTGCCCGTCGGCGGCCGGCGCAGCGGCAGAGGCGGCGGAGCGGGCGCCGGACGCGGCGGCCAGGGTGCGCCTGGTGGACGGGGCGGGATGGGAGGAGGGATGTTCGGCGGCCAGGGCAGCCCGATTCCGACGCAGGATGTGGCGGAGGTCTCGGCGAAATGGCCCGCCGGCAAGGTGGACGCCCGCATGAGCAATTACATGTGCCAGGCGCAGCAGAAATGGGCGATTACGGCCGTCCCGAACGCCGGCGGCTACCCCGGCTCGCCGTATTTCAAGATCACCATCGCGGGCACGGACCGCGCGCTGGCCGCCAGCGAAGACGCCGAGTTGGCGATTCTGCCCGCGTTCACCGGCGGCCCCGAACAACTGTGGCGTTTCGACCAGCTTGCCGACGGCTCCTGGCGGATCATGCCGAAGGCGATTCCCAACTCCAAGACGCTGCTGGCGCTTTCCGCGGTGGGCAGCAGCTTCGCGACGCTGGCCAAGTTCGATTCCGCGAGCGATAAGCAGCGCTGGCTGCTGAAGACTCCCTAGAGATGGATCGTTCCGAGGAAGATATCATATGTCTATGCTCCGCCACCTCCTTTTTTCGGCGCCCGCCGTGCTGGCCGGCACGGCGCTCGTTGCGATTGCCGCCGACGGCGGCCAGGCTCGGGGCCCCGCGCCCAGCCTCACAGCCCCCGCCACCCGAAGCAAGGCGCCCGGGGCCGACGGCTTCATCCAGCGCTGGCTGCTGCTGGAGCCGATCCCCGCCAACGGACTGACCGACAGCGTCGTCCAGGCGGCCGTCCAGAAGGAGTATTTTCCCAACCAGTTCTCCGTGATTGCGAAGGACGGCGACAAAGTGACCGTGGGCGATAAGGAACTCACCTGGCACGCCGTGGAGACGAAGAACTACAACGTCAACCTCTATCACTTCGCCTACGCGCTGAACCGGCCGACGTCCGACGTGCTGTTCTGGGCCGTCGCCATTGTCAACTGCCCGCGGGAGGTGCCCAACGTGCGCCTGGCTATAGGCTCCAACGCGGCCTCGGTATGGTGGGTCAACGGCCAGGAGGTCACCGGCATTTACGGCGACCGCCAGACCGTGATCGACGACGGCGTCTCCAAACGCCTCACGCTCAAGAAGGGGGCGAACGTGGTGCGCGCCGCCATTGTCAACGGCGGCGGAGCCACCGACTTCTGCGCCCGGTTTCTCGACGCGGAGGACAAACCGCTGACGGGGTACACGGTGACCTTGGCTGCGGCCACGAAGTAAGCGCGCGCTTTTCGACGGCCGGATGAGAGGTCCCGTATTCCTGGTGGGCATCGTGCCGGCCACGCGGGCGGCCGATACCGGATTGGTTCCGGGAGAAGTCTCCTTCCGACCCCTATCGCGGGACGCAGGTACTGCCGATACTGTTAGTACTGGAATGGAACCCTGTTTACTTTCGGGGACTTGCGGGCCGCCTTCGAGACCTGATCAACTCAGAGTTGCGGGGCGGGCAAGGCCGAGTTGACAATCACTGGCGGATGACGATGACCACTAACGAAACAGTACTTACGAACGAACCACGAACTCTTGCGCAACGTCTGGCGCAGGGAAAGATACCCGCACCGGAAGCGGGGCGCTACGCCCTGATTCTGGCTGAAGCTCTGCGCAAGATCCACGACGCCGGACGGGTGCACGGCGGCGTCTCACCGGCTTCGATTGTGCTGACCGGCTCGGGTTTGGAACTGCTTGCCGCAGCGCCCACCACGGGGACAATCACGCCTTACACGGCGCCGGAATTGCTGCAAGGCCATGCCGCCGACGCGGGCAGCGATATATTCGCGTTCGGCGCCGTAGTCTATGAGATGTTCAGCGGCCGCCGGGCTTTCGAAGGCGACGGTGCGGCGGCGCTATCCGCGGCCATCAACACCGCGACGCCGCCGTCCTGCGGCATTCCCGCGGCAGACCGGCTGATTGGCAATTGCCTGGCCAAAGACCCGGCCGCGCGCTGGCAGCGCGTGCAGAAGATACTGCTGGAGCTCAAGCTGCTGACGGTGTTTGCGCGCCGCGCCGAAGCGCCGGCTTCCGTGCGCCGCGAACACGCCGACGCCGCCGCGCTGCGCGCCGAAATGCAGCAACTGGAAGGGCGCGTGGCTGCGCGGCTGCAGGCATGCGAGACGACGGTGGCGGAGATTCACCATGCGGCCACCGAACTGCGCAGCCAACTGGGCGCCGTGGATGCCCAGTTTGCCGCCACCCGGGCACAGCAGGTTTCGGCTTACGAGGGGCTCCTGGAAGCCGCCGAAGCGCGCATCGCGGCGCGTGTCGGGCGGGATTCCGAGGCCGCCGACGAGCGCGTGGGCCGCCTGGAGCAAGCCCTGGATGCGGCGCACAAAAGCACCACCGCGCTGCACGAGAGCGTGTCCGAAGATTTTCTGGCATTCGAGCAAGGCCTCAAGTCGCAGGCGGCGGCAATCGAATCGGCGCGTACGGCGATGGCCCAGACCGACGACTTGGTGGAACGCGTGGTGGAAGCTCTGGAACTGCTCCAGTCCGCCGTATTAGAGCCGCACGAGGACCCGACCGCGGCGATGAACTGACTGGGCGGCGCGCCCGCTTTGCTCCGGCCGACGGACCGGGACAGTAGCCCACGGCGCGAGCCGTGGGAGCATTGCGAAATCGACCAAGCCCCGGTGGAAGAACGTTCTTGCGCCCCCTCCGGGGGCTACGCGGTTGCTCACCAGTCCCACGGCTTGCGCCGTGGGCTACTCTCTTTCGCCCTGACGGGCTGGAGAGCGCGGTACAATGTCGAATTCCGGTACTACCAGAACGCGGCGCCTGGAACCATTTCAGGAACTGGTTTAATGAATACGGTGTAATTCGATGAAACAATTGGTTGTTGCTGTCGTTGGTCTCGTTTTGATGACGCCCCAGGCGCGGACTGCCGAACCGGCTCCGCTGCGGGGGTACTCCTCCGAGTCGGCCCGCGCCGAGCGGGAGTGGGAGGCCAAGTTCCGCGGCATCCCGGACCCGGCCGCGCTGCGGGCTTATATGCAGCGTCTCGCGGCCAGACCGCACCACGTCGGGTCGGCCTACGACAAGGAGAATGCCGAGTGGATTCTTTCGCAGTTCAAGGAGTGGGGGCTGGACGCCAGGATTGAGACCTACGATGTGCTATTCCCGACGCCCAAGGAGCGGGCGCTGGAACTGGTCGAGCCGACGCGCTTCACGGCCAAGCTGGAAGAGCCGACGGTGGCGGGGGACCCGACTTCGTCGCAACACGCGGAGCAGCTCCCCAGCTACAACGCTTATTCCATCGATGGCGACGCGACGGCGCCGCTGGTGTACGTCAACTACGGGGTGCCGGAGGATTACGAGGCGCTGGACCGGTTGGGGATCTCGGTGAAGGGGGCGATCGTGATAGCGCGCTACGGCGGATCGTGGCGCGGGATCAAGCCCAAGGTTGCGGCCGAGCATGGCGCGATCGGGTGCCTAATCTACTCGGACCCGCGCGACGACGGCTACTACCAGGGCGATACGTTCCCCAACGGTCCTTTTCGTCCGGCGGATGGGGTGCAGCGCGGCAGCGTGATGGACATGCCGATTTATCCCGGCGACCCGCTCACCCCCGGGGTGGGGGCGACCAAGGAAGCCAAGCGGCTGCCGCTGAGCGAAGCCGCCACGCTGACCAAGATTCCGGTGCTGCCCATTTCCTATGGCGACGCGCAGCCGCTACTGGCGGCGCTCAAAGGACCGGTGGCGCCGGAGCGCTGGCGGGGCGCGCTGCCCATCACCTACCATGTCGGTCCCGGGCCCGCCAAGGTGCATCTGAGGGCCAGGTTCAACTGGGACACGAAGACCATTTACGACGTGATTGCGCGGATTCCGGGCGACACGTATCCGGACGAGTGGATCATCCGCGGCAACCATCACGATGCGTGGGTGAACGGGGCGGAGGATCCGGTTTCCGGGACCGGCGCCCTGCTGGAAGAAGCGCGCGGGTTGGCCAGTCTGGTGCGCCAGGGATGGAAACCCAAACGCACCATCGTGCTGTGCGTCTGGGACGGCGAGGAAGAGGGACTGCTGGGGTCCACGGAATGGGCCGAGGACCACGCCGAGGAACTGCGGCGCAAGGCCGCCGTGTATATCAACTCGGACAGCAACGGCCGCGGCTACCTGAACGTGGAAGGCTCGCACACGCTGGAGAAGTTCATCAACGGCGTGGCGCGGGACGTGGAAGACCCGGAGACCAAGCTGCCGGTCTGGAAGCGCATGCAACTGAGACGCATGGCCAGCCCCGCGGCCGCGGCCGACAGGCAGGAACCGCGGCAGCGGGCGGACCTGCGCATCGGAGCGCTGGGCTCGGGGTCCGATTACACGGTTTTCCTCGACCACCTGGGCATCGCGTCTTTGAACCTGGGGTATGGAGGAGAGGACGGGGGCGGCATCTACCACTCGGTGTACGACGATTTCTACTGGTACACGCATTTTTCGGACAGAGATTTCGTCTACGGGCGGGCGCTGGCGCAGACGGCCGGCACGGCGGTGATGCGCCTGGCGGGCGCCGAGCTGCTGCCCTACGATTTCGACGACTTCACGGATACGATCCGGCGCTACATCGAAGAGATCACCAAGCTCGCCCAGGAGAAGCGGGACCAGACGGTCGAGCGCAACCGGCAGATCGACGAAGGGGTGTTTGGGGCCACCGAAGATCCGCGCGAGAAGACGGTGGCGCCGGCGAAGGAAGCGGTTCCGCCATTCCTGAACTTCGCGCCGCTCCAAAACGGCCTGGCGGCGCTCGAGCGCACCACCGAGCTTTACGACCAGGCGCTGGCCCGGGCCGCGGAGAACGGAGGGGCCGCCCTGGCCCGCGCCGCTTTGCGGGATGCCAATGCGCGCCTGATCGCGGTGGAGCGGGCACTGACCCTCGAGGGCGGGCTTCCCAACCGGCCATGGTTCCAGCACCAGATCTATGCGCCGGGCTTTTACACGGGTTACGGGGTGAAGACGCTGCCGGCGGTGCGGGAGAGCATCGAGCAAAAGCAGTGGCAACTGGCCGATGAAGAGATGGTGCGGGTGGGCAGGGTGCTGGAGAACGCCGGCGAGGCGATTCAGGGGGCCACGGCGGAGCTGACGAGAGCAGCGAAGTGAGGGGAGAAGAGGGCCGAGTACCACTCGGCCGCAGATTGCCAATCTGCNNCGGTTGTAAGTCATCAGGCACCGGCCATAGAACTCGGGGTCCCGCTGCGGCAACACGAAGGGCTTGCCGAAATGGCCCCCGGCTTCCAAGTGGGCGATGTACAGGCGGGCGAACAGGCCGTCTTCCCGCTTGGAGGAGAACAGGACCCAGCGGCCATTGCTGGACCACGTGTGATAGGAATCGCTGCGCGGCGAGNNGTGTGGTAGGAATCGCTGCGCGGCCCCGGCTGGTGTCCCGACCAGGCTCAAGTCGAGCATGTAGAGGTCGCTGCTGGGTTGAAAAATGGGAAAGCTGCCGTAGTCGTGGCCGCAGAACATCAGGAATCGCCCGTCGGGCGAGATCTGCGGCAACGAGATGCTCTTGCCCAAGCGGGCGGCGACCACCACGGTTTCCACCTGGCCCCCCCGGCCGGCAGCGGCGTCGTAGGCGATTCGCACCAGGTCGTACTGGATCTTGTCGTACTGCAACGGGAGGTTCCTTTTGTCGGCCAACGCCGGCGCCGAGCAGAAGTACAGGTAGCGCCCGTCGGGCGACCAGGTGGGGAAGGTATCGAGGCGGTCGGGCCGGCTGATCTCGGGGACCGTGTACACCTGGCCGGTATCCACAGAATAGAGGCCGAGGTCGGAATCTCTGTCCACCACATCACGCACCTCGACGCCGGCGGTGTGGAACATCTGGAACAAGCTGTTCCGCGAGAAAGCCAGGAGCTTGCCGGAGGGGTGCCAGGCAATGTAGGCAGCGGCCGGACCCTTGCCGGCGACGCGGGTATCCACTTTTTCGGCCCGCCCGTGGCGCACCAGGATCATGGCGGGGGAGTGGGAGCTTCCCGATCCAGGCCGGAAGTGGAGCAGCATCTGGCCGGTGCCATGGTTGAGAAGGCGCCGCCGATGCGCTGGTTGTCGAAGACGACGCGTTCCTCGAAGCTCCGCAGGTCGCGCTGGCGGAGCGACATCTGGCCCCACTTGTCGTAGAGGGGCGGGATGTAGCGGTAGACGACATAGGGGTCGATCTCCTCGGCCGCGATGCGGTTGCGCACGGTATCGAAGTGTGTCCAGCCGGTCTCGCCCTTGACGTAGATGTCCATGCGAAGCTCGGCGCCGGCGTTGGCCTGGAGCAGGTGGCGCCATGGGGCGAGGGGGATCGAAATGTTCGGGTTGGCGCTGAAGACCTCCAGCGGCCGGCCCGCCGCGCACGCCAACCGGAGACAGAACTTGCGGCCACCTTCCTGAACCCTCAGGTTCAAAGGCGCCAGGTTGGGCGGGATGACGATGCCCGAGTAGTCGGGATAGATGGCGGCCGGCCGATGGGCTTCGGCACAGGGCTGGAGGCTTTCCGCGCCAGACCGGAAGGCCCAGATCGCGGCCGCCGCGGCGGGCAACAGCGCTCACGCCAGAATTCGCTTCCCACGGCTCATCGGTAGTCCCCCGGGCCGAAGACGAAGCAGAAAAAGTAGCTGTCGTGGAAATTGCTCCAGGCGGCCTCCCGAGCCGCTCCCCTGGTGGGGCTCTGGTCCATGATGCGCTTGAAGACGGCCAGGCGGGCCGTGGTCTCCGGCTGGATTTCGAGCCCGTCGATATTCACCGGCTGGCCGGTGACGCCGCCATATATCGCCATGGCCTCCTGGAAATGCCGCGGCGTGCGGCGCCGGCCGCCGGGGCCGATGTACGCGGGGCCGGTAATGTCCTTGATGCGCGGCATGGCGGCGTGGATGGCGGCCATGTTGCGCGCCACCAGGTAAGAGCCCATCAGGAATTCGAAGGCCATGCGGTTGGAGGGGTCCTGCTCCAACTGGTCCAGCAGCAGGCGCTCCATGTCGCCGTCGGGTTTGCTGGCGCGCTGCCAGACGGGCAACACGTCGTCCTGGCGGAGCATGCGCCGGCGAAGCAGTTGCACCTCCGCGTCGAAATTGAGTTGGGGATCCCGGTCGAGGTCGCGCAGGCGCTGACGGGCCCAAGCGCCGGAGCCCAGTTCATACGAGAGGGCTGTGAGGAACTTGCGGGCCACGCCGGTCTGGCCCTTGACCAGGTTGACGCCGGCCATCAAGCGGTAGATGCGCGGATCGTAGTTGCCCAGGACCATGGCCTCGCTGCCGAAGCGCTCGGCGTCGTCCACCCGCCCCAGGCGCAGGCACAGGTCGGTGATGCGGAGCATGTGTGGCAGTATCCGGCCGGTGTGCAGTTCGGGGAGCAGGGAGCCGGCCTGGGGAAAGCGGAACATGTCGTCGCCCAGGCGGTTCATCTCATACAAAGCCAGGTTGACCTGGTAGCGGGTAAGCGAATTGAAATCGCCGGTCTCGAGGCGCCGCGAGGCGTCGATGACCGCCGGCCAGTCCTGGTGGGAACAGTGGTAGTCGAGCGCGGCGAGAGTGCGGTCGCGGCCATTGAGGTGGTACGAGACAGCTGCCACGGAGGCGAGGGCCAGCAGCGGGAGGGCGGTGGCCAGGCCGGCTGCCAGCCGCCGCTGGCAGGGCCGGGCAGGTCGGGGACCCCGGTTGCGGGCCGCGACAGCGCGCTCTCGCGTTCCGGATGCCGCACGGAGCACCATGGCCGTCCCCAGCGCGTAGAACCCGTACAGGCCCCAGCGAACGACGACCTGTCGCATGTCGGCGTCCGTGAACCAACCGCGCGCGGAGGCAGGGGCGGCAGCCAGCAGCGCCACCGCCAGAAGCAGACAGGCGATCCCGGGAAGGCGGGTGGGCCGGCGGGCGATGAGCACCATGGCTACCGCCGGCGCGAAGAACACGATAGCCACGCCGGCCAGGTAGCAGGCCGCCAGGAGCATGGCGGCGAACGCGCCGAGCAGCGCCATCCAGTTGGTCCACCGCCCGGAGAGCCGGACAAACAGGATGGCCAGAGCCAGCGCCAGTAACAAAGCCAGCGCCATCGGGGTGCGGTCGGAATAAAGATTCAGTTCGGATAGCAGCAGGAGCGCGGGAACATAGCGCACCAGCGGCATCGCGCCACCGGCCAGGGTCGTGAAATACACCTCGGTGAGGGCCACTATAGCCGCCACCTGGGCCGTCAGGACGATAGCGCCCCACCCCGCGAAAGCGTAAGCTTGCGCAACCAGGGCGTAGAGGTAGTCCGCCGGTCCACCGGGCTACCGCAGGAACTCATCGAGGAACCCCGGGGAGGTGTAGAAGATGGGCCGCTGCCAGTGGTAGATGAGCCGGGGGTCGATGCCTGCCCAAACGTAAGCCAGGCAAGCCGCCAAGAATGCCGCGTCCCGCACCCGCGCCGCCGGCGGGCGCCGAATGTCCATGACGGGCGTAGTGTAACAACTATCAGCCGACGGGTGGCAGGTATTCCGGCGGCGAACCGCAGGCCCACGATACGGCGCTACATCGAAGAGATCTCGAGGCTCGCCCCCGACAGCGTGAGTTTACGTATCGGGGTGAAAACCCGGGGACTTCCATGATAAGGACTTGTCAAGGGAAAACAGACCTCTCCCTGGACCTAACGGAAGGATTTCCCGAAGCGTGCTAGTCGATGGGGTACCGGTGGCTCCG